>CADBTW010000090.1 GCA_902797695.1 uncultured Sutterellaceae bacterium
AACCCTGTTGACAGCAGGGCCTACGAGACCCGTACGGGCGGTGGTGTGAGAGGACGGCGGAGCAGAGCTCCGCCTCCTACTCGATTTTGGGAAAGCCGGAATCAGGCGGATTTGCCAGCGAGGTGTTGCTCGAAGTTCCAGGAGTCGCGGCACATCTCCTCAAGGCCCCGCTTCGCGGTCCATCCGAGAAGGCTCTTCGCGCGGTCGGCACTCGCGAAGAAGGAGGGGAGGTCGCCCGCACGGCGGTCCATGATCTTATAGGGGATCTCGTGGCCGCAGGCCTTCTCGTAGGCGTGGATGATGTCGAGGACGCTGGATCCCCTGCCGGTTCCGAGGTTGATCGGGATCTCGCCCTTATGCGTGAGGCAGTAGTTCGCTGCCGCCGCATGCCCTTCCGCGAGGTCCATCACGTGGATGTAGTCGCGGACGCCGGTGCCGTCCCGCGTCGGGTAGTCGCCACCGAACACCCGGACGAAAGGCAGCCTCCCGTGCGCGACGCGGGCGACGTAGGGAACGAGGTTATTCGGAATGCCGTTCGGGTCTTCGCCGATAAGGCCGCTCGGGTGGGCACCGATCGGGTTGAAGTACCGGAGGTTAACGAAGCTCCAGTCGGACTCTGCCTTTGCGAGATCGCGGAGGATCGTCTCGATCTGGATCTTCGTTTCTCCGTATGGACTCGTCGCGTGCGTCACCGGCATCCCCTCGATGTACGGCGAGGGGTTGTGGAGGTCGTAGACCGTGGCGCTTGAGGAGAAGATGAGCCGTCGGCAGCCGGTTTCCCGCATCGCGCGCAACATCGCGAGCGTCCCGCCCACGTTGTTGTCATAGTATTCGAGGGGCTTCGCGACCGATTCGCCGACCGCCTTGAGGCCCGCGAAGTGGATCACGAGGTCGGGCTTGAACGTTGTGAAGCATTCCTTCATCCGGGCTTCGTCCCGGATGTCGCCCTTCATGAAGCCGGGCTTTTTCCCGGTGATCTCCTCGATCGCTCCGACGACCCGCTCGCTGCTGTTATAGAGGTTGTCGTAGAGCATCACCTCGTTTCCGGCTTCGAGGAGCGCGACCGCCGTGTGTGAACCGATGAAGCCCGTGCCTCCGGTAAGAAGCGCCTTCATTTCCTTTTCCCCTCCCTTATTCGACCGAATACCCGGCCTTCCGGGCGTAGTGGACGGTTGCCGTGATGAAGCCCTGCTTTGAGCCGCAGTCGAAGCGTTCGCCCGCGAACCGGCAGACCCGCATCGGGGTGTCGGAAAGCGACGCCGCCATCGCGTCGGTGAGCTGGATTTCGCCGCCGACCCCTGGCGTCACCTGCTCGAGCCGTTCGAAGATCAAGGGCTCGAACACGTAGCGCCCGATGACGGCGAGGGTCGAGGGCGCCTTTTCAGGGGTGGGCTTTTCGACAAGCCCAGCGACCCGCTCGGGATCAGCCTTGTCGAGGCTCACGATCCCGTACTTGTTCGTCTTCTCGCGCGGGACTTCCTCGACCGCGATCACGTTCCCGCCGTTCCGGGATTCGCGCAGCGCGCAGAGTTCGCCGATGCAGGAAACCGGGGCGTCAACGAGGTCATCCGGAAGGATCACGGCGAACGGCGCGTTCCCGACGATTGGCTTCGCGCAGAGGACCGCGTGCCCGAGACCGAGCGGCGCCCCCTGGCGCGTGAAGATGAAGTGGACGCCCTTCGGGCAGATGGAACGGACTGCCGCAAGGAGCTCCTTCTTTCCCTTTTCCTCAAGCTCCGCTTCGAGCGACGGGTTCCAGTCGAAATGGTCCTCGATCGCGCGCTTTGAAGCGCCGGTCACGAAGATCATCTCGGTGATCCCGGCCTTCGCGGCTTCCTCGACCGCATACTGGATCAGGGGCTTGTCCACGACGGGAAGCATTTCCTTCGGAACTGCCTTGGTCGCGGGGAGAAAGCGGGTTCCGAGGCCCGCCACCGGAAATACAGCCTTGCGAATGGGTGTCGTCATTTGTCCGAAAACCTGAAGAAAAGGAATGCTTTTGCTGCCGTGTTTGATCTGAATCGCGGCTATTTTAAGGAACGATCCCGAAAGAGGAAAGAGCGGATAAGGAAAAGGCGGAAAGCTCGGGAGATTCCGGTAGCTTTCCGCCCGCTGGCGTTTCCCCTATGCCGAGAGGAATCAGCCGAGGTGCCGCAGGGCGTACTTTACGAACACGGCGACACCCATCGGGAGCAGCGTGTCGTCGAAGGTCATGTTCATCTTGTGGAGGCCCGGGGTGACGCCGACCCCGACCCCGAAGTAGCCGTTCTTGATGGAGGGCTTCGCCATCTTGTAGAAATGGAAGTCCTCGCCGCCGCCGCCGCAGGCAGGAGCAAGCTTGTCGGCACCGGCAGTTTCCTTGATGCATTCGGCGAGCTCGGCAGTCACTTCCTCGTCATAGTTCGCGGCGGGGCAGAGCGTCGCGAACTTGAACTCGACCGTCGCGCCGTAAGCCGCGCAGCAGCCGTTCACGACACGCTTGAACTGCTCGATCATGTCCTTCATGAGGTCAGTCGTCTGCGCACGGAGGTCGAACCCGAGATGGGCCTTTGCCGGGATGATGTTGAGGGCGCCGTCGTTCGCCTCGAACTGCGTCGCCTTGATGGACCAGACCTGCTTCGGGTTGAACTGGAGCTGTCCGACCGCGTCGACGATCGAGGTGCCGACCGAGATCACGTTCACGCCGAGGTGCGGGCGGGACGCGTGGGAGCTCTTTCCCTCGATATAGATGTCAACCGGGCAGGAAGCCGTGTGGACGACCGCGGGGCAGAGGGTTCCGACCTTGAGGTCCTGGATCGGGCGGACGTGGGCGCCGACGAGGTAGTCGACATCGTCAAGCACGCCTTCCTTAATCATCACGTTCGCGCCCTGGAGCGTTTCCTCGGCGGGCTGGAAGAGGAGCTTCAGCTTCCCCTTCCTGATCTTCCCGACAAGGCGGCTCGCGGTTTCGAGCAGCATCGCCGTGTGGCCGTCGTGGCCGCAGGCGTGGATCGCGACAGGCTTCCCGTCCTTTTCAAACGGAAGGGCGTCCATGTCGGCGCGGAACATGACGACCGGCCCCGGGACCCCGGAGTCGATCTCGCCGATCACGCCGCAGGTGTTCCCGACGTGCTTCGCGGGAACCCCGATCGCCTTCAGGTGATCGAGCACGAATTCGGACGTCTTCTTCGTTTCAAGGCCGATTTCCGCGAGCGGGTGCAGCTCCCGGCGGAGCTCGGTCGAGTTGTAGATCTGAGCCATTCGTTCTCCTTAACGCTTGTTCCTTCATTCCCTCGGCGGTCTTCCCGATACAAAAGGGAAGACTGCCGAATGGAATGGAATGTTACTCCTCCCAAATAACTAGGGAAAACAGCTTATAAGGAGAACGAGACCGTTTTGGCTATTCCTTTTTCTGCCTTTGGGATTCGTCTGGAAGGGACCCTTCCCTTCCGTTCCCGTAAAGCTTGAAGTATTCATTCACCGGAAGGTCGTCCGGCGAAGGGGGCGGCGCGGATTCGGCCTCGCGCTCGATCGCTGCGAGCGCCTCTTCCCGGGCTCTTGCCGACTCGGTGCCGGCAGAAGGCTGAACCGGGGCTTTTTCGCTTACGGTTCGGGTTCCGCAATCAGGGACTTCCTTCTCTTCAGGTTTTGCGGCCGAATGCTCTTCCGCGGCACCGGTCGCGGGTTCTTCCGCTTTTTCCTTTTTATCCCTTATCGGGGGCCAGGCCGCGAAGGCGTCTTCCCGCATGGACCGGTTCTTGGCGTTCTGCTTTTCGTCCAGCCCCTTTTCCTCAGGCTTTCTGGCTTCATCCTGCTTCTTTTCCTTTGCGGCGCCCGGGTTCTCGCCAACCTCGAGCGGCGACCGCTCTTTTTCCCCTTCGGCCTTCATGTGGAGCGAGCGCGACCGCACGGTTGCTAGCCGCTCCCGCCTGAAGGTCCGGATCTCCTGCATCACGGCGTCAAGCGTTTCGTCGTTCGTCCGGAAGGCGGCGATCGAGGCTTCGCTTCCGCTCCCCGCCTTTACCATTTCCTCAAGCGTCCGGATCGAGAAGCGTCTGAAAATGTCGCCGACTTCGCGCGCTTCGTAAGGCGAAAGGACGCCGAGCCGCACGAGGCAGGACCGCGCCGCGCGGATCGCCGGGTCGAAGCTCCCGATATAGGGTTCGACCGGCTTCGTGAGGAGGGACACCTGTTTCTCCACCTGCCCGATCTCTGTGATGATGTGGAGGTTCGGAAAGGCTTCGTGGGCGATGTCCGCGATCCTCTCGGCGGAATCGCTCCTGCCGACCGAGACGACGAGGATCTTCGCCTCGTCCGCCCCTGCCGCCTTGAGGAGCGCGAGTTGCTCCGCGTTCCCGTAGTAGACCTTGGTGCCGAAGAGCTTCGCCTGGCGGATTCGCTCCGGGTCGTTGTCGATGATGGTCGGCTGAATCCCCATCGCGAGAAGCATCCGGGCGACGATCGCGCCGAAGTCGCCGTACCCCGCGATGATGACGGAGAGGTTCGGCGCTTCGGCGAGCGCCTGGCGGTCGTCTTCCGGCTCCTTATTAAGCGTCCTGAGCCGCGCCTGCAGCCACTTCTCTGCAATTCCCATCAGGATCGGGGTTGTGCCCATCGAGCACGCGACCGCGACCGTGAGGATCGCGGACCAGTCCGCGGGAAGGACTCCCTGGCTCCTCGCGAGCGAAAAGACGACGAATGCGAATTCGCCGCCCTGGGAGAGCGACACCGCGAACTTCAGCTTGTTCGCGAATCCTTTCAGCCGCATCACGAATCCGAGGAGCACGAGCATCCCGGTCTTGAGGACGAGAAGGAGGCCGAGGACCGCGAGGACGGTGAGCGGCTGGCTCAGCACGAGCTTCATGTCGATGCTCATCCCGACCGTGACGAAGAAGAGGCCAAGGAGGAGCTGCTTGATCCCGGAGAGCTCCGCCTCGAGCTGGTGCCGGAAGCCGGAGCTGCCGAGGAGCAGGCCGCCGATGAAGCCGCCCATCGCGGAGGAGAGCCCCGCCGCCTGCATCACCCAGGCGGACGCCACCGTGATGAGGAGCGCGAAGGCGGAAAGCATTTCCTTCGCGCCGCTCTGGATCGTGAACCGGAGGAACGGCACCGTGAAGAAGCGCCCGACGCCCACCATGAGGAAGAGGGCGATCACGGAGCGGATGAGGGTGTCCGCCGCGTGCGGGCTCGCGTCGCCGGTCCCAGAGGCGGCCGAGCCGGCGGTGAGCGCGAGCACCGGGATCACGGCGATCAGCGGGATCGACGCGAGGTCCTGAAAGAGGAGGATCGAGAAAGCCTTCTGGCCGACAGGCTGCGCCATGAGGCCGCGGTTCGTGAGCTCCTGCACGGCGACCGCGGTCGAGCTCATCGCGAGCGCGAACCCGGCGAGGATCGCGGACTGCACGGGAAGCCCCGCGTAGGTGAGGAGGACGGCGAACGGCGCCGCGCAGAGCACCATCTGAAGCGGCCCCCCCGCGAACACCGGGACCTTCATTTCCCAAAGCCGCTTCGGGTCGAGTTCGAGACCGATCAGGAACATCATGAGCACGATCCCGAACTCGGCGAAGTTCATGATGGTTTCGACCGCCTGCACGAGCCCGAGCCCGAACGGTCCCACCGCGATCCCGGCGACGAGGTACCCCACCATCGTCCCGAGCCCGATGCGGGACATCACGGGGACGAAGATCACCGCGGCTACGAGCGCGAAGGCGACGCCCGCCTCGATCGAGTCGGTCGGCGGGAGGAGAGCCGAGGCCTGGGAGAGGAAAACGCTCCAGAATTCGAGGAGCTTTGTCCAGACAAGCTCAATCATGGTAGGACTCCCAGTCCGCGATCCGGTTCGCGAGCCGCTCGATCAGGTCGGAAAAGCCTTCCGCCGTGAGGGATTTCCGCGTGTCGACGATTTCAGGATCGAGCCACTTCGCGCCGCAGAAGGTCCACATGCGTTTCAGGGGCGCTTCCACTTCCGATATCTCGACCTCTCCCGGGAACTCCCCCTCGCGGTACCCGGTGCCGAGAGACGGGAGCCAGAGAACGCCTTTCCCCTTCACCGCGGTTCCGTTTTCACCGTAGGCATACCCGTACGCGAGCACCTCGTCGAACCACTGTTTCAGGAGCGCCGGGACGCTGTACCAGAAGACCGGGTGAGCGACGATGATGAGGGACGAGCGCGAAATCGCCTCGCGCTCGGCGAGAAGATCGATCGAACCGTCCGGGTACATGTCGTAGAGCGCCCGGAGGTCCATCTGCGGGAACTGCTGCTTCAGGCCCTTGAGAAGCGGGATGGTGATGACAGAAAAGCGCGGGTAGGGGTGCGCGAGCAGTGCCGTGATCATGTGTGGAGGGAGAAGATTGGAGTTCCTAGAAAGGGAACGGGCGCTCAGGGGGCTTTCCTTTTGCTTCACATTCTTCCGATTCTAAGGAATGCTGAGGGAGATGAAGCGGCAGGAGTCCGGGGAATTTGCCTTTTTCAGCAAAAGCCGAAGCGGAAGCACGGTTTCGCCTTCCGACCTGATGCCGAGGTTCCTTCCAACTTTATAATCGGGGCCGCTTCAGGGCCCCTGAATCGGGCTTCGGTGAGACTGGCAAGAGAGTTTTCGCGAACGAAATACGTTGCGGAGGGGAAATGGAAGGGGAAAAAACTTTCGGGCAGGGCGTCCCGTACGCCGATCTTCTCATCCTCTTCGATCCCGAGGACGACGGAAGCGTCCGGGACGCGGGCGAATGGGCTAAGGCCGCGAAGCAGCTCGGGTGCCTCATGCAGTGCGCGGATGCTGCAGCGCTTTCAGACGCCGCGCTTTCCGGATCAAGGCTCCATGCTGCGGGCTTCGAAACGGACGCCCTGGTGCTGTCCGGAATCCGGGGTTATTCCGCGGCAGTCCTCGACCTTCTCCTCAACTTCGTTCTTTTCGGGGGATCGATTGCGGCGTCCGGCCCCGTGCTTTCAGGATCGTCCGCCATTACGGAAGCGGGCGACCGTTCCGCGATCTCGATTCGGAGTGAGATCGCCCGAGTTGAGAACTACACAAGCCGCGCGGAACCCTGGGACGAAATCAATTCGGAACTGCTCCGGAAGGGCATCGCCTCTCTCAGGACTCGCCGCCCGGACTTCACGGAAGGCGGAATCCTCGTCACATCAGCCTCGGTCGGGCGCGAGGACGGCCGGGACACTTGGGAGCTCGCGGTCGAGACTTCGGAAGCGACTGCCGGAAGCCTCAGGATCCCGGAACCTGCCCGTGAAATCACCCTTGTTCCTGAAGACGCCGATCCGATTGCTATCGGGTCTGCCGCAGGACCCCTGATTCAGGTGACGGCGCTGAAAGAGACCACGGCCCGTATCCGGATCGAGTCCGCCGCCGCCCCGAAGCGACTCGCGGCGACAAGTGCGTCAGGCTGGTTCGTGAAGGGCGGGAAGTCGGCCCCGGCTCCGCTTGTTACGCCTGACGACTGGATGAAGTCCGCGTCCGACGGCCCGCTTCTCTATAGCTTCGCTCCCTCGTTGCCAGACCTTCCACCAGTTCCGGAAGGGGGTTCTCTCCTCCTAGACCTCGGGAACTCCGCCGGTACCGTTGCCCTTTCCTTCAACGGCCGCCTCGTTCCGCCGTCGCTAGGCGGTGACGGGACCATGTTCCCCATCCCGAAGGCTCTCGTCGAGCCCGAGAACGAGATCCTCGTCGCCGTTAAGGGGAATCCGGAGGAATCCGAGTCGGAAGACGGCACCGTGGGGCTCTTCTCGGTTCCCGACTGGGTGACGATCGAGGCGGGGCCGCTCGCCGGCTTCTCGATCGGCTGACGTCCCTTTGCGCATTGCTTCACCCGCCTAGAGCATGGACTGGATGAACTTCCAGAGGAATCGCCCGGGCGTCGGCTTTTCCCCTCCCCACGTAGAATGGGCAGGTTGATGCAGTTTTTTCGGCGAGGAGGCCGCGGATGGAGAGTACCGAGCTTGGCGTTCTGATCGTTTTCGCGGCGATCGCCGCAACGGCTCTCCTTCTCCTTGCCCTCCGTTCCCGGAAACGGAAGGCGGAGGCCGAACGGAAGGCGCGCACGGTCAAGGCGAACCGCGTCCGGGTGCCGTCACGGGCCCAGGCACTGGCCCCAGGGAAAAAGGAACGCCCGAAGCAGCCGGCAGTGAGAGGCCCTTTCGGCCCCGCCGCTGTGATCATCGGGGTTCGGAACGAAGCCGTTTTTTCGCCTCTCTTCACCTGCCAGCCGATGAGGCTCTCCCTTCTCGCCCGCGTTCCGATTGAAGGGAAGACACCGGATTTCCGGATTCCCTATGCGTGGCAGGTGGCGCGGGGGAGCGGGATCGGCGAGCGGCCGCAGGACTGTGGCAAGGGCCTCGTCGAGCTTTCCTTCCCGCCTGAAGTCCCGGGGCAGAAGATGCCGGGACCTGATTCCAGCCTCGCCGCGGCTCTCTGGGACCGGAACGGGCGGGAGCTCCTCAGCAGTGCCTTGGCGCCTGAAGAAGGTAAAGGGATCCTCGGCGCCCTTCCGTTCGTGAAGAAGCTCCTTTTCACTGACAGGCTCCTTCCTGCCCTTAAGCGAGTGTGCGTCGAGGAAGCCCAGCGTTTCAGCGAGATTGTCGGGAAAACGCCAGGAATCGATCCGAAGTGGAAGGAAAAGGCGGAGGCCTTTCTTTCCCTCGCGCGCGAAGGACGGGCTCCGGATCCGGACGACGTGCGGAGCCAGCTCCCCGCTGACGACGAAGCGCTTCCGCCGAAGCTCCGGCTCTCCTTCCTCAGGGTCGCCGCCCCCTTTCTCATCGCGTCCGGCGTCCCTTGGGAAGAAGCGGTCTCGGTTCTCTCCCGCATGGTGGAAGCATGGGACGCGGCGGGCGGGAAAACCATCGGCATGAAGCCCCTCGGCACGTTCCTCACCCGGGTCGCGGCCTTCAACGGCCACCTTCCTCGGTTCGCGGCGGAAGTGGATTCTGACGGCCGCGTCACGCAGTTCTATGCACTGGAGGAAACGGACGTGACCGGCTTTCCGCGGCCGATAGAATATCAGTCGAAGAAGGCGGGAAGCGTGGAGCGGAACCCCGCCTGACGAACACTTTCGAAAAAGGGGAAAGAGGGTGCCCTTTGAAGAGCTGAATCCCGAGCAGCGGCTCGCGGTCGAGACAACGGAAGGCGCGGTCTGCGTGATCGCGGGGCCCGGGTCCGGAAAGACCCGGACCCTCACGAGCCGCTACGTCTATCTCGTCCGCGACCTCGGGATCAATCCCGAGAACATCCTCTGCGTCACCTTCACGAACAAGGCCGCGCAGGAGATGAAGGCCCGGATCCGCGCGATGGCAGGCGACCTCGACCTCGGGCAGATCTGCACCTTCCACGCTTTCTGCGTCCGGTTCCTGAAGGACGAGGGGTATGCGGTCGGGATTCCGCGCGACTTCGTCGTGATCGACGAGGAGGACGAGCTCGACCTCCTCGCCGAGGTCTACGAGACCTTCGGGATCCCTGGGAACCTCATGAAGTTCTCGGCGGCGGAGGACGTGATCGGGAACTTCAAGGACGACTCGAACTACATCGCGGACCTCGTGCAGAGCTCGCCCGAAGCGCTCCGCGAGAAGGCGATCACATCGCCCGCGATCTCGGACAAGATCTTCTACGGGTACCTCTGGGCCGAGCGGAAGGTGTTCGGGCTCGACTTCGACGACGTCATCTGGGCGACCTTCTACATCCTCGACCACTTCGAGTCGGTCAGGAGGAAGTGGCAGGAGCGGCTCCAGTACGTGATGGTGGACGAGTACCAGGACGTGAGCAATGACCAGGCGGCGCTCGCGAACATCCTCTCCGACTTGAACAAGAACCTCTTCGTGGTCGGGGACCCCGACCAGACGATCTACACGTGGCGGGGATCGTCCCCCGCGATCATGCTCAGGTTCCCGAAGAGCCATGCGGGATGCCGGACCGTGAAGCTCCTCCGTAACTACCGGTCTCTTCCCGCGATCATCCGCGCGGCGAACTCCCTCATCCGCCACAACAAGGACCGGTTCCCGGTCGAGGGCGCCCCGGTCCGGAAAGACGCGGACCCCGCGAACCCGAGCCTCGTGGTCTACGACGGCGAGAAGACCGAGAAGGAGGCGCTCGCGTGGTTCGTGCGGGCGCTCCTCCACCTCCATAAGCTCGGCCGCGGGTGGGAGGAGTTCGCGGTGCTTTACCGGACGAGGCAGAGTTCGCGCTCGGTCGAGGAAGCGCTGGTTCGGGCCGGAATTCCCTACCGCGTCTGGTCCGGCGTCGCGTTCTACGCCCGGAAGGAAGTGAAGGATTCGCTCTGCTACGTCAGGATGCTGACTCGGGGGGACGACGCGGCGTTCCTTCGCACCGTGAACTCCCCGAAGCGGGGGTTCGGACCGAAGAAATCCGAGGCGCTTAAGGCGCTCGCGCGGAAGGAGGGCCTCACGCTTTACGAGGCCCTCAGGCGCCACATCGACGAAAAGCCCTTCAACACGAAGGCCGTGAAGGAGTACGTCAATTCGATCGAACGGTGCCGGGCTCAGGCGCCGGGGCGGCGCGTAAGCGACGTCTTTAACATGCTGATGGCGGACACCGGGTACGAGGCCGCGCTCCAGCTTTCAGGCGAAGACGAGCGGCTGAATAACCTCGCCGAACTCCGCCAGGCGATCGCGCAGTACGAGTCGGACGCGGATTCGCCCGAGTCGCTCTCCGAATTCCTGCAGCGGGCCGCGGTGTTCGCGGAGGATGTCGGCGAACAGAAAGGCCCCGCGATGAAGCTCATGACGATCCACGCGGCGAAGGGGCTCGAATTCCCCGTGGTGTTCGTCTGGGGGTTCACGGAAGGGATCATGCCGAGTTCGCGAACGAGCACCGTGGAAGAGATGGAGGAGGAGCGGCGGGTCGCCTATGTCGCGATGACGCGGGCGAAGGACCTTCTCATCCTCCTTCATTCAGACGGAACGAGCGAAGCGGGAACGTTCCGGTACCCGAGCAGGTTCTTTTTCGAGCTCGACCGGGAGACGCTAAAGCTTGTCCGGCCGCTCGACCCAGGGCTTGAAGCCTCGGCGCACGAGGCGATCGCCTACAAGGACAAGTACCTCACGGGGGAGCCGCTCGTCCGGGCCGCGATGGCCCCCGGGGACCGCGTGCGGCATCGGGTATTCGGGGAGGGAACCGTCACGGCAGTTTCGAAGACGGGCGCGATGACGATCCGGTTCGAGAAGCTCGCGACCCCGAGGACGCTGATGCCGGGGGCGCCGCTTGAAAAGATTTTCGCCGAAGGAACGCCTTCAGCCGAGGAAGGAAAAAAGGGAGAGGAGTGAATATGACCCGTACTGCGGTGGTCTTGTTTTCAGGCGGCCAGGATTCGACGACCTGCCTTGCCGTGGCTCTCAAGAAGTACGACGCGGTGTACACGATGGGGGTCGCCTACGGCCAGCGGCACGCGGTCGAGCTCGAGTGCCGGAAAAGGATCCTCGAAAAAATCGAAAGCGTCCTCGGAACGCATTCGCTCCGGAGCGATCTCGTTCTCGACCTGAAGGCGTTCGGAAGCCTTTCCGACTGCTCGCTCACGCGCCCGGGCGAAATGATCGCGATGAACCCGAAGACGCATCTCCCCAACACCTTCGTCCCGGGCCGGAACCTCATCTTCCTCACCTACGCCGCGGCTTACGCCTGGAAGGTCGGAGCCGAAGCGGTCTGGACCGGGGTCGGTGAAGCGGACTATTCGGGCTACCCCGACTGCCGCGAGAACACGATGAAGGCGCTCGAGCTCGCGATCGACCTCGGGATGGAGACGGACCTCCGGATCGAGCGTCCCCTCATGCACCGGTCGAAGGCGGAGACGTGGCTTCTCGCGGAGGAGACCGGCGGGGACGCGCTTGTCGACTTCATCCGGCGTGAAACCCACACCTGCTACGAAGGCGACCACGAGCACTTCCACGAGTGGGGGTACGGCTGCGGGAAGTGCCCTGCGTGCGTCCTCCGCGCGAAGGGCTGGGAGGAATACAGGGCGGGAAGGGACGCGGGGCGGGTGGCCCGGAAGTGACGGGAGCCTGAAGGTTCCTCTACCTTCTCCAGAGGCAAATCGCGATTAGCACGAAAAAAGGGGCGCCCGGGAGAGAAACCCGGGCGCCCCTTTGGGTTCTGGCGCCGATCGGAGCTCCGGAACCCAAGCCTTCTTCAGGCTAGATGTGCGAGTAGATGTGCGCCTGGAGCATCACCTGGCGCTCGATCGTCGCGAGGTCCACGTATTCCTTCGCCGTGTGGAGGAACGCGCCCGCGGGCCCGATGCCGTCGACCACCGGAACGCCGGACTCGGCGATGTGGTTACCGTCGGAACCGCCGCCCGCGTCGACCCACTCCGCCGTGAAGCCGACTTCCTTCGCGGACTGGTTCACTACGTCGACGAGCGCCTTCGTCTTATCGGAGAGCGGCATCGCGGGGAGCCACGAGTCGAGCTTCAGCTCGGCGGTTACGCCCGGAGCCCACTCCTTCTTCGCGGCCTCCTCGATCTGGGAGCGGATCCAGCGCCCGTCGTCGTCATTCCAGAACCGGGTGTCGAGCTTCACCGTGGCGAGGTCGGGGATCGCGTTCACGATCTTCCCGCCCGTGATGATCCCGGGGTTCACGGTCGTGCCGCGCTTGAAGTCGTTGCACTTCGTGTAGATCGCGTCAATGAAGCGGCAGAGCGCAACGTTCGCGTTCTTTCCCTTCTCGGGCTCGTTCCCCGCGTGGGCGGAAAGGCCGTGGAAGGTAACGGTGTAAATCGCGCTTCCCTTCCGGGAACGGACGAGGGCGCCGTTCGCGCGGGCCGGTTCGCAGATCAGCACGCGGTCAGCGGTCTTCCCCTGCTCGAGGAGCCAGGGCGAGCTCCAGGGGCTGATCAGCTCCTCGTCGGGGTTGCAGCAGACGAGGATCGCGAGACGGTCGATGTCTTCCTTCCTCGCGCACTTGATGCCGTAGAAGATCGAGAGGACGCCCGACTTGCAGTCGACGCATCCCGGGCCGTAGCCCCGCTTCCCGTCCTGCGTGAAGGGCCGTGCGGCGGCTTCGCCATCCGGGAAGACGGTGTCGAGGTGGGCGTTCAGCATGATGTCGAAATGCTTCGCGCCGGGCTTGTTCGTCGCGCGGAGCGCCTTTCCGCAATCAGGCCCGAGGTCGACGAGCTCGGCCGTGAAGCCGATCGACTCGTAGTGCCGCTTCATGATCTCGGCTGCGCGCGTCGTTCCCGCGCTGTTCCGGGTGCCGGAGTCGAAGTTCACGAGCTCCTCGAGATCCTTCAGGAAGTCCTGCAGAATAGTCATTCGCTAAATCTCCAATACTTCAACCAAGAAAAAAAACGGAAGGCCGGCGGCATCCTTTCCGAAAGGGGAAAAGCTGCGCCGGCCGGCCCGTGCATTCTAGATCAAATTAATTAGGCCGCAAGGACGATGAGACGCATCACCCAGAGCGAGATGACGGCGACGATGATCGGCACCGCCATGACGATCGGGATCATCTTCCCTTCGACGCCGATCACGCCGAGGCACCGGCCGAGGTACTGGACCTGGGAGCCCATGAGGAAGATCGCCGGGGCGAGGATTGCGAGGTCGGTGCCGGTGAGGGCGCCGCTCTCATAGACCGCCACCGCGACGCCGACGCCGCCGCCCATCGAGAGCCAGCCGCCGAGGAGCACCATGATCGCTTCGCCCGGAAGCCCGAAGATCGCCATCACCGGCCCGCAGGCCGCGCCGATCATGTCGAGGAGCCCGGTGACCTTCAGGATCTTGATGATCACGAACGCCATCAGGACGTTCGGGATCATGGAGTTGATCGCGATGCCCCAGCCCTGGCGGGCGCCCCGGACGAACACGTCCGTAATCATTTCCTTCTTCTCGGCCTTCGGAGCTGCCGCTTTCTTTTCTTCAGCCATTTTCTAGTTCCTTAAAAGTTGATGGAGGACCGAATGCGCCTTAGGCCGCCTTGGCAGACTTCCTGCCCTGGCGAACGAGGATGAGGCGCATGATCCAGGCAGCGAGCACCTTGCCGAGGAGAATCACGCCGAGGCCGACGCCGATCGCGACCGGGAGGAGCGGCTTGCCGTCCGGTCCCATCAGCGTGAAGAGAATGGAGCCCGAGCCGAGGAAGTTCGTGATCGGGGCGTCAGCGGTGAGCTGGAACGCGGCGAAGATGTTCTTCTCCTTCTCGTTCAGTTCACCCGCGTCGACGAGCTGGCGGGTAAGGGCCGCGCCGCCGTCAGTCGACTGGAGGGAAGCGATGAGGGCGAGGGACGCCGCACCCGGGAAGCCGAAGAGGGGCTTCATGATCGGGGTGAGGAGCTTGCGGGCGGCGTCAAGGGCGCCGTAGTGCTCGCAGACCGTCACCATCGCGATCGCGAACATCACGGTCGGAACGAGGGTGAGGGCGAAGCAGAAGCCGTCGATCGCGCCCGAGCCGCCCTTGCCGCGGAAGTTGCCGAGGACGGTCTTCAGCGTCCCGGTGTCCGTCATTTGGGCGGTCTGGACCACCTTGCCCCAGGCGCCGTTCAGCGTCGTGAAGTCGAAGACGCCCCACCAGTGGGTGGAGGCGAGGGCGCCCGAGAAGAACACGCAGGCGAAGAGGAGCGCGATGTACGCGCCGATCCCGACCTTCTTTTCAGGCGTTTGCAGTTCTGATGCCATGTCAAGACTCCTTGTGGTTTGCCTTTCTCTTTGTTTCCCGGGATTTCCCCTAGGGACAGGGAAAGGAGATGGCGGGAATTCTAACAAGCTGTAACATTTTTTTCCGTGCTTTTAACGTGGTGGAAAATGTTTAAAATCAATGAGAAAGATTTGGTTTCAGAAACCGCTGTCTCTTAAATTAGATGAAATTGCCTAGGTTAAATTGCTGATTAGATTTTGCTTTTTCATCCGATGCGCATGACGAGGGAAAAAGAAGCGGTCCTTCATGATCTAGGACAAGAATCTGGCGCGCGGAAAAAACCCGCACAGGCCTTTCCCTGTGGGTTCAGAAGGTTTTTTGTGTACAAAATTATGGTTTCCCCGTGATGGAAAACCGTGAAGGCGGGCGAAAGGAAAACCGCTTCTCCGAGGGAGAAGCGGTTTCTTGAAGCCGGAGTCCTTGGGAAAGGTTCCCAAGGCCTAGGCGGCAGCGGGAGCGCTCCTCGCGGGCAGATTGCCGGAAGGTGCCTTTCCGCGGGCCGCTTCGATCTCGGCGCGGATCCTCGGCGCGGCTCTAAGCATCCGCATGCCGTTCGCGACGACGATCAGGGTGACGCCGGTGTCGGCGAAGACCGCCATCCACATCGTGGCGAGCCCCGCGAGGTCGAGCGCGGCGAAGAGGAGCTTCACCGCGATCGCGAACGTGATGTTCGCGACGAGGAACCGGTAGTTCCGCTCGGCGAGGCGCTTGAAGAACGCGATCTTCCCGATGTTGTCATCCATCAGCATGACGGATGCGGCCTCGAGCGCCGTGTCCGTTCCCTTTGCCCCCATCGCGAAGCCGATGTCGGACGCGGCAAGCGCCGGGGCGTCGTTGATGCCGTCCCCCGCCATCGCGGTGATGCCGGACTTCCTGAGCGACTCGATTTCCTTCAGCTTCTCTTCGGGAAGGAGCTTCGCCCTGACGTGGCTGATTCCTGCCGAGGCGGCGACAGCCCTTGCCGCGGCCTCGTTGTCGCCGGTCAGCATCCAGGGAGTCATCCCGGCAGCCTTCATGTCCGAGATCGCGTCGCCGACTCCGGACTTCACGGTGTCCGAGACCCCGAACGCTGCGATCGGCCCGAGGAAGTCCGCGAGGACGGAGACGGTCTTCCCTTCGCCTTCAAGCTTCGAGACTGCCGCCTTGAGGGCGGGGGACACGTTCTTCACGGCGCGGGGCGAGACGAGCGAAAGCGTCGCGCCGTCAAGCGTTGCTGAAACGCCCGCACCCGGGATCGCGGTGAGGCCTCCTGCGGGGCGGCCTTCCGCCTTTTCTTCACGGGCGGCCTGCGTGATCGCGGCGGAGACCGGGTGGTCGGAGAGCTGCGAGAGGGACGAGGCAAGCGAAAGCGCCTTCTCCCGGCTAACGCCGGCTCCAAGCGGGATCACGTCCGTGCAGGCCGGGCGCCCGGTCGTGATCGTGCCTGTCTTGTCGAGCGCGACGTTCAAGAGCTTCCGTCCCTCCTCCAGATAGACGCCTCCCTTCACGATGATCCCCTCGCGCGCTGCGCAGGCAAGCGACGACACGATCGTGACCGGGGTAGAGATCACGAGTGCGCAGGGGCATCCGATCACGAGGAGGACGAGACCCTTGTATATCCAGTCGAGCCACTCCCCTCCGAGGAAAAGCGGGGGAACAAGCGCCGTGAGAAGCGCAGCCGCGAATACGACCGGCGTGTAGTAGAGCGCGAACCGGTCGACGAATCGCTGCACCGGTGCCTTCTTCAGCTCGGCCTCTTCGACTGACGCGATGATCCGCGCCGCCATCGTGTCGGTTGCCGGAGCGGTCACCCGGATTTCGAGGACCCCCGTCGTGTTCACGGTGCCGGCATACACGTCGCTTCCCGGGCGCTTCGCGGCAGGAACCGGCTCTCCCGTGATCATTGACTCGTCGGCGGATGATTCGCCCCGGAGCACCGTGCCGTCGAGGCTGATCCGTTCGCCCGCCATCACGCGGACGGTGTCCCCGATCGAAACCTCTTCCGCCGGAACCTCCTTCCAGGCGTCTCCCCGAAACACCACCGCGGTCTTGGGCACAATCGAGAGAAGCGACTTCACGGCGCTCCGGCTCTTCTCGAGGCAGAGCTGCTCGATCGCTTCCGAGATTTCGAAAAGCGCCATCACCATGGCGGCCTCGGGCCAGTTCCCGGTGAGGAAAGCGCCCGTGACGGCGAGCGCCATCAGGGCCGCCATGTTGAACTTCAGGTGGGCGAAGGAAATGAGCCCGCGCCTGAGCGTCGCGACGCCGGAGAGCGCGATGGAAACAAGGGCAAGCGCCATTCCGAAGAGTTCCGGGCCGCCGATTCCTTTCCCGAAAAGCGAGAAGAGGGGATCCCCTGCGGGGAGAAACTCCGAAACGTACTCTGCCGCAAGCGCGAGCGCGAGCGCGACGCCAAGCTTCTTCCACGGTATCGTGATCTTCACGGGCTCGGCGCTCTTACGGATGGCGATCCTCGCATCGAACCCGGTTTTCCGGATTATTTCAAGAATTTCCGGAGCCTTTGCGCGCGGCACCGGGAAGACGATCGAGCGCTTCGACGTGTCGTAGGTTCCTTCCGGAATGTCGGGCCGGGCCGCGAGCGCCTCGCGGATTTCCGCTTCCTCCGCCCCGCAGTCCATTTCAGGAACGTAGATCGTGACGGATTCAGAGGAGGAGGCCGGAGCCGCCTTCCGAAGTTCGCCCGGATACCCTGCAGTCCTGAGGGCTTCGAGGATCTCGGGCGTAGCAGACTCAGGCGCTTCAAACGTGACGGTCCGCGCCCGCGTGTCGTAGCGCGCTTCGGGAAGGCGCTGGTGCTTCTTCATCTCCTCACGGATTTCGCCCTCCTCGACCGGGCAGTCCATGTCGGGAACCGAGAAGACGAGGCGGACGGAAGGCTCAATCCGGATCCCGGGATGTCCCGCGGCCCTAAGCGCTTCAAGGATTTCAGGAACTGCGGATTCAGGCACCCTGAACTCGATCCGGCGGGACTTCGTGTCGTAGTGGCCTTCGGGGATTTCCCCGTGCTTCTTCATTTCCTCGCGGATCTCGTTCTCTTCCACCGGGCAGTCCATGTCCGGGACCGAGAAGACAAGCGTGGAAGAAGCGGCTTCGGGAACCTCACCCGCAAGCGCTTCGCCCGGATGCCCGGCGCGTTCGAGCGCCCTGAGGATATCGCCTTCAGTCGCGGTCGACGCCGTTACTTCGAGTGTCCGCGCCGCCGTGTCCGCCTTGATGGAGAGAACGCCTGGGAGCTTTTCGAGCTCAGTGCGGATCTCACCCTCCTCCACCGGACAGTCCATGTCCGGCACCCGGAAGCGGGAAACATTCTTCGTGCAGGCTTCGCACGAGCAGGATTGAGCCATTTCTGGCCTCCTCTTGGAAAATAGAGTTGTCTGATATGATGCTTTCATTAAAAAGCCTGCAGTAGCTACAGGGTCAAGAGGCAGGTATCCCCGTTGTAATTGGGAATTACTCTTAATCATGAGAATCGGAGAACTTGCGAAGGCAACGGGCCTTCCCGTTGAAACCATTCGCTATTACGAGAAGGAAGGTCTAATCGATCCACCGACTCGTCTTGAGAACAATTACCGGGCGTACGGCGAGCGGCATCTCGACCGGCTCCAGTTCATCGCGCACTGCCGGAAGCTCGACATGAGCCTCGGGGAGATTCGCGAGCTTCTCAACTACGACTCGAGCAAGCCTGCCGAGGCGGCCCACATCCATGAGCTTCTCCATCGGCAGATCGACGAGGTCGATTCGCGGATCGCGCAGCTCTCGCGCCTGCGGGAGAAACTTCTCGAGCTTGAGAAGAGCTGCCGCGGCCACACTCTCGGCCAACGTTGCGGGATCATCGAGGAACTCTCGCTACCCGCGCGGGACGACGCTGGCAGTACGGCCTCCCGCTAAACTTCCTTTCCCCGGGCTTCAATAACAGAAAAGGCTAGAGAATGGTTCACTTTTCGCCGCTTCAGATCATTCTTGTCTCGGTGATCGCGCTTCTCGCGGTCTCCCTTCCCACGTGGGTGCTTTGGCTCGCGGGGAAGAAGGTGCCGCCCGCGCTCACCTGCGCCGGGCGCCGGAGCGGGTTCTCGGGATCCCTCGTCCTCTTCACGGCGACCCTTGTCTTCTTCTTCCTCTACTGGGTGATCTACACCGCGGTGGATGCGGCGCAGGCCTACCGGATTTTCCAGTTCTCGAGCGACTACGCCTGGTGGCAGATCCTTTCGCCGATGGTTCCGGACGTTCTTTTCATCCTCTGCTTCGGCTACGTGATCGTCCGTCTCACGCTCGCGAGAAAGGCGAAGGTGGTCGGGGAGGCGATCGCTGCGGTCTGGGTCCTCGGGCCCGTTGCGTCGCTCGCCTCCTTCTTCCTCTACTTCACGAACGACCTCAACGTCCCAGGGCTTTTCTCTTCCGTGATCTATGCGGTTGCGGCGAGCTTCTACCTCGCGCTCTCAGACCGCGTGCAGCTCACCTACGGGACGAAGCGCGGGAGGAAACTTCCGCCGCTCGCGATTCCGAAGAAGCAGGCGAACTGACAAGCTGGCAGACTGAGGCGAGGAGAGAAAGACTATGGCGGAATCATTCCAGGCGTGGCTCGGGGTCGCGATTCTCATCGGACTTCTCGCGATTCTCATCGCGAGCCTGAAGCGGAGCGCGGCGCAGGTTGATGCGGGGCGTGAGGACCTGAAGCCCTGGAAGGGAGGCGTTGCGGGTCTCTTTCTCGCCTTCCTCGCGCTCCTCGTCTTCATGGCGTTCCAGAACCTCGTGCTTCTCATCGTGATCCTTGTTTCGACAGGCGCGAGGCTCTACGGAATGGGAGGGATAGGGCTCCTCGCCCGCTACACACTCCCCGCGCTCTTCTCGGTTCTTTTCTATTCAGCCGCGATCTGGCTCCTCGTCTGGAAGCGGAAGCCGTGGGTGCCGAAGGCCGCGATCGTGCTCCTCTGGCTCGCGGGTCCCGTCGTTTCCATTCCGGCCTATGCGCTCTACGGGATGCAGCCAGGACCCGCCGACTTTGCGATTCCGTCCGGGGTCGCGCTCGTCGGAACGCTCTACCTCTTCCTCTCGAAGCGGGTCCGGACGGTCTACGGGCTCCCGATGCCCGGGTGGAGGAAGTGATGGAAGGGCCGCTTCCGTACCCCGAGCGGGTGGAAAAGGCGGATGCAGAGCGTTTTCTTGAGCTTTCCATCCGGAAGGGGTGGCCAGTCGCGGCACTACGAATCGCACCCGCAGCGGACCGCCACGCGGTGCTCGCTGTCTCCGCGCTTTACGCGGCGGAAGCGGAAAAAGCGGGAAAGAGGGGCTCTGACGGCGTCGTGCGTTTTTTGGAAAACGCCGGGTCGTTCCTGAAGGGAACAGTGGACGACCTTCTCGCCCTTGCCCGGGAAACGGGTTGGATTGACAGGGAGGGGCGCCTCAACGCGTTCGTTTCGCCTGGGTTGAGCACAGGGCGGGTGGAGGCGGAGATCGAATTCGCAGAGGTCCTCCGTTCGAAACGCAGGCTGGAAGCCCGCGCGGCGCTCCAGAAGAAAAACCGGGAAGTGAATTCGAAGCCTTCCGGAATTGTTCCGGAAGAGCCCGGTGACGAGGCCTTCATGCGGGAAGCGCTCTCCGAAGCGAAGCAGGCTGGGGAAGAGGGCGAAGTTCCGGTCGGAGCGGTCCTCGTGATGGGCGGAAAAATCATCGGTCGCGGACGGAACGCGCCAATCCGCCTTCACGACCCTACGGCGCATGCCGAGATCCGGGCAATCCGGGAGGCGGCGGAGCGGCTCGGGAACTACCGGCTTGAAGGCTCGACCCTCTACGTGACGCTCGAGCCCTGCCCGATGTGCACCGGGGCGATTGCCGAGGCCCGCGTGGAGCGGGTGGTGTTCGGCGCTTCGGATGAACGGAAGGGCGCGTTCGGAGGAGCGGTGAACCTCGGCTCGAGCCCGGCGGTCCGGCGGAGCATTCTCGTCACGAAGGGCGTGCTCGCCGAGGAGTCGCTCGTGCTTCTGAAAAAATTTTTCCGCTCGAAGCGGAAGGGAGATTAGCCATGCAGGCGATCCAGCCGAGAGTGGCGCTCGTCACTCCAAGCCGCACGTACGTGATGCCTGATGACGCTGGGAAACTCGACCTCGAGCGGTTAGAAGGGTGCGTCGAGGGGCTTGAGGCGCTCAGCTTCCGGGTGGTCCGGACTTCAGGCGGTTTCAGGAACCACCGGCAGTTTGGCGGCACGGACGAGGAGCGGGCGGCGGAATTCAATTCCTTCCTCCTCGACCCCGGGATCGACCTCGTGCTCCCGGTGCGGGGCGGCTACGGCATGGCGCGGATTCTCCCGAAGCTGCGCTTTCCTGAGATAGCTCTGAGAAAGCCCCTCGCGATGGGGTTCTCGGACTTCACCGCGTTCAACCTCGCGCTTTTCGCGAAGACCGGACTTCCTTCCTGGCAGGGCCCGATGGCGGGAGGCCTCGCCCCGGGCCATACGAGCCCTGTTTCGCAGCGGAATTTCCTCCGGGCGCTTTCGTCTGACACGTGGGATCTCGCCTGGGATCAGGCAGGCGAACCGATAAGCGCTGGCGTAAAGGGAACGCTTTGGGGCGGAAACCTCTCCATCCTCGTCTCGCTCCTCGGGACTCCGTACTTCCTGAAACCCGAACAGGTCCGGGGCGGCATCCTCTTCCTCGAGGACGTTGGGGAACCGCCGTACCGCATCGACCGGATGCTGACGCAGCTTCTCGAGTCCGGTGTCCTCGGGCGTCAGGGCGCCGTGGTGCTCGGGGACTTTTCAGGCGTCGATCGGCATCTCCGGGGCGAGGGCGACCTGAGGTTCGGGGACGTTGTCAGCTACTTCAGGGCAAAGCTCTCCCACGCCGGGATTCCCGTTCTTGCCGGACTCCCGTTCGGGCACACGAAGGAACTCACGGCGATTCCGTTCGGCGTGGAGGCGGAGCTTGAGGCAAGCTCTTCAGGTTCTGCCCGTCTCATTAGCGGCAGTGTTCCGGCGATTTCCCGCGGGCGAGAGGTGCTTGAAGCGGCGCTTTCCTCGATCGAGCGCGTCTGAGCCGCTATTGGGAACGGCTCCTGCTGGCGTCTTTTACCTTCAGGAGTGAAAATAAAAGAATTACCCAAGGGCGGGTTTTCCGCCCGCAACCGTGGCTATTTGCCACCAAAGGATCAGGTATGAACTATCTCGTTGTCGGCTGCGGCATTTCCGGCGCCACCCTCGGGCGGCTTCTCGCGGAGAAGGGCCACAAGGTCACCATCATCGATTCCCGGGACGAGGTCGCCGGGAACTGCTACGACTACTTTGACGACGACGGGATCGACGTCCACAAGTACGGCACGCATATCTTCCACACCGATATCGAACCTGTCTGGAAGTTCCTTTCCCGCTTTACGAAGTGGTATCCGTTCCAGCACCGGGTGCTCGCCCTGATCGATGGGCAGGAGGTGCCGCTTCCCTTCAACCTCAACTCGATCCACCAGGTGTTCCCTGAGAAGATGGCGGCGACCCTTGAGGAGAAGCTTCTCGAAAAGTTCGGCTTCAACCGCAAGGTGCCGATCCTCGAACTTCGGAAAACGGGCGACAAGGACCTGCAGTTCCTCGCGGACTACATTTATGAAAAGGTCTTTCTCCACTACACGCTGAAGCAGTGGGGCATGAAGCCCGAGGACCTGGACCCTGCAGTCACGGGCCGCGTCCCGGTCTACGTCGGCCGCGACAACCGCTACTTCTACGCGAAGTACCAGGGGATTCCGCTCGAGGGCTACACGAAGCTCGTGAAGAAGATGCTCCGCCACGAGGGAATCAAGGTCCATCTGAAGACCCCGTTCACGAAGGAAATGGCCGAGCACTACGACCACGTCTTCTATACGGGCCCGATCGACGAGTACTTCGACTACAAGTACGGTGAACTCCCCTACCGCAGCCTCCGGTTCGACTTCATCCGGTTCGACCGGCCATTTTTTCAGGACAACTCCGTCATCAACTATCCCTGCAACTACGACTTCACCCGTATCGGCGAGTACAAGTACTTCCTCGGCACGAAGTCGAAGCGGACCGTTGTTTCCTACGAGTACCCGCAGGCGTTCGTCCGCGGGGAGAACGAGCGCTACTACCCGATCGTGAGGGACGAGAACATCGCGCTTTACAAGAAGTACCGCGAGGAAGCGGACCGCGAGGCGAAGGTGACGTTCTTTGGCCGTCTCGGTGACTACAAGTACTACGACATCGACAAGTCGGTGAACCGCGCGATCGAGATCGCATCCCAGTACTAGCCGTCACGAGAGCAGGGATTCTGCTGCTCTGTTTCCCTACGAGTCGAAGGAAAGACGCCAATGAAAAAAGGCCTGACCGCGCTGATTCTCGCGAAAAACGAAGAGCGGAACATCGCTGACTGCGTGAAAAGCGTTGCCTTTGCCGACAAGATCATCGTCATCGATGACTTCAGTATCGACAAGACAAGGATCTTGGCTGAAAATGCGGGCGCGGTCGTTGTTCAGCATTCGCTTTCCGGGGACTGGGGGCAGCAGAGAAACTTCGCGATTTCGCTTGCTGAAACGGACTGGACCCTTTTCGTTGATGCTGACGAGCGGATTTCGAAGGAGCTTGCCGAAGAAATTACGTCCGTCATTTCGTCAGATAAAAAAGCAGCTTATCTGATCAAACGCGAAAATCGATTCCATAACAATCATGCAACCCATGGCGTTTTACGGCCAGATTTTGTGAAAAGGCTTTTCCCGACTGAGGGAACCCGTGTTGAAGGCAAGGTGCACGAAATGATCCTTTCTCCTTACCCGGAGAAAAAGCTTTCGGCACCGATGTACCACTACACGTATGACAATTGGGATCAGTACCTTGGAAAGCTGAATCACTATACGTCTCTCGCTGCGGTGAAATACGCAGACCAGCGTAAGAAGTGCTCGTTTTGGGGCGATGTGGTCCTACGACCAATCTGGGCCTTCTTCAAGGTCTATTTCTTCAACGGTGGTTTCCTTGACGGGAAAATGGGCTGGGTCCTGTCGGTAAACCACTATTTCTACACGTTCAACAAGTACGTGAAGCTCTACTACCTTTATAAGGACAAGGGAAAACTTTGAACTTGTCCTCGAGCCCCTCAGGTCAGAGCGTCACCTTGTAACCCGCGCGGTGCGCGGCGATCAGCGCTTCCGTGCGATTCCTCGCGCCGAACGCCCGGTAGATCGCGGAGACGTGCGTCTTCACGGTGCCTTCGGAGAGCCCTAGGTTCGTCCCGATCCGCTTGATCGGGTTCCCCTTCGCAAGTTCCTGGAGGACGTCGAGTTGCCGGGGAGTAAGCCGGGGAGCCGTGCCGTACCGCTCCTCGATCGCGGCGCCGGCGTCCAGGAAGAAGCCGCGCCGCTTGCTCTCCTCGATGATTTCGGACGGAAGATAGACGCCCCCCTTCAGCACAAACCGAATCGCGGTGAGGAGGAGGTCGGTGTCGAGGGTTTTCGGAACGAACCCTGCGGCGCCGAGCGTAAGCGCCGAGACCATGCTCTCCCGGTCGGTGAGCCCCGAGAGGACGAGGATCTTGAGCGAAGGCTCCTCGCGCACGAATTCTTCGAGCAGGCTCGTCCCCACGACCCCTGGCATCGAGAGGTCGAGAACGAGGAGGTCGGCCGTGGAGGAGTTCCGGCTGACGAGGTTCCGCGCGTCGTCCACCGTGTTCGCGGTGAGGACGTCGGACCCGGGGTATTCGGTCGCGAGTAGCATCGAGAGCGCTCCCGTGATGAGCGGCTGGTCGTCAACGACTAGGAAGCATTTCTTTTCCATCTCTCGAAGGGCCCTCCACGTGCCCGCCTCGGCCGGCCGGAACTTCCGCCGGGGAAAGTTTGTCTAAAATCTATCCCTGTTGCCCCGGATCTAACAAGAGGAATTTCCAAAGTGGCCCTGAATCCAGCCCAGATCGCCCTTCTGATGGCGAGGCTTCCCGAAGCGAGCCAGCGGGCCATCGACTTCCTCGCGAAGACGAAGGGGAAGACCCCCGAGGAGGTCTTCCAGGAGTGCCTTCGCGAGTACATCGCGGGGCGGATCCCCCAGGTGGACGTGTCGGCGGCGCTCGACACGACGCACACTGTCATGTATAACGCCGGGTTCGCGTTCGGGCGGATCCGGAGCCTCGCCCGGGCCTGGCAGAAGAGCAGGGACGAAGACTAAAGATCGTTCAGGCTCCGAAACGGAGCCTGAAGCTTTATTCCGCCTTCTTCTCCGGCGCGTCCGGCACCGGTTCGCCCGAGAAGTCCATGTGGTTGAACGCTTCAGGGAGCTGGACCGAGTCGGAAGCCCCCGCCGCGAGCCGCGCGAACACGTCGATCATCCCGTCGAAGTCCGATTCGTTCACGGGTTCCTCGAACTTCTTCAGGAGTTGCTCGTAGGCCGCGAACTTGCTGTAGACGTTCGAGAAGATCATGACGAAGTTCTGGAGCGCCGCGTCCACCGTTCCCTTCGCGAAGTCGGGGGTCTCTCCGTAGAGGTCCCCCGGGATCGCCTTCGCGAGCCAGTCGGCGACCGGCTTTCCGGCCCAGCCCGGCGCGACCTTCTCCCCGAAGTCCCCGCGGAGTAGCCCGAAGATGAGGAGGATCCCCTTATGCTCCTCGTCGAGGAGTCGGAGAAGCGCGTCGCTCGGCGCGGAAGGGGCGGGAGCTCCCTTCTTCTCCGCTTCGCGTGCGTCCCGCGCCATCATCGCGGCGCTTTCCCGCGCGATCATTGCCGGTAGCCTGAAGGCTTCCTTCAGGACGTAGGGATTCTTCAGGTCGATCGGCGTATGGGAGAGGAAGTCCCGCGCGAACCGGGTGACCCGGTCAGGATTGCTTGCTGCTTGCATTGATCATTTCCTTTGCAATGGATTCTGGAGCGGCTTTTGTTTCGAGCCCGATCACCTTCGTCTCCGCCTTCGCGTCCCAGGGCTGGAACGGGCGCCTCTTCGACCAGAGCCAGGCGAACGGAAGGAGGAACGGGTAGAGGAAGTAGTAGTAGAGCGCGTTGCTCAGCGTGAGGCGGCTCCGCTGGTAGATCTGGAGGAACGAGAGCCTGCCGCCTGTTTCCTTATCAACCACGCGAAGCTTCATCAGGAGTTTCCCCGGGGTCGCGCCGAAAAAGAAGAGGAAGAGCGACTCGTAGGTCATGTGGATGATCCCGATCACGGCGACCGTGCAGACGATCCAAATCACCGAGGCCCCCTGGTCGCTCGCGATCTTCCCGAGCGCGTCGAGGTAATTGTAGGAGGCGACATACACCACGGTTCCCATGGGGAACCCGCAGAGGAAGACGAGAAGGGAGTCGATTCCCCGCGCGATCGTGCGGCGGCGGAAAAGGGGATCGTAAGGAGGGTTTGCCATTGTCCGGTTCGAAGTTCTGAAAATTGGGGCGGGAGAGGGCTCATCGTCCTTCCCGCATGCGAAAGGAGCCTTCGCCGTTCCCGCCGAAGGCCCCTGTTCCGGAGATCCGCTGTTCCTGGAAATCAGCAGATGCGGGGGAGCTGGTCGGCGTTAAGCCAGTCCACCATGCGGACGCCGCCCATGAGGGTCGTCATCTGCACGTAGCCCTTGTTCTCTTCGGTCACGGTGCCGACAATCGACGATTCTAACCCGTGGGGCGCGGCCTTCATCGCCTCAAGGCACTTTTCCGCCTCGTCCTCCGGGACGATCGCGATCAGCTTCCCTTCATTTGCGACGTAGAGGGGGTCGAGCCCGAGGAACTCGCACGCCTGGGCGACGTCCGGGTGCACCGGGATCGAGGCTTCGTCAAGCATGATGCCGACGTCGCTCTGGCTCGCGATCTCGTTCAGGGTCGTCGCAAGCCCCCCTCGCGTGGGGTCGCGGAGCACGTGCACGTGCGGGGCCGCCTCGCAGATCGCGTCGACCAGCTTATTCAGGGGCGCCGAGTCGCTTTGGATCTGGGACCCGAATGAGAGCCCCTCCCGCTCCGACATGATCGCCATCCCGTGGTCCCCCATGGAGCCCGAGATGATCACCTTGTCGCCTGGGCGCGCAAGGCGCCCCGAAACGCGGATTCCCGGGATCACTTCGCCGAACCCCGTCGTTGTGATGTAAAGGCCGTCCCCGTGCCCCTTCTCGACCACCTTGGTGTCGCCTGTCACGATCTGGACCCCCGCCTCGCGCGCGGTGCGGCCCATCGATTCGACGATTCTCGCGAGCTTCGCGATCTCGAACCCTTCCTCCATTACGAAGCACGCCGCGATGTAAAGGGGCCGAGCGCCGCACATCGCGACGTCGTTCACGGTCCCCGCAATCGCGAGCGACCCGATGTCGCCCCCCGGGAAGAAAAGCGGCCGGATCACGTGCGCGTCGCAGGAAACGACCGGGGTCCCGTGGATCTCGGGAAGGAACGCGCCGTCATGGCCCTCTTCGAGGATCGGGTTCGAAAAAGCCTTTCCGAACACCTGCTCGATCAGCTGCGCTGTCGCGCGGCCGCCCGCCCCGTGGGTGAGGTCGATGATCCCGTGCTTCACGTCGATCGGGGTCGAGAAGTAACGCCTTTTATCTTCTGCCATCTTCTTCCTTTTATCCTTTGCTCTTTTCCCTTTGGACCGGGGATTGCTCTACTTCCGGAGCCGCCCGTAGCTGTAGTACGCGGCGCAGGCCCCTTCGCTCGAGACCATGCAGGCGCCGATCGGGTGCGCCGGGGTGCAGGCCTTTCCGAACGCCTTGCACTGGAAGGGCTCCTTCTCGCCCCGGAGGATCGCGCCGCACTGGCACGCCTTGTTGTCGGGAACCTGCCGCTCGATGAGCCCGAACCGCTTCTCGGCGTCGAACTCCTCGTAGGCCGGGGAAAGCTTGAGGGCGGACTTCGGGACCGCCCCGAGCCCTCGCCACTCGAACGAGTCGCGAAGCGAGAATACTTCGCTCATGAGCTCGATCGCGATCCGGTTCCCGTCAGGCGTCACCGCGCGCTTAAACTCGTTCTCCACCTCATGCCGCCCGTCGTTTGTCTGGCGCACGAGCATGAGGATCGTCATCAGCATGTCGAGAGGCTCGAACCCGCAGATCACGACCGGCATCTTCCACTTCGAGGCGAAGGGCTCGTACGGGGCGGAGCCGATCACGACGGAGACGTGGGCGGGGCCGACGAGGCCGTCGAGGACCGGAGCGCCCGAGCGCTGCGGCGCGGTTAGCAGGATATGCTCCATCGCGGCCGGGGTGAGGACGTGGGAGCAGAGGACCGTGAAGTTCTTTACGCCAGCCGCCTTTGCGGCCTTGAGGCACACTGCGGTCGGAGGCGTCGTCGTCTCGAACCCGATCGCGAAGAAGACGACCTCGCGATCCGGGTTCTCTCGCGCGACCTTCAGCGCGTCCATCGGCGAATAGACCATGCGGATGTCCGCGCCCTCGGCCTTCGCTTTGAATAATGACTTGCCGCCAGAGGCCGGTACCCGCAGCGTGTCCGCGTACGTGCAGAGGATCGCGCCGTGCTTCTGCGCCGCCTCCATCGCCATGTCGATCCGCCCGATCGGGAGCACGCAGACCGGGCACCCCGGCCCGTGGATCATGCGGACGTTCTCAGGGAGGATGTCGGTAAGGCCCCAGCGCGCGAGCACGTGGGTGTGGCCTCCGCAGAACTCCATGAAGCGGTACTCGCGGTCAGGACGGACGGTTGCCGCGATTTTCTCCGCGAGCCCCTTCGCCTCTTCCGAATTCCGGTACTCGGTCACGTACTTCATGCCGCGGCCTCCGCGGAGGGTTCCTGGGCGGCGTCGCCAGAATTTGCGGCGTCAGCGAGGAGCGCGAGCGTCGCCCGCGCTTCCTCTTCGTTGATCCGCTGTAGCGCGAATCCGACATGGATGATCACCCAGTCGCCGGGCTTCGGGTCCGCGATGAGGGAGACGTTGACGTTCTTCTGGATCCCGCCGAGGTCCGCGGTCGCTTCGTCATTCGAAAGGATACTGACGAGCTTTCCTGGAACAGCAAGGCACATGGTGGATTTGTCCTTTTCTTTTTTCAGTTGAAACGTTACTGCCGATGGAACTCCGGCGTGTCGCCCGGGCCGAGGTTTTCAAGCCCCGCCTCCCGGATCGCGAGGGCGCAGCACCAGGCCTCTCCGAGCGCGACGCCGCCGTCCCCCGGGGGCACCTTGGAGCCGAGGAGCGGCCGGGTTCCCGCGTCTTCAAGGAGTGTAATCAGCCGGGAGGAAAGCCTGCGGTTGAGGAAGCACCCTCCAGAGAGAAGGAGCGGCCGGGTGTCCCCGGGTTCGGAATGCGCTTCGATCCACGCGGCGAGCGCCCGGGCAAGCACTTCGTGGAAGTCGGCCGACGCCTGCCGGACGGACTCGGGGTCGTGCGGCCGGTCCGCGATCTCGTTCATGAGAGGGAGGAGGGAGAGCGTGCCGTCGGGAAGAATCTCCCACTTCTGCCCGATGTCATGCGGCACGGCACCTTCCGCCGCGGACTCGAGCCGCATCGCGGCGGTCGCCTCGTCATGCTGCACGTGGCAGAGCCCGAGGAGCGAGCTCGCGGCGTCGAAGTACCGGCCCATTGCGGTGGTGGAGCCTGTGAGGCGCGTGTTCCGGATGAGGGAGCGGATCATGCCGGCCCCGCGGATCCCGTCGAACCGCCTTTCGATCTCGTCCCCGCGCCCGAGCGCCTCAAGGACCGAGGCCGCCATCCGCCAGGGCTCCCGCGCCGCGCGGTCGCCGCCCGGAAGGGCGAGCGGCGCGAGGTGCGAGGTCCGCCTGAACCCGGTCGGGCCGAGGTCCAGCATTTCGCCGCCCCAGGCTTCGCCGTCGGTACCGAGCCCGACCCCGTCGAGCGCGATCCCGCGGGCCGGGCCCGTGATCCCGTACTCCGCCATCACGGCGGCGACGTGCGCCCGGTGATGCTGGACCGAGTAGGAGGGAATGCCGCGCTTCTCCGCGACCTCTCCCGCGAGCCGGGTCGAGAAGAAGTCCGGGTGCATGTCGTGCGCGACCGCTTCCGGCCTTATCTCAAGCACTTCCTCAAGGTGCTCGACAGCGAGCTCGAGCGCCCTGCACGAGGCCGCGTTCGCGAGGTCCCCGATATGCTGCGAGAGAAACGCCTCGTTCCCCCGCGTGAGGCACGCGGTCACTTTGAGCCCCGGGCCCGTCGCGAGGACGGAGGGACCGGAGAGCTTCAAGGGCACCGCGAGCGGCGTGTAGCCGCGTGCGCGGCGCACCATGCGGGGCGCGCCCGCGACGACCCGGACGACCGAGTCGTCACAGCGGATGAGGATCTCGCGGTCGTTCGCGAGGATATGGTCCGCGATGCTCCCGAGCCTCCGGAGCGCTTCCCGGTTCCCGATCACGAGGGGTTCGCCCCCGGGGTTCGCGCTCGTCATGACGAGCGTCATCGGGACGATCGCCTTCTGAAGCCACTCGACCCCGTCCGGGCGCCCCGCCGCCTCGTGGAAGAGGAGGAGATGCACTGGCGTATAGGGGAGCATGACGCCGAGTTCCGATAGTCCCGGCGCAATTCCCGCGAGCTTCTCGTCGCACTCAGGGGTCTTCTTCGCGAGGACGATCGGGCGCGCGATCGAGGTGAGGACCTTTTCTTCCTCATCCGAAAGCGTGACGTAGCGGCGGGCTGATGCGATGTTCGCCATCATGACGGCGAGCGGCTTCTCGTCACGGCGCTTGCGAGTCCGGAGCCGCACGACTGCCTCGGCGTTCTCCGCGTCGCAGACGAGGTGGAAGCCGCCAAGCCCCTTCACGGCGAGGATCTTCCCCTCCCGGATCAGCTTCACCGCGGCTTCGATCGGGTCCTCTGTCTCCACCGGTTCCCCGGCGGAGGTCCAGAGGAAGAGCCGCGGGCCGCACTTCGGGCAGGCGTTCGGCTGCGCGTGGAAGCGCCGGTCGAGGGGATCGCGGTACTCTTCGAGGCACTCGGGGCACATCTCGAACTTCGCCATCGAGGTCTGCGGGCGGTCGTAGGGGAGGTGGCGCGTGATCGTGAAGCGGGGGCCGCAGTGCGTGCAGTTCGTGAAGGCGTAGCGGTAGCGGCGGTTTCCGGGCGTGAACATGTCGAGCGCGCACGCTTCGCACGTCGCCGCGTCCGGCGTGATCGCGGTCGTGACGCGCCCCTCCCGGCTCTCCTCGATCCGGAACGAAGCGTCGCCCGCGACCGGGATCTCCTTCACGGTCACGGTGTCGATCCGGGCGAGCGGCGGGCACTCGCGCCTGAGCTCCGGGACGAACTTTCCGACTTTCTCTTCAGGCCCCTCGATCTCGACCCCGACCCCGGCCGCGTCGTTCCAGACGAAGCCCGTGAGGCGGAGCCCAAGCGCGATCCTGTAGACGGTCGGGCGGAACCCGACCCCCTGCACGAGCCCGGTCACCCGGACGAGGTTCCGGACCTTCGATGCCGCTCCCACGCCTTTCACCTTCCTGCGCTTCCCTTGTGGCTCAGAGGGACGCGAGCGCGAGCTCGGCCTCGAGCAGCTTCAGCCACTTCTCCATCCCGTCCCCCTTCGTCGCGGAGACGCGGAGGATGCGGATCTTCGGGTTCACGCGCCGCGCGTACTCCTCGCACTTCTCGATATCGAAGTTCACGTAGGGGAGGAGATCGATCTTGTTCACGATCATGATGTCGGAAGCGCGGAACATGTCCGGGTACTTGAGGGGCTTGTCGTCTCCCTCCGTCACCGAGATCACGACCACCTTATGGGCTTCGCCGAGGTCGAACTCGGCCGGGCAGACGAGGTTCCCGACGTTCTCGATCAGGACCGCGGACCCGTCAGCGGGGTTGAGCGCGTGGAGCGCCTCGTGCACCATGGCGGCGTCGAGGTGGCAGCCCTTCCCCGTGTTGATCTGCACCGAGCGGGCGCCGGCCTCGCGGATCCGGTTCGCGTCGTTCGCGGTTTCCTGGTCCCCCTCGATCACGCAGATCGGGAGCTTCGACTTGTCGGCGCGGCGGATGGTCGCGGCGAGGAGCTCGGTCTTTCCGGACCCGGGGCTCGAGACGAAGTTGAGGGCGAGGAGGTGGTGGCTTGCGAAGTGCTCGCGGTTATGGGCCGCGATCGCGTTGTTCCGGGAGAGGATGTCCTCTTCGACCGTGATCGTCTTCTCGGTCTCGTGCGCTTCGGGCTTTCCCGAAGCGTCGATTGTGATGTTCCCGTTCTCGTCCGTATGGGCGTGGGTGTGGTGATGGTCACCGCCGCAGCCGCAGGTTGCGCACATGGTCTTTCTTTGCCTCCAGATGAATCCTGTTTCGGATTGTTCCTTGGAATTCGTTTTCCGGCCGGAAGAGCCGCGCCCTGGCGCGGAACGCCCCTCCGGCTTTTCCTGTAATGCCTAGTAATACTACTTGTCCGGCGTCGTCGCCCGGATGTCGACCACCTTCAGGTCCCGGCCCCCGGTCGCGACGATCCGGTACCCGCCGCAAAGCGGGCACGCGTCGCCGTACCGGTGGAGGGGGACCTCCTTCCCGCAGTCCATGCACCAGCCGCGGCCTTCGGGCCGGTCGATCACGAGCCTTGCGCCGTTCGCGATCGTCCCCTTCTTCACGGAGTCGAACGCGAACCGGAGCGCTTCGAGTTCGACCGTCGAGAGTTCCCCGACTGCGACCCGGGCCTCGGTCACCGCGGTCGCGCCGGCGCCTTCCGCCGCGCGCTCCACCGCGTCGATGATTCCTTCGGCGAGCGACACCTCATGCATTGGTGATCCCTCCCTCCTCGAACCGGAACGGGACGCAGGCGTCGAACTGCCGGATCACGAGCTCGGCCCGGTTCCTCCAGGAACCGGGGTCCGAGATGTTGATCGCGGAAAGCGCCTGCTCGGCCGCCCCGCCCGGCGCGAAGTTCCATTCGGTCGGGGCGACGATCGTGCTCTCCCGGATGACACCCTCTTCGAGCCTCATCCGGTGGAGGAGCGTGCCGCGCGCGGTTTCGACGACTCCGATCCCGACCCCGGGCTCGGGCGAAAAGCCCGAGACAAGCCGCCCGGGCGCCTCGAACCCCTGCATCCATGTGCCGAGCTCGAGGAGCCGCGCGTAGAAGTAGATCATGGTTCCGGCGCCGTTCCTCAGGGCGCAGGGGAGGATCGCGGGGCAGGTCGCCCGCCGCATGTAGGCGGAGGTCTGCGCGGGGCCTGTGGTGAGGACTGGCGTCGTGCAGAAGCCCTTCTCCGTCATCCGCGCCGCGAGGTCCGATCGGACGGAGGGGAGGCTCGCGTTAAGCGCGGCGACCCCGCTCGTCCCGAGGCTCTGCGGGAGGCTGCAGAGGTAGGAGAACACGGGCCGCACGATGGTCTGCCGGGTGCTGACCCAGCTTTCGACCTCGAGCGGCCACTTCCACGTGGAAAGCGTCGGGACGGGGCCGTCCCCGAAGAGGAGGTCGAGCGCCGCGTTCGACACATCGCGGAGCACCGACCGGGCCTCGTCTTCATTCGGTTCGGTGAGCTGCGACACCCGCGCCCGGAGCTTCCCGATCGCGGTCGTGTCCCCCTGGCTTTCCATGTCGAGCGTCTCCGGAAGCTCGAACGCGAGGCACCGGAGGTGCTCCGTCATCGCTTCAAGCTGCACCGAGGCCGCCCAGGAAGCGAGCTTCGCGGGTTCGGGCGAATCGCCCGCCGCGAACGCCGCGGCCGCCCGGAACGCGACCGACTGGGCGACCGGGCAGAGCGTGTAGAGAAGCCTGATCATCGCGGGGACCGTTTCGTCCGCCCGCCGGCCGAGGAGAAGCCGCGACACCATCGGGCCCCGGGTGCTCCGGGTCCTGACGGTGCGGTTGCCCGCGACGTCGTGCCCTACGGTCACGATGATCGAGCCGAGGTCGGGGAGGGAATTCATTTCTTCGTCTCCTTGCCGCTCCCGCCTTCCAACGCGCGGACGGCGTTCATGAAGAACTCGCGCTTCGAAACCCGGGCGGGCTCGTCCTTCTTCGGGGGAGTGGGGGCTTCCTCCTCAGGAGTCGGGGCGTTGCCCTCTTCCGCGGGCTTCAGCATGGTCTCAAGCGCGATCCGGGCGACCGCCTCCCCCGTCGCCTGGTCCCCGATCTCCCAGGTGGGTGAGAGGAGGGAGCAGCTCTGGTACTCGCCGAGGTCCGGGTCCGCGATCCCCATGAAGCTGAAGTCGCCCGCCGGGAGCGTCACCGGCGCGACCTTCGTTTCCGGGATCCGGTTCCAGGTCCGGGGATCGCCGCAGGCGCGGAGGACGAGGATCGACCACGGCGTCACCACCGCGCCGATCCACTGGCCGTCCACCTTACGGAAGGGGACAGTCGCGACCCGGAGCTTCGGGTTGCAGATCGGGATCCCCTTCATCCTCGTGTTCGCGATCCGCTCGAACCCGGCCCTGAAGAACGCTTCCGGCGACTCGCGGAACACCCGCACCTTCACGCGGCGCGGCAGCTTCTTCTCCTCACTCATCTTCCTTCCCCCTTTCGCGGTCGAGGATGATGAAGGAAGAGTGCGGGCAGCCGCACGCGGGGCAGTCGTAGTAGGAGGGGATTTCGGTGAACGGCGTACCCGGCGCCACCTGCCAGTCCGCGCACCCTTCGTCCGGGTCGTAGACGAAGCCGCAGACCTTGCACTGCATGCGGGTGCGGGGGCCGATCCTCGACTCCTGCAGCCGGTCGAGTTCCTTTAGCGGATCGTTTGTGAGCTTCGCTGTCATCGCTTCACTCCGTTCGGGTTCCTGCGTTCCTTTTTTGGCGTGCTTTTCCTTGCCTCAGGCGATCGCGCCGCGCGAGAGGTCGAGCTCGACCCATTCGATGAGGTCGGAGAGCTTCTTCACCGCTTCCGGAAGCTCGTCCTCGGTGCTCGGCACCTCGGGCGGGATCGGCGCCGCGACCACTTCGTCGAGGAGCACCTTTCCCGCCTTGCTGAGGATCTTGCTCCTCCAGAGCCCCTTCACCGAGGTCTGCCGGATCGTGCTCTTCGCGAACCCGAGCATCTGCACTTCAAGCGGCCCTTCCCCGAGCACCTTGTCGATGTAGGTCTTGTCGGCGGGGGAGAGCGGCTGGCGCGAGAGCTCGACCGCGACCGGAACCTCATCCGGGTCGAAGCGGCTGAAGTCGAGGTTTCCGAGCGCCGCGCGGAGTTCGGAAAAGATCGCGGGCGAAGCGAAGAGGCCTTCGGGCTTCTCTTCCGGCTCCACGATTTCCGCGGTTCCGTTCTTCCTGCAGGCTTCGAGAACGATGTCCGGGACATAGGCCGTGACGAGGAAGTCCTGCTGCCCGGCGAGCACGCGCCAGACGGTCGGGACCGAGGTCTCTTCCATGCGGATCCTGCCGCCGTCGATCACGATCCGGATCTCGCCCGCGTTCAGCGTGTCGAAGAGGAACTTCTTGAACCCCTCGTCCTTCTCGCCGAGGTTCGTCACTTCGTGGAGCTTGCCGCCTTCCTTCATCGTCCGCTCGAGAAGCGCCTTCGTTCCCTTCAGCCACTCGAGCGTCTCCCGGGCCGCGGCAAGCTGCTCGGCCGATGCGAGGTTCTTCTTTGCGCTTTTCGCCGCGTCGAGGATGCTCTGGGCGGAAAAGATTTCTGTCATCGGTTTTCCCTTTCCTGTTTCCTGTGGAAGGAACGGGTGAGGAAGACTTCCTTCCCCGATCCCCGTGCCATCAGCTGCAAAATTCCTGCCGGACCTAGTTCGCGTTGATCGCGATCGTCCGCTTCGGGGGCGTCGTCCGGCCGCCGATCTCGACAAGGCCCTGGACGTACTCTTCCCAGGTCTTCAGCCCCTGGAGGGCGCCGAGGAACTCGCCATTCCGGAAGAAGCCGACCGCAGGGAGCCGGGTGAGCCCGAGGCGGCTCGCGATCGCGCGGCCGACTGCCGGGTCCGTGAACCCCTTAGAGGCGATCCTGCCCGCGAACACCTTTGCGATCTCGGGCGCGATCACCGCCATGTCGATCGACTCCTTGAAGGTCGTGGGGTTGTCCGCGAAAACGACGAGGGCGAGCCCCGGGGTTCGTTCGAACTCCGAGATGTTCTCCTCATTCAGCCGCTCGAAACCTTCCTTCCCCCAGAGCCGCTGGAAGATCGGGTGGGTGTCGACGTCGACAAGGGTGAGCCGCGTGGTTGGCTCGTTGAGTTTTGAAGGCATGCTGTGTCCTTTTGTCCTTTGACTTTTCTGCGGCGGGGTTCCTAGAGCCCCGCGGGCTTCCTCCCGACCTGGCTCCGGAGGAATTCGGGGAGTTCGCCCGAATGCGCCGTGATGTCGGAGAACGCGCTGTCCACTTCACTTTCGGTCGCGGTGCCAGCCATGACGTCAGAGAGCGCCGTGAGGGCGGTGCGCATCTTCTGCGCTTCCTCCTCCCCCATCACGCGCTGCGCCGCGCCCCGGAAGACGAGGAGCCAGTCGCCGACCGAAACCCGTCCGGTGAGCTCCGTGTTCACGTCTTCCTCCTTTCCGCTCGAATCGCAGACCGCCTCGAGCTCGCTCTTCACGCGGACCACTTTCTTCGGGATCGCGATGCACATTTCAGGCTTCCTCCTTTCCGCTCTTTTCCCCGTGCGGCAGGAACCGGGGATCGGCGAACCGGCAGGCGGCCGCTTCGGACGGCCTTCCGGCCTCGTACACGTCCTGCTCAAGGCACGATTCCGCGAGCGGCTCCACCTTTTCCCCTTCCGGGCGCCTTGCGGGGGCGTACCCCCAGGCTTCGAGCTGCTTCGCGGCCGCCTCGACCGCGGCCGGGACCGCGGCCTGCACCTTCGGCGTGAGCGAGCCGCCATAGTCCTCGAGGTCCGCGGGCTGGCAGCCGAGGACCACGATCTCGTCAGGGTACCGGCGGCGGATCTTCGCCATCGCGAAGAGGTCGGTGAGCCCGTCCTGGTGCGCGCTCATCTTGGTCGCGAGCCATGGGTTGATGTCGTCCTTCGTGAGGATTGAGAAGGTGCCGGGCTCGGCCCTGAAGTCGCAGCAGTCGAAGATGATCAGCTTCGAGCTCTCCTCGATGTACTCGGAAAGGAAGTACCCGAGCGTGCCGCCGTCAAGCACCGTCACGCCTTCAGGCGTTTTCCAGGCCTTGTGGAACTCCTCCACCGCCCGGACGCCGAATCCCTCGTCCGCCCAGAGGATGTTCCCGATCCCCATCACGACGACGGGGTACTTTTTTCCGTTCCCTGGCACTTTCTTCAGCCCTCACGTGTTTGCAGTATGCGCAGGGGAGGAGGTTAGCAAAAAAAGAAAAGCCGGAACATCCTCCGTTAGGAGAAACGTTCCGGCTTCAATCCTGCCCCCGATGGCCTATGCGGCTATCAGGGAAGGAAGCGCCTTCCGGGTTACTTCGCGTGCTTGAACATGCGGAGACCGTTCGTGATCGCGCTCATTTCGGTGGCGCCGCCCATGATGTCCTCGCGGGACGCCATGTAGAGGTGGGCAACCATGAAGAGCGTGAAGATGTACATCAGGGCGTGGTGAACCGTGCGGACAGACTGCAGCGAACCGCCGAAGAGGTAGTTCACCCAGCCGGTCACGACGGCCCAGCCGGTGCCCGCGCCGTACGCCTGCCCGTAGAGGGCGAGGCCCGTCACGATGATGCCGACGGAGCCGAGCACGAAGAAGAAGAACATCGCCGTCGCCGCGAGCGGGTTGTGCGCTGCGTACTCGGGGCAGCTCTTCTTGATGAACAGGTAGTACAGCGCCTGGTTCCAGATGCCGATGATGAACTTCGGGGACCAGAGCGGCGGGCAGAAGATCTGCCGCGCGTAGCGGTTCCCCATGAACGCCCAGAAGATCCGGTAGACGAAGAGTCCGGTGAAGCAGAAGCCCGCGATGAAGTGGAGCATCCGGATGTAGCCGAACTGGTACGTCGACCAGGTGTTGCCGAGGTTCGAGGTGAGCGGCCGGCCGATCAGGTAGCCGGTGACGATCATCACGACCATCGTCACCACCATCAGCCAGTGCCATACGCGGACCGGGCCCTCCCAGACGTAGATCGGGCGGTGGTCCCCGTCGCTCATGTCGACTTCGTAAGTAGTCTTGTCGATTTTCATATTGACAGCTCCTTACTCGGAATCGACCTTCGTGATCTCCGTGCCGTTTGCGTCAAAGAGGTGCGACGCGCAGGCGAGGCACGGGTCGAAGGAGTGGATCGTGCGGAGGATTTCCACCGGGCGCTTCGGGTCGGCGATCGGGGTCCCGATGAGGGAGGTCTCGAACGCGGACTTCTGGCCGGCGTTGTCGCGCGGAGCGGCGTTCCAGGTGGTCGGGACGACGGCCTGCCAGTTGGCGAGCTTCCCGTCCTTGATCACGCAGAAGTGGCTGAGCGCGCCGCGCGGGGCTTCGCAGAGGCCGACGCCCTTGCATTCCTTCGGCCACGTGGACGGCTCCCACTTCTCCATGTTGGCGGCGACTTCGTCGCCCGCCTTCACGTTCGCGATCAGGTCGTCGACATACTTGCCCATCAGGTTAGCGGTGATGTCGCAGTCGATCGCGCGGGCAGCGGTGCGGCCGAGGGTGGAGAACATGGCTTCGAGCGGCAGGTTCAGTTCCTTCAGGAGCGCCTCAGCACGATCCTTGTAGACCGGGGTGCCGAGGGCGACGCCCATCACGACGCGGGCGAGCGGGCCCACTTCCATCATGTGGCCGCGCCACTTCGGGGCCTTGACCCAGGAGTACTTGCCCTTCGCGGTGAGCCACTTGAACTTCGTGCGCTCGCCTTCGGCGCCTTCCGGAAGCACGTAGTTCGGCTGGCTCTCGCCCTCGAACGGATGCAGCCCCTTGTCGTCTCCGCCCGCGTACTTGAACCACGAGTGGTCGACGAACTCCTGGATCTGCTTCGGATCCTTCGGGTCGACCGGCTGGACGTTCTTCAGGTCGCCGTCGACGATCGCGCCCATCGGCATCACGAGGCTCTTGTTGTCCCACTGGTTCGGGATCTCCGGGAATTCACCGAAGCAGAGGAGGTTCTTCGAGCTGATGCCGCCGCCGATCTTGAACCACTCGGGGTAGAAGGAGGCGACAGCCTTCACGTCGGGGATGTAGACCTCTTCCACGAACTTCTTCGCGTACTTCGCGATGTCCTTCATGTAGCTCATCGTGGTCGCGTTGAGGCCGTTGCCGGCGGAGCCCGTGTCGCTCATGTTGATCGGGCAGGGAACGCCGCCGACCAGGTAGTTCGGGTGCGGGTTCTTGCCGCCGAGGATCGTGTGGATCTTGATCACTTCGCGCTGGAAGTCGAGCGCCTCGAGGTAGTGCGCCGTCGCGAGCAGGTTCACGGCCGGCGGAAGCTTCATCGCCGGGTGGCCCCAGTAGCCGTTCTTGAAGATCGAGAGCTGGCCGGTCGCGACGAATTCCTTCAGCGTCCTCTGGACGTCAGCGAAGTACGCGGCGCTGCTGGGCACGTGGTTAGGGCTGATCTTCTGCTGGATCGCGGCGGTTTCGCGGGGATCGGCGTTCAGGGCCGAGACGACGTCGACCCAGTCGAGCGCGTGCAGCTGGTAGAAGTGCGTCACGTGGTCCTGGGTGTAGAGCGTCGCGTTCATCAGGTTGCGGATGATGTTCGCGTTCTTCGGGATCTTGATCCCGATCGCGTCCTCGACCGCGCGGACCGCGGCGAGGGCGTGGATGCCCGTGCAGACGCCGCAGATGCGCTCGACGAACGCCCAGGCGTCGCGGGGGTCGCGGCCCTTCAGGATCACTTCGAGGCCGCGCCACATCGTGCCGGTGGACATGGCGTCGGAAATCTTGCCGTCAGAGCCCAGGACGGCCTGGACGCGCAGGTGGCCCTCGATTCGGGTCAGCGGGTCAACTACGATACGGGTTTCACTCATGGCGGTCTTCTCCGATGTGCTTGTTATTGGTCTTGGAACGTGCCTGGACAACGGCGGACGCCGCGATGTGGACAGCGGCGGCGGCGCCGACTACGGCCATGACGCCGAGGCCGACCTTGTCGACGGTCGCCTCAACGCCACCCCAGCCCGGAGGCAGGACGGTGGTCTCGTGGTCGTAGAAGGAGCCCTTGTCGAAGAAGTCCTTTTCGGCGCAGCCGATGCAGCCGTGGCCGGACTGGACAGGCCAGGAGAGGCCTTCGTTCCAGCGGATCGTGGAGCAGGGGCTGTAGGTGGTCGGGCCCTTGCAGCCGACCTTGTAGAGGCAGTAGCCGAGCTTCGCGCCCTCGTCGTCGAACTTCTCGACGAACTGGCCCGCGTCGAAGTGGCCGCGGCGGTAGCACTTGTCGTGAATGCGCTGGCCGTAGTACATCTTCGGACGGCCCTGGCGGTCGAGCGGCGGGAGACGGTCGTAGGTGAGGATGTAGGAGAGGACGCCGGTCATCACTTCAGGGATCGGAGGGCAGCCCGGGACCATGACGATCGGCTTGTCCTTGATCACCTCGTTGATCGGCACGGTGTTCGTCGGGTTCGGCTTCGCCGTGTTGATGCAGCCCCAGGCGGCGCAGGAGCCCCAGCCGATCACGGCCTTCGCGTCCTTCGCGACCCGGAGGAGCTTGTTCTTGAAGATCTCGCCGGTCGGGATGCAGAAGACGCCGTCGTTGCCGAGCGGAACCGCGCCTTCCACCGCGAGGATGTACTCGCCCTTGTACTTCGTGATGGTGTCCTCGAGCGCGGCCTCGGCCTGCTCGCCCGCAGCCGCCATGATCGTGTCGTCGTAGTCGAGCGACACCATCGAAAGGACGATGTCCTTCGCGATCGGGCTGTAGGAGCGGATGAACGACTCGGTGCAGCAGGTGCATTCAAGACCATGCAGCCAGACGACCGGGGTGCGCGGCTTCGTCTTCATCGCGTTCGCGATGTCCTTCGCGCCCGCGCTGCCGAGCCCGAGGCTTGCTGCGGTAAGAGAGCAGAACTGCAGGAAGCTCCTGCGGCTCACGCCCTGGCGGCGGAGAGCCTCGTATTGAGTTTCAGCCATAGCTATCTCCTGGGTTAACGCGCCGATTCCGGCGCCGCGGGGCTTCAGGCCCTGCCGCGCGCCGGAAAGAGGCGCTCTTGTTTCATTTTTGTTCTTGTCAGATTGAAGCGGTGACATCAGGGCATGGCCATCCGGAGGCAACCCGGACAACCCCTGCCCCACTAACCGCAATTTAAAGTGCGGGGAGGGGAAAGGGAATAGACGTTACGAAAAGAAAAGGGCCTAATCCGACTGAATAGTGTATATATGTACACTTCTTTTAAGGCTATTGATAATTACCTCTAAAAGGGTATTTATTTGATCTCTAGCAAACTGGGGAATACCTGATCCCCGGGATGGGGAGGCCGGGGAAAATATTTCATCCAGGAGAAAATAAGGGTAAATCCCTATCATTTCGTCGCAGCCCGAAAACACCGCTGCTTTCTTAAGCGGGGCTTAATCGGCCTTTCATAGACTCTCCGCTCGATGATTTCCCTTCGAGCAGAAAGCGCTCCTCGCGTTCCCGGCCTAGAGGGCGCCCGCGCCTGCTTTTGGCATATGGGGAAAGGCTTTTCCACACGCCCGCCTTCCTTCAGGCGGCCTCTTGGTAATCCGCATAACCCGCAATGGACGAAAGCATTCAGAAAAGCGCCGCAGCCGCTCCGCTCCTCGAAGTGGAGGCGGTCGAATGCATCCGCGGCGACCGGTGCCTCTACAGGAACCTCTCCTTCAGGGTCGAGGAGGGGACGGTCGTCCGCCTTTCGGGCCCGAACGGCGCCGGGAAGACGACCCTCATGCGGATCGTGGCGGGGCTCCTCACGCCGACAGAAGGCCGGATCCTCTGGCGGGGGAAGGCTGCGCGCGAGCTCGGGGGCGACTTCCGCTCGGAGCTCTGCTACATCGGGCACATGAACGGCGTGAAGGAAGAGCTTACGGCGCTTGAGAACCTGCGGACGAACGCGGCGCTATTCGGGCGGGCGGCGGACGAGAGCTCCTGCCGCGAGGCGCTCCGCGCGGTCGGGCTCCGGGGGTTCGAGGAGGAGCCCGTGCGGTTCCTTTCGCAAGGGCAGCACCGCCGCGCGGCGCTTGCCCGTCTCTATCTCTCCGAGGACATCCCGCTTTGGATCCTCGACGAACCCTTCACGGCGCTTGACGTGAAGGGGGTCGCGTCGCTCTGCCGCCTGGTCGAGCGGCATTCGGAAGCGGGCGGGATCACCCTCATGACGACGCACCAGGAAGCTGGGCTCAGTCCGAAGCGCTACATGGAGCTTGACGTCTCGGCGTTCGCCCCGGGCCGCGTGAAGGCGTCCGGCACCGCCCGAAAGGAGGCCCCCCATGCTTAGGCTCTTCCAGGTCGTCGTCCGCCGGGACCTCCTTCTCGCGTTCCGCCAGAAGTCTGACATCCTGCAGACGGTCTTCTTCTTCCTCGTCGTGATCACGCTTGTTCCCCTCGGAGTCGGGGCTGAGACCGAGCTTCTCCGGAGCATGGCGCCCGGCGTCGTCTGGGTCGCGGCGCTGCTCGCCGCGCTCCTCTCGCTTCCGCGGCTCTTCAGTCAGGACTATTCGGACGGGACGCTTGAGCAGATGATCCTCTCGCCAGACCCCCTTCCCCTCATCGTCCTCGCGAAGGCCTTCGCGCATTGGCTCACGACCGGGATTCCGATCACGGTGTTCTCGGCGCTCGCTTCCGTCATGTTCAGCCTGCCGGTTGAGGAGGCCGCGGTCCTCTGCGCGTCGCTCCTCATCGGGACCCCGGTGCTTTCGCTCCTCGGGTCGGTCGGGGCGGCGCTCACTCTCGGGCTCCGCTCGGGCGGCGTCCTCACGTCGCTCCTCGTCCTCCCGCTCTACATTCCGGTCCTCATCTTCGGAGCGGGCGCCGCGGGCGCGGTGGCGGTATCGATTTCTCCCGCCGCCTATCTCCTCATCACGGGCGCCCTCTCGCTCTTCGCGCTTGCCGTGGGCCCCTGGGCCGCAGCGGCGGCGCTCCGGATCTCGGCGGAGTAGGGGAGAAGGAACCGGGGGCTGTAAGCCTCAACAAGGGAAAAGTACCAATAAGAAAGGAAGATTCCGGAAAACGGCTCCGGGCCCGCGAGGGCAAGGGAGCCGGGGAAAGGGAAAACAATGCCATTGCCTAGCTTCACTGACCCGCAGCGGTTCTACGAAACGACGAAGCCACTCGTCCCGGCGTGCTTCGCTGTTGCCGCGGTCCTCGCCGCGATCGGGATCTACCTTGGGTTCTTCGTGACCCCGATCGACTACCGGCAGGGGAACTCCTACCGCATCATCTTCATCCACATCCCGTGCGCCTGGATGAGCCTCTTCATCTACGTGATGATAGCGCTCCACACGGTCTGGGGGCTCGCGACGAAGTCCCGGATGGCTCCGGCGCTCGCGGTCGCGATGGCGCCGACCGGCGCCATCATGGGCTTCATCGCGCTCTTCTCGGGCTCGATGTGGGGCCGCCCCACCTGGGGAACGTACTGGGTCTGGGACGCGCGGCTCACCAGCATGCTGATCCTCTTCTTCCTCTACCTCGGCTTCATCGCGCTGCACGCGGCGTTCGACGACTGGAGGAAGGCGGACAAGGCGGCCGCCGTGATCGCGATCGTCGGCGCCCTGAACGTTCCGATCATCTACTTCTCGGTGCGCTGGTGGAACACGCTCCACCAGGGCGCCTCGATCACTACCCGCGGCACCTCGATGGAGACCACGATGTTCTGCACCGTGCTCGTCATGGTCGCCGCGATGTGGATCTACTGCACGGGCGCCGTCATCCGGCGCGCCCGCACCGAGGTCCTTGAACGCTACCGGCGCGAGCCCTGGGTCCGCGCGATCGCATCGAAGGAGGCCTGAAATGCACTGGGCGAGCGTATCTGATTTCTTCGCGATGGGCGGGCACGGCTTCTGGGTCTGGGCCGCCTGGGGCGCGGCGCTCTGCGCGATCGCGGCCGAGAACATTTTCCAGGCGGCGAGGCGCCGCTCTGTCCTCCGGGAAGTCCGGAGGCTCGAGCGGATCGAGGCCGGACGATCCGGCGGAACTGAGGAGGAATAGAAATGGCAGGACTCTCCCGAAGGAAGGTGCTGATCCTCTCCGGGCTCGCCGTTGCCGCAGTCGCGGCGGGCGGCGCCCTCATCTACTCCGCGATGTCGGAGAACGTTGTCTTCTTCTATTCGCCCACCCAGGTGGCGGAAGGGAAGGCGCCGCAGAACCACACGTTCCGCGTGGGCGGAATGGTGAAGAAGGGTTCGGTCGAGACCGCGTCTGACGGCCTCACGACGCGCTTCGTCGTGACGGACGACGCGCGGGACGTCCGGTGCGTCTATAAGGGCGTCCTTCCCGACCTCTTCGCCGAGAACACCGGGGTCGTCGCCCAGGGGAAGCTGAACGTCTCGGGCGACTTCGTCGCGACAGAGGTGCTCGCGAAGCATGACGAGAACTACATGCCGCCCGAAGCCGCGAAGGCGATGGAGGACGCGAAGAAGGCGAAGGCCGCGAAGGGCGGAGCATAGAGCTGACTCTTCCCCCGCATCAATAATCTGGAGAATCACCCGTGATAGCTGAAATCGGACATTTTGCCCTGATGCTCGCGCTCGTCGTCTGCCTCGTGCAGGGCGTGCTCCCGCTCGCAGGAACGTTCCTCCGCATGAGGAGCTGGGTCGACCTTGCGAGGCCAGCTGCCTTCGCAGGCGCCCTCTGCCTCACGATCGCGTTCGTGTCGCTCGCGTACTGCTTCCTCGCGAGCGACTTCTCGGTCGCGAACGTCGCGAACAACTCGAATTCGCTCCTTCCCTGGTACTACAAGCTCGCCGCTACCTGGGGCTCCCACGAGGGCTCGATCCTCTTCTGGGTCGTCTGCCTCGGCTGGTGGTCCTGCGCGGTCGCGATTTCCGCCCGGAAGATGCCTGAAGTCACCCAGGCCCGCGTGATCTCGGTTCTCGGGCTCGTCTCGGTCGGGTTCCTGCTCTTCATCCTGATGACCTCCGACCCGTTCCTCAGGCTCTTTCCGCCGGCTCCCGAAGGCGCGGACCTGAATCCGCTCCTCCAGGACCCGGGGATGGTCATCCATCCGCCGCTTCTCTACCTCGGCTACGTCGGCTTCTCCGTCCCCTTCGCGTTCGCGGTCGCGGCGCTTCTCGGCGGGCGGCTAGACATCGCCTGGGCGCGCTGGATGAGGCCGTGGACCACGGCCGCGTGGGTGTTCCTCACGCTCGGCATCGCGCTCGGTTCCTACTGGTCCTACTACGAGCTCGGGTGGGGCGGCTGGTGGGCCTGGGACCCGGTCGAGAACTCGTCCTTCCTCCCGTGGCTCACGGGAACCGCGCTCATGCATTCGCTCGCGGTCACCGAGAAGCGCGGCTGCTTCAAGATCTGGACCGTGTTCCTCGCGATCCTCACGTTCTCGCTTTCGCTCCTCGGGACGTTCCTCGTCCGGTCCGGCGTCCTCACCTCGGTCCACGCGTTCGCGGCTGACCCCTCGCGCGGGCTCTTCATCCTCGTCTTCCTCTGCCTCGTGATCGGGTGCTCGCTCGTGCTCTTCGCCTGGAAGGCTCCGAGCGTTAAGGCGGGCGGCACCTTCGCGATCGTCTCCCGCGAGTCGATGCTCCTCGTGAACAACATCTTCCTCGTGGTCGCCATGGCGGCGGTGCTCCTCGGGACGCTCTATCCGCTGATCCTCGACGCGCTCGGGCTTGGGAAGATCTCGGTCGGCACCCCGTACTTCAACGCGGTGTTCGGCCCCCTCATGCTTCCGGTCGTCTTCCTCATGGCGATCGGGCCGCTGGTTCGCTGGAAGGAGGCTGACCCGGCCCCGGTCGCGCGCGAGCTCCTTCCTGCGTTCGCGCTCTCCGTGATCCTCGCGGTCGCGGTCCCGTTTGCGATGGGCGAATACAAGGCGTGGCCCTCGATCGGGGTCTTCCTCGCCTTCTGGGTCCTCTTCTCGATTGTCCACGACGCGCGCCGCGTGACGCGGAACGCGAGCGGGTTCCTTCCCGGCCTCAGGCGCCAGAGCGCCTCCTGGTGGGGAATGCAGCTCGCGCACCTCGGGATCGGCATCACGGTCTTCGGGATGGCGATGGTGATGGGGTACCAGGCGGAGCGCGACGTCCGCATGGTGCCGGGCGACGTCGTCACGGTGCGCTCCACCACGTTCAGGTTCAATGGCGTCACCGAGGCCCGCGGCCCGAACTACCTCTCGAACAGGGGCGACGTCACGGTGATCGAGGGCGGGAAGGAGGTCGCGCACCTCTACCCCGAGAAGCGGAACTACTTCTCGTCCCGCGGGATGCCGATGACGGAGGCCTCGATCCTCCACCGCTTCACGGGCGACGTCTACGTGTCGCTCGGGAACCCGACGAGCGAAGGGGGGTGGGTCGTGCGCGCCTACGCGAAGCCCTTCGTCCTCTTCCTTTGGGTAGGAACGCTCTTCATGGCAGCGGGCGGCGTCCTTGCCGCCTCCGACCGCCGGTACCGGAAGAACCGGGGCTCCGCGGCTGACCTTTCGGGAGACATCTGATGAAAAGACTGAAGTATCTTCTGCCGCTCGCGCTCTTCGTCGTGCTCGCCGGCTTCCTTGTGAAGGGCCTCTACCTCGACCCTCACGAGGTTCCCTCGCCTCTGATCGGCAAGCCCGCGCCCGCGTTCGAGCTCCAGGACCTCCAGAACCTCGACCGCAGGGTGTCGAGCGACACCCTGAAGGGGAAGGTCTGGCTCATGAACGTCTGGGCGTCCTGGTGCGAAAGCTGCCGCGAGGAGCATCCCTACATCATGCAGCTTCGGCAGTCGGGCGAACTCACCTCGGTCGTCGTCGGCCTTCAGTACAAGGACAAGGTCGCCCCGGGCGTCGCGTTCCTCAACCAGTACGGGAACCCCTACACGATGGTCCTCCGGGACCCCGAGGGAAAGCTCGGGATTGACTACGGCGTCTATGGCGTCCCCGAAACCTTCGTGGTCGACAAGAAGGGAGTCATCCGCCACAAGGTGATCGGCCCGATGATGCAGAAGGCCTGGAACCAGGACGTGAAGCCCCTCATCAAGAAGCTGGAGGCTGAATAAAGTGAAACGCACTGCATTTGCGACGGGACTCGCCGCGCTGGCGCTGGCGGCGATGCTTTTCTCGATCCCCGCCGGAGCCGCCCCTGAAGCGGCCTCGGCCGCGGCGCCCGCCGCCCAGGCCCCGGCTTCCGTCGCGGCCCCGAAGATGGAAGCGCACGAGGCGGCCTCGGACGAGTTCGACCCCGGGAAAAACAAGCGCCTCCTCGACATCTCAAGCAAGCTCCGGTGCCTCGTCTGCCAGAACCAGACGATCGCGGAGTCGAACGCCGACCTCGCGCTTGACCTGAGGCGACAGGTTCGCGAGCAGATCGCGGCCGGGAAGACGGATGACGAGATCATCCGCTACATGACGGACCGCTACGGGGACTTCGTCCTCTACAAGCCCCCCTTCAAGGCGACGACCGCGCTCCTCTGGGTGGGGCCGGTCGCGCTCCTCGTGATCGTCCTCGGCTGGTACGTCTTCTCGGTGAGGCGCCGCCGCTCGCAGCCTGATCCCGAAAGTCGTCCGCTTACGGCGAAGGAGCGTGAGGAGGCGGAGCGCCTCCTCGGCGGCTACGGTGACGGGAAGACTGGGGAGAAGAAGTGATGGCAGCAGCGTTCATTGCGGTCGCGGTCGTCCTCTGCGCGCTCGTGATCCTCTTCCTCGCGCTCGGTCTCAGGTCCCGGAAGGGCGGTGACGCGGCCGAGAAGGCCCGGATCCGGACGAACATCGAGGAGCTCCGCGCAAACTACGCGGAGCTCGTGGCCGGGCACGACGCCGGGCGGGTTTCGGACGAGGAGTTCGAGGAGACCCGTTCGGAACTCGAGCGCCGGGTGCTGGACGAGAGCCGCGCGGGCGAAACGCTCAAGGCTTCCGACAGGAAGCAGCGGCTTGGCACCATCGCCTTCGTCGCGGTCTTCGTTCCGCTCGCGGCGGCCCTTTTCTACTGGCGCTACGGCACCTGGGACGCCTTCAATCCTCAGGTCGCGGCAACGAGTCAGCAGAACCCGGCAGGCCACTCGATGGCGGAGCTTGACAGCCAGCTCACGAAGCTTGAGCAGAGCCTGAAGGAGAACCCCGGGAACGTGAACGGCTGGATGCTCCTCGCCCGCACGAACGACGCGCTGAAGCGGTTCGACAAGGCGGCCGCGGCCTATGAGAAGCTCGCGGCCCTCGTACAGGGCGAAATGAAGGCCGAGGTCCTCGCAGACTGGGCGGACTGCCTCGCCGCGTCCACCCAGACTCTTGAGGGGAAGCCTGAGAGCCTCGTCGACCAGGCGTTGAAGATCAACCCGAAGTACTGGAAGGCGCTCGCCCTCAAAGGCACCGCAATGTATAACCGGAGCGACTTCAAGGGCGCCGCGGCGGTCTGGGAGCGGATCCTCGCGGACCAGCAGCCCGGGACCGAGGACTACGCGAATGTCCTCAACATGGTGAACGACGCCAGGTCCAAGGCCGGCATGAAGCAGCTTTCCGGCTCCGTCGCCCGGATGGTCGAGAGCGGCGCTGCCGCGACAGGCGCCCCCGCGGCCCAGGGCGCCGTGCAGGTGTCCGGCACGGTCGAGCTCAGCCCCGACCTTAAGCAAGGCCTCACCGGGGACGAGACGGTCTTCATCTACGCCCGCCCCGCGGAAGGCTCGAAGATGCCTGTCGCCGTGACGCAGAAGCGCGTCTCGGACCTCCCCGCGAAGTTCACGCTTGACTCCACGATGCGGCTTCCGGGCGGCATGGGAGGGATGGAGGCGATGACCCGCGTCGTGGTCGGGGCCCGGGTTTCGAAGAGCGGAAACCTGATGCCGCAGGCGGGAGACCTCGAGGGGGACACGCCGGCGGTCGCAGTCGGCAGCGCGAACCTCGTCGTGAAGATCACGAAGAAGCTCGAGCCCTAGCGTTTTCTTGGGGTTGGCCTAAGACGCCCGGCGAAAGTGCCGCGGGGAACTCCCGTGGACACGGCGCCGGGCGTTTTTTCGCCCTTTGGAAAACGTAGAATCTACTGGTCAAACGGAAAACCCCAAGCGGTAAGCAGATCCCGATGAGTTCGAGCATCAAAAGCATCCTCGTCACCAAGCTTCAGTACCACGGCGACGTCCTTCTCATGACCCCGGTCTTCACGCTCCTCCGGGAGAAGTTCCCGGAGGCGCGGATCGACGTGCTCGTCTATAAGGAAACCGCGCCGATGATCGCGGGAGATCAGGACATCAACGGCATCTACGTAATCGACAAGGGTTGGAAAAAGCTTGGAACAATGGGCCGGCTCAAGGCTGAGGCAGGTCTCGTATGGGCACTGCGGCGCAACCATTACGACGCAGTGATCCATACGACGAGCCTCCCTCGGGGAGCGTGGCTTACAAGGCTTATTCGGGTTATTCGCTAAATCGAGTGGGTAAGGCCTGAAAAAGGTTTCCCCTCAAAAGGCTTTCCTGTAGGGGAGAAATCGGAAAAATCAA
>CADBTW010000091.1 GCA_902797695.1 uncultured Sutterellaceae bacterium
CTCCTGGGATTGCTTTCTTAAAAACTAGGGTTTGGAGCGCCTACGAACAGCTGGATACCTACTTTCCCACTAAACCGTGATGAACCTTTCCCACGGAAAACTGGAAATTAATTTCGACCTCTGCTAGAATGCGAATTCTCGCGGGTGTAGCTCAATGGCAGAGCTGTAGCTTCCCAAGCTACCTACGAGGGTTCGATTCCCTTCACCCGCTCCAAATTTAAAAACCGGCATGCTCGGACAGGGCGTGCCGGTTTTTCTTTACAGGACTCCCCTTCCCCATGTCGACCGAAGAACTGACCCCTGAGCAGATCGAGGAACTGAAGAAACGCCATATCCGGAGCTTCTCGCTCCGGAGGGGGCATATCAGCCATGCCCAGGAAAGGGCCTTTGAGGAGACCTTTCCCCTTTACGAGGTGCCGTTCGAGGAGAATCCTCTCGACTTTGAAAAGGCCTTCGGTCGGCGCGCACCGGTCGTTTTCGAGATCGGCTGCGGCATGGGTGAGACCACGGCGGCAATTGCCGCCGCGCATCCTGAGATCGACTTCCTTGGCTGCGAGGTGTTCGTCGCGGGAGTCGGCGCGCTCGCGAAGCGGATCAGCGAAATGGGGCTGAAAAATGTGCGGATCATCCGTCACGACGCCGTGGACGTTGTCGAAAGCATGCTTCCGGAGGCGTCCCTCGACGGGATTCACATCTACTTCCCGGATCCCTGGCGGAAGGCGCGGCACCACAAGCGCCGTCTTGTCGCGCAGCCATTCATTTCGAAGCTGTGCACTCGGATTCGCCCGGGCGGCTACATCCACTGCGCGACCGACTGGGAGAACTACGCTGAGCAGATGCTCGACGTCCTTGGGCACGAACCCCTGTTGCAGGACTGGAAGGGCGAAGGGTACTGCCCCGTGATGGCGAACCCGCTCTGCGAGCGGCCGAGGACGAAGTTCCAGGCGCGGGGCGAGCGGCTTGGCCACGGAATCTGGGATCTCGTCTACATCAGGAAGCCGTAAGGCTTGCTGCGGCCTTCCCGGAAGGCTGGAAAGAGAAGCTCCCTGTCACACGGCAGGGAGCTTTCTTCTTGGGCGGGTGCCAGGCAAGCCGGGTCAGTTCATGAAGAAGATCACGGTCAGGTGATAGAAGACCGGAGCGGCGAACGTGAGCGGCGCCATGCGCTCGAGGATCCCACGGGTGATGTAGATGTCGTCCCCCTCGGGGTAGCTCGCGCCGAGGCTTTTCTTCACGGAGGAGATCACGAGGTCGCCCATGATTTCAGCGGCAATGATGGCGAGCGACATGAGCCCCGCCTGCCAGAGCCGGAAGGGTGAAAGCCAGTAGAGCGCCAGGCCAGCGAGCAGCGCGATGAGGCTTCCGACCGCAACGCCCTTCGTCGTCTTGTTCGGATTCGACTGCAGGGGCTTCCCGCCGAGCACCGAGCTCATGAGGACCGCGAAGAGGTCCGAGAGGAACGTGACGAGAAGGAAGTAGACGAGCATCAGGGGGCCGCTCGAATTGAAGCGGGTGAAGTCGAGGAGCGAAATGGCGGGCGCGTGGCTCAGGCAGAAGATCGAGAGCATGATGCCCCACTGGACCTTTGCGACCCGCTCGAGATACCTGTCGGTGTCGTGGGTCGCCGCCATGATGACCGGCAGCAGCAGGAACAGGTAGACCGGAATGAAGAGCGTGAAGAACCAGTACTGCTCGAACGCGATCAGGAGGTACTGGACCGGGATCGCCACGTAGAACGCGATCACGAGGGCCCAGTGGTCGGTGTAGTGGGTCGGGGTGAGCGCGATGAATTCCCGGAGCACGAAGAAGGAAAGGATCGCGAAGACGGTGAGGAGCGCTCCCTGCCCGAGCCAGAATGCGACCACGAAGATCGCGATCAGCCACCAGGCGGACCGGACGCGGGAATTCACAATGCGGACCCGGCGCTGCTGCTCGGCCGTGGCCGCCCGGCCGGAGGCCCAGATGCCGTACCCCGTGGCGGTGGCGGAGAGGAGGACGAGCCCCGCGAGAATGAGAAGATAGGCTTCCTCAAGATGAAAACCCAATCGCATGTTTCGTTTCCCTCCCCTACGACTTGGCAAGCTCGATCACGGCATTCCGCGCGTGGTTCAGGAAGTCCTCCTTGCTGTCCTCAGGAGAGTGGGGCAGCGGCGCGCCGAATCTGATCGAGCAGATGGTCGGGACCGGTATCAGCGTGCCCTTCGGCATTGCCCGGTGGAGGTTCTCGATGTAGACCGGTATCAGCTCGACATCGGGGAACTCCCGCATAAGCCTCCAGAGGCCGCTCTTGAAGGGCGAGGGGAGTGGCTGCGGGCGCCGGGTGCCTTCCGGGAAGATGATGAGCGAGGAGCCCTCCTGCAGCGCCTGGCGCAGGGGATCGAGCGGGTTCGTGCGGAGGGAGTGGTGCCGGTCGATCAGCACGACCTTCAGTTCCTTGATCGCGATTCTCCGCCTGAGGGCGCCCTTTTCCCAATAGTCCTTCGCAGCAACCGGTCGGGTTTTTTCCCGGAGCTCGCGCGGAAGCGATGACCAGATGACAACGGCATCCATGTGGCTCGAATGGTTCGCGAAGTAGATCCGCTGCGTTCGGGACGGGGCGCAGCCCTGCCACTGCGGGTAGGCACCGACAAGCAGCCTGACTAGCAGCGTGATCCCGGTCATGATCCGGAATGACTCAAACATGACGCTCACTATATGAAGAAGATACGGCCCAATTATCCCACAGGCCTCCCGGCTCTCAAACGCCGGGGTTTGTTTCGGCCGCAACGGTCAGCTGCCCCCATCCCGGGTGTCCCCGTCGAGGGGCTTCGGGGAAGACTCTTTTGTGAGAGTGACCTTGCTGAGGGGGCCGCTGAGCCGGTATTCGGTGGAAAGGAGCTGGGAAAGCGGCTGCTTCAGCCCGTATGCCGCGACAAGCCCGCCGATTCCGGCAAACGGGTTCACGGCGGCGAGCGCGATTGCGGAAGCCTCGGCGTGGATGTTGGGAAGAATCCGGACCGTGCCTGAAATCGTCTGGAGCGGAAGGCTGATGGTCGCCTCGCTTTCGACCGAGGCCGCAGTCCCCTTTACCCTGAAGTCGTCCGTTGCCAGCACGCCGGACTTCACCGTCGCGGTCCCGGTGATGCTTTCGAACGCGAAGCCTTCGCCGAAGACGTCCTTGAAGTCGAGCGTGAGGCGCTTCAAGAGGGACTGCATGGATATGAGGGACAGGAACCTGCCGGCGATCCCCGGGTCGACCTGAAGGAACTGCCCGGGACCGATGTCGACGCGCAGGGAGCCGTCTAGTTTCTGGAGTGCGAAGTCCTGCGGCGTACCAGCCCAGCTCGCTTCGAGCGATACCTTCCCGGCGGCATCGCGCACGACCTTCTGCTTCACGCCCAGGCTCTGGAGGAGCTTTTCGGAGTCACGAATGGAAAGCGTGCCCTTCACCTCGGTGCGGTTCTGCCCTTTCGGTCTTGACCAGAGGCCGGAGGCCTTGAGGACTGCCGCGCCGTTGTCTGCCGAAATGCTGCGGATGTCCCATACGTGGCCGTTCTTCGCGCCGGGAGAGGAAACAGCGTCAACCGACACTTTTCCGAGATTGATGTCCTCCACCTGGAGGTTCCCGATCTTCACGCGCATCGTGGGGAGCGATTCGAGCGGCGCGGTCTCGATATAGCGGCGGAATCGCCTCCTGCTTTCCTCCGGGATGTATAGCCGCGCGAGGTTCGCCTCGAGTTCCGCGGGGCGGCTCCCGGATGCCGGGCGGTAACGCGCGGTGCCTTCGCCGTTCTCGGACTTGAGCTTCACCGCCCACCAGGGGGCTTCCTCCCGCAGCACGGCTTCGAATGCGGGAAACGTCCGATGGCTCACGGTAAGGCGCTTTGTGCGGACCAGGATTTCCTCGATCGGGAAGGAGGGGCTGAGGCTCTTCTGCCCCGCAGTGGAACCCGTTTCCGAAGGCAGCAGGTTGCTCCAGTGGTTCAGGTTGACATGGTCGACCGATGCCCGTACCGACAGGCCTTTCTTCGGAAGCTTCGGCGCCATGCCGATTCCGGCCGCGAGCTTTTCAAGGCTGTAGGTCCCCTGGGATTTCCTCAACGCCCCGCGCACTTCCCCGAGCGAATCGATCCGGCTGTTGATGGAAACGCGGCCGTCAGGCATTTCGTTCCAGAGGAATTCGAGCGGGCGGGATTCGTTCGCCTCCTTTCGGAAGGGGCGGGGAAGCCTCACCGCGATGCCTTCGAGGCTCGACCGCACGCCAACCTCCACGCTTCCCTCGGGCCCAACGCGGACCGTGACGTCTGCCGGCGCTGTTCCTTCCGTTTTCTCAAGGAGCGAAAGGAGCAGGGGGTTGCCTTCCGCAAAGCGCCTTGCGTCCGCTGTGCCGGCCCGGGTTTCAGCTTCGACGAGGGTTCCGCCGAACGGGTCGGATTCCATTTTCCCGTGAGCCCGGAATCCCCAGACCGTGGCGTCGATTCCCGGGGACGAGTAGTCGCTTTGGGTAAAGCGGACCGTTCCGGTGGAATTTTCAAATTCCGGGATTCCGTTCCCGAGGGAGACATCGCTGCCGTTGAAGGAAATGCCGCCCGAAACGAGCGTGTTTTCCGGGTGGTCGAGCGGTATTTCAAGGGAAAGGGAAAAGTCGGCGCTGCCGCTTGCCCGGACGGGGTCGAGGAAGTGGTCGAGCCAGCCTGAGACCGGCGACTTCGGAAGGTACCCGAGCATCGGCTGGGCGGGGCCCGACGCTGATCCGTGTATGTAGAGGTGAGACTCCGGTCCGTCGCCTCCCATTGCCGGAATTTCGGCGAGAGTGGGGCCGAGGGGGACGCCTGCCGTGCTGCCCGAGTCCGCTGCGATCACCATCCGGTCGCCTTCGAAGAGGAAGGTGCCTCGTCCCTTCTCGATGAAGGGCCACTCGCTCTTCTTCCCCGGATCAGGGGGAAGGAAGTCCATCACCGCGCCTTCGAAGATGCCGGTCGCGAGGAAGTGCCCCGACCGGGCGTCCTTTCCCGTATAGGGGAAGCGCTCGATCGGTCCCTTCCATTCGACGGCGGCGTGGTTGGAAGAGCCGGCCTTCAGGGCGCCCTCGAGCCACTTGATGACGCCTTTCCCCGCGACAATCGGCACGTACCGGTAGGCGGTCCGCATTGCGGCGCGGGACACCAGGCCCGCAACCCGGATCGAGCCGCTTCCTCCCGTGTCCTCCCACTCGGCGTCTGCCCGGGTCGAGACCTGGCTGTTATTCAGCACCATGTTCCTGAAGCTGAGAAGAAGCCGGGGGGAGGTCTGCCAGTAGGCAACTCCGCTGAAGGTGTCGAAGGGAACGGAGGCGTGCTCGAATATTCCCGGAAACACCGCGGTTCCATTGCGGCTCGAAACCGTAACCCGGCCGCCGGAGGGAGTCGCGTCAATATGGCCCGAGAGGTTCGTTCCGCCAGGCATTCCGGGAATGGAAGGATCCTTGTCCGGAATCGCGCGGAGCGACGCGTTCCTGAAGTCGGAAGAGAACGACCAGCCAGACGGATCCTCGGCCGGTCCGTCCAGGCGGAAGGCGATTCCGGAAAGGATCCCCGAAGGGCTGAGTTTCCGGATCTCGTCCGGGAAGCGCTTTCCGAGCGCCTGTTCCATCGCCCCTGCCGTGGCCTTGAGATCGAGGGACGGGATCCTGACTGACAGCTGGTCGTCCTCGTGATTGCCGTCCGTGCTTCGGGATGCGTCGACCGACACGGTGAGCGGTTCCCCGAGGAGGCTTGTGGAGATCCTGAGTGAAGGCACAGCGGCCCGCATCAGGTTCCCCTCTTCCGGACGGCTTCCAAAAAGCCTGCCTGCTGCGCTGAGGTTCGCTTTTTTCCCGTACCTCAGCCCTGAGAGTCTGAAGTCGGACACAAGGTTCGTCACGGAACCCTGGCTGAAGTCAGCCCAGATGACGGCGTTTCCCGATCCGCCCGCGACTGATGTCCCGGAATGGAGCAGCTTCGCAATTTCCGCGACATTCCGCGGGGCTGCAGCCGCATAGAACTTTCCGCTCCAGGTCTTCCAGTCGGATCGCCGCACGAGCAGGGTTCGGCCGATTTCGGCCCTCAGGTCCACGGGGAAGGATTCCGGCCCGAAGGAAGCAATGCCCTGCATCCCGGCCGTCCATTTGCCGAGCGAGCGGCTGAACGTGATCCCGGCGGTGTCAAGCGCGAGCCGCGGGAAGCCTTCCCGGGTCCTGTCCTCGTACTCGACCCGGGCGTTGGAAACGTTGACGGTGCCCTGTTGCAGGAGCCAGTCCGTGAATGCGTTTTCGCCCGGATCGGAAAGGTCGATCCGGAATCCGCCGATGTCAAGGTCCGATTCCCCGGTGCGGAGGACGGAAAGGCGCGGGGAGTCCAGCCTCAGGGTGAGGAACACCGGCTTTCGCAGCGGAACGGACGACCAGTCAAGCTGCGCCTCAAGCGTCTTCACGCTGAGGGCGGGAGCGGCGTCGCCCGGGCGCCGCACGGAAACGTTTTCCAGCCGGAGCCTTGGCCAGAAGGAGCTGATGTCGGGAGCGATGTGGCCGATCCGGACCTGTGCGCCGGCTGCTGCGGAAAGCCGTGATTCGATTTCTCCGCGGAAGCTGTCCGCGTTCGGGAGGAGAAGGAAGCGGAAGGCGAGAAAGAGGAGGGCGAGCGCGAGGTAGGTGCCGATGATGAGGCAGAAGGCTGCCCTAAGCCATTGGAAGCGGCTTTTTCCCTGTGACTCCGTTTTTTCCATCCTCAACTTGTTGTCCTTTGCTGCGGCAGGCCGCAGTTCTTTCGCAGGCGCCCGCCGAAGCCAAGGACACTCTATCACAAGGGGTCGGGCGGCAGAGGCAGGGCGGGCCGCGAGGGTGTAAGAAATCTTGTGGGCTGACATAACATGACTACAAGGACGGAGGCTCGGAATCATGTCAGCTCGGAAAGTTTCAAAGAA
>CADBTW010000092.1 GCA_902797695.1 uncultured Sutterellaceae bacterium
ATATCAAGAAGATTTTTGAGAACGAACACGTACGGTATGCGGCGGCGGTTTGTTAACTATTAACCTGCCACGTTAATAGCTAAACCCTTGTCAGACTGATCCATCAGATTTCGGAATTTCCAAATGGAAGAACGCAGTACCTTCGCGCTGGAGCGCACTTCGTCCCCCCTCTACCGGCAGGCAGCCGAAGTGCTCCGGAAGAAGATCCTCACCGGGGAATTTCCTCCCGGTTCCGCACTGCCTTCGGAGCGCGACCTCTCGGAAATGCTCGGCGTCTCGCGGATCCCGATCCGGGAAGCGCTGAAGGCGCTCGAGTACGTCGGGATCGTGCAGCAGGTCCGGGGAAAGGGCGTGATCGTCCAGACCACCGATCCCGGAAAGGTCTTCAGCAAGATCGGGCCCTTCCTCGCTCCCCCGAGCGTGAAGACGCTTGAGGACCTCTTCGACATCCGGATCCTGATCGAGCAGTACTCGGCGAGGCTCGCGGCCGAGAAGGCAACGCCGGAAGACGTCGAGCGGCTCGCGAGAATCGCGGACGAAGCCTCGAACCCTGCGGCAAACGAATCTGAAGTGGAGGAAGATTCGAACCTCTTCCACCTCGCGATCGCGGAAATCGCCGGGAACAGCATCGCGGTCGTCTGCTGGCACTTCTTCTCGGAGCTCCTCGGGGCCTCGCGCCGCACGACGCTCGGAAGCGAAGAAGGCCGGCAGATATCGACCGAATACCACCGGAACCTCGTCGACGCCATCCGGAACCACGATGGAGACCGGGCGGCCAGCCTGATGCGGGAGCACCTCGAGAACGCCCGCTCGAAGCTTCGCGTGGCGCAGGCCGCTGAAGGCAATCCGCAGGGAAGCTGAGGCCGGATCCCGGGAGGGAACGGCCTTTTGGGACTCTTCGCCGACCATTGAGAGAAGGGAGCGGCGCATCAGCTCTCGCAGCAAAAACCCCAAAGCCGTCCGCCGGGCGGGAAAGACACCCTGGAGTCCGTGATGAACAAGCAGGAAATCTACGAGTACCTGAAACGAGAAGGCATTTGGCACGAGATCACGGAGCACAAGGCCGTTTTCACCATGGCCGAGGCATTGAGCGCCGAACTGCCTTACCCCGAATACGATGCGAAGAACCTCTTTGTCCGGGACGATAAGAAAAGGAACTATTACCTCATCACCGTCAGCGGCAGCAAGAAGCTGAACCTGAAGGATTTCCACAGGAACAACGGTACGAGGAAACTGTCCTTCGCTTCCGAAGAGGACCTGATGGGAATCCTCGGGCTGATCCCCGGGGCCGTGACGCCGCTCGGGCTCCTGAACGACACGGAACGGAAGGTGACGCTCTTCCTCGACCAGGATTTCCTGGAGGAGCCCGGGATCATCGGCGTCCACCCGAACGAGAACACCGCGACCGTGTGGCTGAAGACAAGCGACCTCGTCGACATCATCCGGAAGCACGGGAACCCGGTGAACATCGTTCCCATGTAAGGCCCGTGCGGCGGGACGAGGCCTCTCCCTTCCCCAGTTCTCTCGTTATGATTCGGACAGTCTCCTCCTGGCGTCCTCTGCCTAGAAAAGGAAAAAACATGAACTGCATCAAGCCGATCACCAATCTCAGCGACATCTACCGCCCGTTCAACATCGGCGCCACCACGCTCGTCTCCACTTCTTCCGACGGAAAGACGGACGTGATGGCGGCCGCCTGGGCCTGCGCGCTCAATTACGACATGGTCTCGGTCGTGATCGACAGCACCCATTACTCAAGGCCCTTGATCGAACGCGGAAAATACTTCGCGCTCCAGCTGCCGCTCGCCCAAATCGCCGACAAGGTGATGTACCTCGGGAGCGTGAGCAAGAATGACGACCCGGAGAAGCTCGAGAAGAGCGGCGCCGAGTTCTTCACGGTGCCGGGGTTCGAGGACCTGCCCCTCGTGAAAGGGTGCGGCGTCTGGGTGATTTTCGAGCGCGTTCCCGAGCAGCATGTCGAGAAGGCCTACGACCTCTTCATCGGGAAGGCGGTGAGGGTGTAAGAAATCTTGTGGGCTGACATAACATGACTACAAGGACGGAGGCTCGGAATCATGTCAGCTCGGAAAGTTTCAAAGAA
>CADBTW010000093.1 GCA_902797695.1 uncultured Sutterellaceae bacterium
CACTAGCAATTTTCTTTCATCTCACGGGGTGACGGCAATCAATCTTCGAGTCCCCGCCTAACTAAGCCGTCATCATGTTTTTTCTCCCAATGGAATCCCTTTTCTCCCAATCCGAACCGGATTTGGGAGATTCGCCGCCAAGCTGCGATTTCATCCCTTCGGGGCTTCCGACGAAGCGAGAGGAACTCGTGCGTAGGAAGTTCCCCTTCCCGCGCCGATCCTCCGGATGCAGCCTTCGGAGACGAGCCTTTTCAACGCCGCCTCGACTGAAGAGCTTCCGATGCTCGGGCATTCCATCAGGATTTCCTTCTTCGTGAACAAGCCGATTTTCTGCCGCACGCAGGCCCTGACGATGTCGTAGGCCGTGCTGCGGGCTCCGGCCTGCTCCGCAATGGTCACCCTGCGCTCAAAATCCCTGTAGCAGGAAAGGATGACCGCAAGCATGTACTTGATGAAGGGGTCCGGGTCGTTCCGGCCCTCGTGCCAGCCCTCGTCTGCCTCCTCAAGCGCCCTGTAATACGCGTCTTTGGTGTCGGCGATCGATTTTTCGATGCTCACATACTGGCCGACAAAGTATCCGCTCTGACAGAGAAGCAGCAGCGTGAGCAGCCTGCTCATCCTCCCGTTGCCATCGTTGAAGGGATGAATGCACAGGAAGTCGAGGATAAAGGAAGGAATGAGGATCAGCGCGTCAACGGCCTCCTTCTCCCGCGCGAGCCTGAAACTGTCGCAAATGCTTCTGACCGCGGCGGGGGTTTCATATGGCTGCAACGGGCGGAACAAGGTGACCCTTTTCCCCTCCGCCGTAATCATGTCGATTTCGTTCGGCACATTCTTGAATTTGCCGCCATAGGTGAGATTCGTGTGTTTCAGGAGTTCCCCGTGGAGCTGGAGAATGTAATTGGGCGTCAGGGGAATGAGGGAATAGTTCTCGTGAACGAGCGACAGGACATTGCGATACCCGAGGATTTCTTCTTCGTCACGGTTCCGCGGGGTGGTCTTGTCAGCCATCAGCTGCTGCAGCCGCGGATTTGTCGTCACAATGCCTTCTATCCGGTTTGAACTCTCCGTGCTTTGGATCCTTGCAATCTCAATCAGCCGGTTCAGTTCAACGGGCTTCTGGCGAAGAAAAAGTTCCTGTTTTCCCTTGAATTCGTGGATCTGAGCCACATAGGACAGGATTTCCGAGTCCCACGAACGGTCCTTGAGGCGCAAGTAGTCGAAAAACCGCATGGTGCCCTCGCCTTTCTCCCAATGGAATTTCTTTTCTCCCAATTTAAGCCAAATTTGGGAGATTAACAACGGATCCGCAAATTCCCGTCCGTCAGGCAAAACAAATGGAAAGCTCTGATTCCGCTGTCACGGACAGGTTCCCGGGGAGGAGGGCTGCGTGAATCAGTGCTCCTGAATGACTATTCGGCGAAACTTGGCTAGAGCGATCGGATGCTTCTAGCGCGAGCAACGTGACCGTCTACTGCTCGGCGACCTTGAGGCTTGTCCAGACGGACTGGGACTGCTTGCAGGCGCCGCGGAAAACGCCCTGCTCAATCGGGCAGTCAGAAAAGTCGCGTCCGGTGCAGAACTTGAGGTAGTTGTCGTCCGCCGCGCAGTCGCGCGTCGCGTCAACCCCGCGCCAGAGCCCGCTGCACCAGACCTCGGCCCAGGCGTGGCTCGCGCCTTCGCCGAGCGGGAGCCCGCTCACGTAACGCGCGGGAAGCCCCCTCATGCGGCAGAGCGCGATGAAGACGTGCGTGAAGTCCTGGCAGACGCCCTGGCCGCCCTCAAGCGCCTCGCTCGCCGTGGTGGAGACGTTCGTCACCCCCGAGCGGTACTCGAGCGACGCGTGGACCGCAACCCGCAGGAGGTCGACCTCGCGAAGCGGGTCAGGGTCCTCCGGAATGCTCCGGAGCAGGTTCCGGAGCGTTTCCGACGGCCGCGTGAGGGCGGAGGGATACCTGTAGCAGGGGAGCGGAAAAAGCTCGATCCTCCTTCTCGACTCGTCGCGGATCGCCTTCCCGGAGATCGTGAACGTGAACTCCGTATGGGGCTCGGGAATCCGCCCGTGGTAGGTGGTGTTCCCGAAGCTGTCGCGGCCGAACGTCGCCCCGGTGACGCGGGGCGTCACCCGAAGATCGAACTCGGTGATCTCCTGCTCAGGCAGCTCCTGCGGCAGGCACCGGAGCAGGAAGTCCTGCTCGGTCACCGGGTCCGAGTAGCGGTTCACGGTCGAAAAGTAGAAGGAAAGCTCTCTCATCTGTCAGGCCCCCTCTCGGGGAAGGGAGCGGGTTGGACCTCTGCGCACCGAAGAGGCGGGACCGAAGATTATCCTCCCAATGGAGTCGGAAAATCCCCGGCACCCCGCCTTCATGGGACGCGCAAGGCGGCGCGCCCTAGATGTCGAAAAGCTCCTCGGCCGCGCTGATGAGCGGCGACCGGTCGATCGGCAGCGACCCCTGGTCGCCGAGCTGGGCCGCGACGAGGAGCGCCGCGTAGGCGCCGGACCTCGTGCCCGCCGGCGTGTCCGGCACCCGGGCGACGAGCTTGCAGATCTCCTTGATGCAGGCGCCGTCAGGGTACCCGAGCCTGAGGAAGAGCGAGAGGCGCTCCACCGTGAACCCCGCCTTCACGAGGTTCCGGACGCTCATGTCGTCGATGTTGTCGTCGAAGCTTCCCCGGAACGCCATGATGCTGTCGATCGCGGTCTGGAACTCGAGCATCGGGCTCGAGCTCGTGCGGGCAGCGGTGAGCGCGTTCACGGCGAGCTGCAGGTAGGAGAGCGTCGCAGAGCTGATCGTCTCGCGAAGCGTCATGCCGTTGCCGAGCATCCGGTCCGCGGCGACCCAGAGCGAGTCCTCGTTCTTCGCGTCGAGCGCGTAGTCCCGCAGGAACTCCTCGTCGCTCGCGTAGATGTCCGGAAGCGCCATGCGGCGGCAGAACTCCTCGTGGGGCATCGGGCGGCCGTCGATCAGCTGGTCGAAATAGTCCATCATGAAGCCAAGCGTCGTGTTGACGCGCTCGGCGTACCGGCCCATCCAGAAGAGACGGTCGATCTTGTTTAGCGTGAGAGAACCCATGTGTCCTTAAAGCCTCCGCCCTGGGAAGAATTCACGATGGAGCTCGCGGGATTCCGCGAGAACCGGGTGAGGCCGCACGGCCACACAACGGTCTTTGCTCCGGAAAGAACGAACGCGCGAAGGTCAGCCTTGCGCATCACCACCTCGCCCGTCTCGTCGTCCATCACGGGCAGGTCCTCGAAGTCGACCACTTCCTGCGAGATGAAGCGGCGCGGCTCCTCGCGGATCTTCGCCTTCAGGCGCTCAAGCTTCTCCTCCGAAAGCGAGCTCCCGAACACGACGCCGTAGCCGCCCGCCTCCGCCACGTCCTTGATCACGAGCCGCCCGATGTTCTCGAGCGTGAACTTCATGTCGTCCTCGTAGAACGGGAGGTACGTCGGGGCGTTGTGAAGGATCGGCTCTTCGCCGAGGTAGTACCGGATCATCTTCGGCACGAAGTAGTAGATGCCCTTGTCGTCCGCGACGCCGTTCCCGGGGGTGTTCAGGATCGCGACGTTCCCCGCGCGGTACGCGGCCATGAGGTTCGGGACGCCGATGAGGGAGTCCGGACGGAAGCACAAGGGGTCGAGGAAGTCGTCGGAGAGGCGCCTGTAGATCGCGCCCACCTTCACGGGGCCGCGGTTCCCGCGGTAGTAGACGGAGTCCGCCTCCACGTAGAGGTCGTCCGCCTCGGCGAGCACCGCGCCCGAGACCTCGGCGAGGTATGAGTGCTCGAAGTAGGCCGCGTTGTAGCGCCCCGGCGTGAAGATCACGTTGATCCCGCCCCGGTTCACGTAGTTCATCACGGACTTCAGCCACTCGCCGTAGAGCCTGTTGTCGCGCACGGCGTTCTCGCGGAAGGTCGTGGGGCAGACCTTGCGGCAGAGTCCCCGCGCGATCAGCGGATAGGAG
>CADBTW010000094.1 GCA_902797695.1 uncultured Sutterellaceae bacterium
AACCCTGCTGACAGCAGGGCCTACGAGACCCGTACGGGCGGTGGTGTGAGAGGACGGCGGAGCGAAGCTCCGCCTCCTACTCGATTTAGGAAAAGGAACTGACGTCAGGCCGCCGGCTTTTCCTCAGTAAGAGCCTCGGCCACGAGTTCCGCGATGTCGCGGACCTGGGTGGTCTCGTCCTTTTCCTTCGCCTTGGCGGCATCCATCATGGAGAGGCAGAACGGGCAGGCGGTTGCGATCCGGGACGCTCCGGTTGCCTTGAGTTCCCCGAAGCGGATCACGTTGACGCGCTGGGTCTTGCTGCCGTCAAACCAGAACTGGCCGCCACCCGCGCCGCAGCACCCGGCGTCGGCGCCGGAGCGCTCCGGTTCCTTCAGTTCGGTTCCGAGCGCGGAGAGGACTTTCCGCGGCGCTTCCGAGAGTCCGTTGTAGCGGCTGAGATAGCAGGGGTCCTGGTAGCTCGTGGGGACTGCGTTTCCGGCCAGGGCCGGAAGCTTTCCTTCCCTGATCAGGTCGTTGATGAAGTCGACATGGGACTGGACATCGAACCGCCCGCCTTCGAACTGAGGATATTCGTTCGCGAGCGTGTTGAAGCAGTGCGGGCAGGCGCAGACGATCTTCTTGAAGGTGTACTGGGAAAGGTTCGCGATGTTCTCCGCGGCGGCGGTTTGGAAAAGGTATTCCTCGCCGAGTCTCCGTGCAAAGTCCGCGTGGCAGCGTTCCTCGGCCATCACGGCGAAGGAAACACCGGCGGACTTGAGAATCCGCACCATTGCGCGGGCGATCTTCTGCGCCCTCCTGTCATAGGAGGCCGCGCACCCGACCCAGTAGAGAACATCGATCGGTTTCCCGGCCTCGGCCACGGGAAGGTCAATGTCCTTCGCCCAGTCAAGCCGGGAACCGGGGTCGAGCCCCCAGGGATTCCCGACGGAAGCGACGTTCTGGAGCGTCTTTGCAACCCCGGGCGGGAACTTCCCTTCCTCAAGCGCGTAATGCGTGCGGAGCTCCATCATGAGGTCAGGGATGTTGATCCTCGACGGGCAGGCGTTCATGCAGGCGCCGCAGGTGCTGCAGGACCAGATTTCGTCCTCGGAAATGATTTTCGAGACCGGACCCTCGGAAGCCCCTTCCTTTGTCGCTTTCTGAAGCTTCAGGACGAGCTTCTTCGGGTCGAGCGGCGTGCCCATGCGGACTGCCGGGCACACGGAGGAGCAGCGGGCGCATTCCGTGCACGAGGCAAAATCGAGGCGATGCTTCCAGGTGAGCTGCTTCAGGTCGGAGATGCCGAACGCCTCCTGCTCCTCTATGTTCTCTATCTTGGGAGCCGCGCCGAGAGGAGCGAGCTTCTGCGCGTAAATGTTCCACGGAGCCTTGTAGATATGGGAGAAGAACCCGGCCGGAACGGCCGCGATGAATCCGAGGGCGCCGAGTCCGTGGAGCCACCAGAGGATGCGGTGCGCACTTTCAAGGGTGCTCTCGGGAAGAGCGCCGAAGCAGAGTCCCGCGAGGAAGTTTCCTACCGGAGACCAGGAAGCCCACTCGGGCCTTTGGGCCGCGAGGCGAAGGGCTTCGAGGAAGAAGCCGGACAGGATGATGAGGAAGAGGGAACCGATGATCACTGCGAAACGCGGCGAGGCTTCGAGGGACACTCCTTTTCTTACCCATCTTGACCAGGCAGCGTAGGCAAGCGCGACGAGGGCAGCGATGCCGGCGACGTCAAGGACGAGCTTGTAGAAGAGGTAGAACCCGCCCTTCAGAAAGCGGACGCCAAAGAAAAGCCTTGTGACATCCCAGTCGAGCGTCGCGATTGCGGTTCCGAAGAAGAGGAAAATGAAACCCCAGAAAAGGGCGAAATGCGCCTTTCCCGCAGTGGTCTTCAGGATCCGCTTCTGCAGGAAGCCCTCGCTCCAAAGCCTCCTGAGCCGCTCAGGATGGGAACCGAGAACAGGCTTCGCAGTTCCGGACCGGATTCTCTTCACGCCTTGGACGATTCCCCAGGCGCAGAAACAGACAGCGGCAATTCCGAGAACATAGATCAGTATTTGGTCGACAGTGGGGATATTCCAGAATGTCGGCCTCGAAGGTGTTGAAATCATTATGGAGCCTGATTGTTTTTGAAATCGTCGTACGGCACGTAGCAAAGCTTTCCGCCGGCAGACGGTATGGAAAGAATGAGGCGCGGGGAAGAGAGATTCCACACGATCGGCCTTAACGCGAGTTCCGGGAGAGTTCCTTCCCAGTTCCGACAGAGCGTCGCGTGAAGCTTGAAGCGGTCGCGGCTGTAGGCAATGCCGGCTTGGTCAAGTCCGGAGCGAATCCGGCCGGCTTCCGCTTCAATTTCCGGGGAATGGCCGGAAATCCAAAGAATGCCCTTTCCGTGATAGGTTCCGCGGAACATGCCCAGCCGATCCAGGATGAGGGATTCTCTGAAGGGAGGAAGCGCCGACAGCAGCGCCTCTATCCGGTCAAGTTTCGTTGCGGAGCATTCCCCCAGGAACGCCAGAGTCAGATGAAGTTTTTCTGGCGGCGTGAAACGGCCTCTCGAAGCGAATTTTTCCCGAAGGAGGCGGCAAAGCCCGGTCGTGCTCTCTATTCCCTTTTGGTCTGGGACAAGGGCAATGAACGCTCTGTGCGTCTCTTCAGTTCTGGGCATTCTTCTTTTGCCAGTCGGCGATCGCGTCTGCGGCTTCGGCGATGACGGCGGGGCCTGAATAAATGAAGCCCGTGTAGAGCTGCACGAGGCTCGCACCGGCTTCCATCTTGGCGACTGCGTCTTCCGCGGTCATAACGCCGCCGGAAGCGATGATCGGCAACTCTCCCTTAAGGTGTTCGGAAAGCACCCGAACCACGGCGGTAGCCCGTTCGAAGAGCGGACGGCCGGAAAGACCTCCAACCATGTCGCTATTCGGAAGACCCTTCACCTTGTCCCGGGACAGGGTGGTGTTCGTTGCCGTTACGGCATCCATGCCGTACTGCACGAACTGGTCCGCAGCCCGGCGCACGGCGTCGTCATCCAGGTCGGGGCTGATTTTCACCGTGATCGGCACGCGGCGCGAATCTCGGTCTTCGAGTTCCTTCCGCTTGTCTGCGAGTCCCTTGAGCAATGGGTCGAGTTCGTCAGCGCCCTGAAGCTTTGTCAGTTCGGGGGTGTTAGGACAGGAAATGTCGATCGCCAGATAGTCGGCCAGGGAATAGAGCTTGTCCATGCATTCCACGTAGTCGGCCAAAGCTCCGGAAAGGGGAGTGGAATTCTGCTTTCCGATGTTGATGCCGAGAATGCCGCCGCGAAGCTTGAAGCCGTCGGCGCTCCTCAAATTGCTGATCGCCTGATCGATGCCGCAGTTGTTGAACCCCATGTGGTTGATGATTCCCTTCGCCGGAATAATCCGCCAGCAGCGGGGCTTGGGGTTGCCGGGCTGAGGCCTTGGGGTAATGGTGCCGACCTCGATGTGGCCGAAGCCCATGCCGCCGAGAGAACTCACGTGCGATCCGGTTTTATCCATGCCGGCAGCAAGGCCGACGGCATTCGGAAAACGCAGTCCCATTACGTTCACGGGGCTTTCGCGAGGCGTTCTCGCAATAAGCTTGACAAGGCCGAGCGGTACTGCCCAGTCAACGTTGTCCATGATCAGCTTGTGAGCTGTCTCAGGTGAGAGCTTGAACAGAAACGAGCGGGCAAGTTCGTATAGCATGGGGTTTGATTGTTCCTGGCAGATGTGGTTCCGAATATTTTAGCGGCACGGCATTTCTGAAGATTGCTCGATTTCTCCGAGGCAGGAGGAGATTTCCTGCCACTTTCCGTTCCAGTAAACCTCGAACGGACGGAAGCGCCTCTTGTAATCCATCTGCTTCAGTCCGCAAAGCCAGAAGCCGAGGTACAGGTGCTTGTCGGGGCTGATGGCTGCGGTAAGCTCGAGCTCCTTCAGTATGGAATAGGTTCCAAGGCTTCTTCCCGGCATGTCGGGGTCGTAGAACGTATACACCGCTGAGATTCCAGTCTCGAGAATGTCGATGATGGCAAGCCCGATGAGCCTATCGTCTAGCCGGTACTCAAGCGCGCGGGTGCAAACGTTTGTCGAGAAGAGCGTTGAGGAAAAATCCTCGTAGCTGTAATCCTCCATGGAAGAACCATGGTGCCTCGCCCGGACATAGGCCTTATAAAGAGAAAAATTTTCTTCCGACGGAATCGCTCTTGTCAGGCTCACCGAGATATCAGAATTCCTATTCAGTACCTTCCTCATCGTGCGGTCTGGCATGAACCGATCGGCAGGGACGCGGCTCGATATGCAGCGTTGGCAGCCAGGGCATCGCGTCCGATAGACGACGGTGCCCTGTCTCCTGCAGCCCCGGAGGGCTAGAAGGCCGTATAGGTCCTGGGCACTGCAGGAATTTGACATCTCAAGACCGAACACGGCCTTTCGCCCGTCCGCATAGTAGCTGCATGGCGAGGGAGGCGTGACGTACTCTTCTACTGTGATCTTCACGGTGCTGCCAGGCATTCAGGACGGAGGACTGTATGGTGAGTTGGAAACGTGCCGGCCCGGCGGTCCAGAAAATATTGCTTCAGTAGGTAGGTAACCGTCGGGAAGGCGAGGCTATTCCAGGGAATTTCATCCTCGGCGAACAGGCGGCACTCGGCTGACTCAGGGCCAGGGACAGAATGTTCCGATCGCATGTCGGCAAGATAGAAAAAATGTATCTGGTCCCCGAAAGGCACGTCCATCACGGCATAAAGCTTCCGCAGTTCCGGGCGGAAGCCCGCTTCTTCCCAGGTTTCCCGCAGTGCTCCTTCGGAAGTTGCCTCGCCGCTTTCGACATAGCCCCCGGGCAGGGTCCAGAAGCCTTTTCTCGGTTCAATCGCGCGCCGGCAGAGGAGGATTTTTTCCTTCCAGACCGGCAGGGTGCCTGAGACGGGAAGCGGGTTGACATAGTGGATGTAGCCGCATTTTGGGCAAACAGCGCGAGTTCGTGTTTCGCCTGGAGGCAAGGCATGCACGAGCCTCGATCCGCACTTCGCGCAGAAAACCGCTTCTCTGGCGGGGAAAGACATTTTTTCCATTTGATATTGACAAGCGAAAATTTATGGGTAGAATACACCTCCGTTTGAAGCAGTTGGTTACCGCGGGGTGGAGCAGCTCGGTAGCTCGTCGGGCTCATAACCCGAAGGTCGTAGGTTCAAATCCTACCCCCGCAACCAGTAGCAGATAACCGCCAAAGCAGTTGGGCGGTTTTTTTGTTCCCTCAAGTTTTTGATGGCTTGACAAAGGAATTGAGTCAGCTATAATGCTTCAATTGTCGCGCTGAGCGACAAAGTTCTTTAAAAACTGAACAACGAACCGATAAGCGTGGGCATCTGGTTCTTTTGCGAAGGGTCTTTCCAAGACTCATTAAAAAGATTC
>CADBTW010000095.1 GCA_902797695.1 uncultured Sutterellaceae bacterium
AACCCTGCTGACAGCAGGGCCTACGAGACCCGTACGGGCGGTGGTGTGAGAGGACGGCGGAGCGAAGCTCCGCCTCCTACTCGATTGAGGCGAATGTCAACAGAGGGACAGCCCCTTGCTGCCTTCTTACATCCAGTGCGGAAACTGCCGCCGCCGTGCGATCCGCTTCAAGACAGAGCTTTTCCCTGTATGCTTTTTTCTAGGAAAAGTCCCATGACTCGTTTTTCAGCGCGCTTTTCCGGGCTATCATGTCTGACGATGCCGACTTCCCGCATCCTCCTCCGGTGCCGGTTGAAATTATTTTAAGAATTCTATGGAAGTCTCCTGATGGAATTTGACCTGTCCCTCATTTGGGATTCATTCCCACTATTGCTGCAGGGCGCTCTCGTAACGCTGAAAATTACAGCAATGTCTGTCGGCCTTGGCCTTGTCTTTGGCCTGCTTGCCGGCATCGCCTCGCTCACTCCCTTCTGGTGGGTCCGGATTCCAGCTCGCTGCTACGTGGATTTCATCCGCGGCACGCCGCTCCTGATTCAGATCTTCCTCATTTACTTCGCGCTTCCCGTTGTGCTGGATACGCGGGTGGATCCGTTCGTTGCAGCGGTCACGGCCTGCTCGATCAATTCTGGCGCGTATCTGGCGGAAATCTTCCGCGCAGGCATCCAGTCAATCGACAAGGGGCAGACCGAAGCCGGTCGTTCCCTTGGTCTCTCCTGGTACCAGACGATGAAGGAGATCGTGATCCCCCAGGCCTTCAAGCGGATCATCCCGCCGCTTGGCAACGAATTCATCGCGATGCTGAAGGATTCTTCCCTCGTGTCGGTGATCGGCTTCGAGGAACTTACCCGTTCCGGGCAGCTGATCATTGCCCAGACTTACGGTTCGTTTGAAATCTGGACTTGCGTCGCGCTGATCTACCTCACGATGACCCTGACCATTTCCCAGCTGGTCGCTTTCCTTGAGCGGAGGTTCAGGACAAATGAACGCTAGCCATCCGATGATTGAAATCCGCGACCTTTACAAGTCCTATGGGAAAACGGAGATCCTTCACGGAATCTCCCTCAAGGTCGCTCCCAAGGAAGTTGTTGTCGTGATCGGTCCCTCGGGGTCGGGCAAGTCCACGATGCTGCGCTGCATCAACTATTTGGAGACCCCGACTGCCGGCGAGATCCTGGTGGACGGGGTGAAGATCGAGCCGAAAACCAACCTGAACAGCATCCGTGCCGAGGTTGGCATGGTGTTCCAGCATTTCAACCTCTTTGAGAACAAGACGGTCCTGCAGAACATTACCCTGGCTCCGATGCGGGTGAGGGGCCTGGGGAAAGAGGAGGCCGAGAAGCGGGCCCTCGAACTGCTCGCGCTCGTGGGCCTGAAGGACAAGGCGTCAGAATACCCCCGGATGCTGTCCGGCGGTCAGCAGCAGCGCGTCGCCATCGCCCGGTCGCTCGCGATGAATCCCAAGGTGATGCTTTTCGACGAACCGACTTCGGCACTGGATCCCGAAATGGTGAAGGAGGTTCTCGACGTCATGAAGAGCCTTGCCGAAAAGGGCATGACGATGATCGTCGTCACCCACGAGATGGGATTCGCGAGGGAGGTCGGCGACCGGCTGATCTTCATGGCCGACGGAAAGATCGTGGAGGAGGGCGTGCCGACCGAGGTGTTTGCGCATCCGCAGCAGGAACGCACCAAGCAGTTCTTCTCGAAGATCCTCTAGCCGGACATCCTTCCGCTGGGGTTCGGGCCGGACGAGCGGTCAAGGGAAATTCCCCGGCCGCTCTTCTTTTTATTCCGGAGGCTTTTCCTGCACGGCTTCCCGGATGAGAAACGCCGCTTCTCCGACCAGGGAAGCGCCAGGCGGAAGTCCGCCGGTTCCATTTTCAGGGAAGCCGAGGAAACGCCTGCCTTCCATCTCAAGCAACAGGAGCTTCGGCTCGGCAGGGAGGGAAATCCTGTGCCGGATTCCAAGAAGGTCTCCCTTGTTTATGCCGTTCGGTGCAAGTGAGTTGTCCGGCACCCGGACAAATTCATCAGCTTCCACAAAGGAAGTCCTAAGACGGTCGCTCGAAAACTGGATCCTGACTCCCGGGCCAAGTGTGCGTGGGGTCTCGGCTCCTGCCTTAAGCTGTATTCCCCGGGCTTCTTTCGGATGCAGTGCGATGAGCCCTTTTCGCTCAAGCGCCCTCAGATGTCCTTCAGCGGCGTTCGGGGAGGAAAAGCCGAAGCGGTCAGCTATTTCCTTCCTTGTCGGGGGGAATCCTGTGGTGTCCACTCGCTCACGGATGAACTTGAAGACCGCGAATTGCCGAGGGGTAAGCCTCTTCTTGCTGGGGGTGGACGGGATCATTTCTCTTGGGACGGCGGGGGGTTCGAGCGGCGGTGTAACCCGCCCGGGGCTGAAAATCGGGACGTGCTAAACTCAGCCGGCGCACGCCGGCCGAAGGCCATTCTAGCCGAACGCGGAATCGCGGCGGGCGGCCATTTCCCGTTTCCCACAAAATAGCGCAGGACCGCTGCACCCATGCCATTGGACAATCCCCCCGTCATCCTTGAGGGGGCGCTTCTCACTGCCGGCCGGCCGCTCGCCGTCCGGGAGCTGAGGCTTCTTTTTTCCAATGCGTATTCAAAGAAGGAAGTCCTCGGCTGGCTCGCCGAGATCCAGCAGAAATGGTCTGGACGCGCCGTGCACCTCGTGGAGGTCGCGGGCGGCTGGCGTTTTGTGGGCGGAACGGAGCTCCAGCCTTATCTCGAAAGACTGTCATCCGCGAAGCCCCCCCGGTACTCGAGGAGTTTCCTTGAAACGCTCGCAATCATCGCCTATCGGCAGCCGGTGACCCGCGGCGACATCGAGGATATCCGGGGCGTTTCCGTCAATTCGAACATCATGCGCCAGCTTGAGGACAGGAACTGGATTGAGTGCGTTGGGAAAAGGGATACGCCAGGGCACCCAGCGCTGTGGGCCACCACTTCGAAGTTCCTTGAGGATTTTTCGCTGAAGTCGCTGCAGTCGCTTCCCGGGCTTCCTGAAGGCGCTGCCGCTGAGCAGCAGGAGCTTCCGGGCTTCAGGAGCGATGCCGAACCGCGGGGCATTCCGGGAGGAAAGGAAGAAAAATGACTGAGCAGACCGTTGAAAGTTCCGACGAGAGCGGCAAGGCTTCTTCTGAAAGCCTTGGCAACGAACTGCAGGACATGCAGGAAAAAGCGCTCGAAAAATCCGAGAAGCTCCAGAAGGTACTCGCCGAGTCGGGCCTTGGATCGCGGCGAGCCATGGAAGGGCTGATCGATGAGGGGCGGGTCACGGTGAACGGGGAGCCTGCCTACGTTGGCATCCGCGTCCTGCCTGATGACAGGATCGAAGTGGACGGGAAGCCCATCCGGCGCGAAGCCGCGATCGACCGTGTCCCGCGCGTCCTGCTTTACAACAAGCCGGAAGGCGAAATCGTTTCAAGGAAGGATCCTGAAGGCCGGCCGTCGGTTTTCGATCGCCTGCCTCCGGTCGAGTCCGGCCGCTGGATCGCGGTTGGCCGCCTTGACTTCAATACGTCGGGTCTCCTGATCTTCACGACGAGCGGAAAGCTCGCGAATCTTCTCATGCATCCGCGCTACTCGATCGAGAGAGAGTATCTCGCCCGAGTTTCAGGCGAACTCTCCGACGAGCAGGGGAACAGGCTCGTCCAGGGCGTTCGGCTCGAAGATGGCCCTGCCCGCTTCTCCCGCATTGTGGACGAGGGCGGCACGAAGGTGAACCACTGGTATCGGGTCGAGCTTTCCGAAGGACGGAACCGTGAAGTCCGGCGGATGTTCGAGGCAGTCGGGCTGACCGTCGGACGCCTGATGAGGGTGCGGTTCGGCGACATCGAGCTTCCGCGCGGGATGAGAAAGGGGGAGAAGTCGGAAATGAGCCGGGAGCATGTGAGGGACTGGCTCCTGAAGCTGGGGAAGGATCAGTCGGCGGAATTGCAGGATTCCCCTGCACGGGTTTCCCGCAGGCCCCGGAAGGAAAGCTCCGGGAATCGCCATCCGGCTCCCAAAAGGGAAGGGCAGGAAGCGAGGCGGCGCGAAAGCGGGGCGGTTCGCCGGCACGGGGGGAGGCAGGGCAGCGGCACGCGGCTCTGAAAAGCGGAAAAAATGCGGGAGGATGCTGAAGTTTCTCAACAAAAATCCTGTCGATAGGGTATAATGCAGGCCTCAAATCGCGAGGCAGAAGCTTTGCCCCGCGTCTCGATTTCATGGATCCGGCTTTCGAAGTACTTGGAAGCCGGAATGCCTGCGGCGCCCCTGGCGTTGCAGGAGGAAATGGGCTCTGAGCCCATTTTTTTTTGGTTTTATTTGTTTCAACAGCTAGTCAACAGACAAAGAAGCTATAGCGACTACATGACTGCCAAGACATTGGATTTGAACGAAATCGTATCCAGAACCGTTGAGGGCATGGGCTACGAGTTCGTGGAATTCGAGCGGTTGCCCGGAGCCCTTCTCCGCGTCACGATCGATTCGGAGCGCGAGGGCGGCATTTCCGTGAATGACTGCGAAGCCGTGAGCGACCAGCTCACCGCGCTCTTCACCGCCGAGGATGTGGACTACCAGAGGCTCGAGGTTACGAGCCCCGGGGTCGAGCGGGAACTGAAGCGGGCAAAGGACTGGAAGCGCTTTTCCGGGTCTCTGGCTCATGTTGAGCTTTATTCCCCCATGCATGCCGAAGGTTTCCCAGAGGCCGGCAGGAGGAAGCTTGACGGAAGGATCCTTTCGATTTCGGGCGAGCCGGGAAGCGAACGGATCGGATTCGAATTCACCGGCGAAAAGCCGTTCCGCACGCCCTCCCAGGCGGCTCGTGAACGGATCGCCACCCGCAAGGGCAGGCATGCCGCGGAGCCGGCTGTTTCGGTGAAGGTGGAATTCCCGCTTTCCGAAGTTGAACACGCGCACTTAATTGCAGAACTGGACTTTAAAGGTGGACGCAGATGAATAAAGAGATGAGCGGCAGGGATCTCCTCGACATGGTGGAAGTGCTCGCGCACGAGAAGAGCGTGGACATTGAGGTGGTGTTCGGCGTTGTCGAAACCGCGCTTGCCACGGCCATCAAGCGCTCGAGCTTCCCGGGCGAGGATGCGGACGTCGTTGTCCAGATCGACCGCGAAACCGGCGCCTACACGGCTGTGCGCCGCTGGGTGATCGTTCCTGACGAGCAGGGGCTCCAGGAGCCCGATCGCGAGGAAATGTACAGCGACATCCACGACGACTACCCTGATCTCAAGGTCGGGGACTACATCACGCGTCCGGTGGAAAACGTGAATTCCGACGCCCGGCGCTTCGCCCAGGACGCGAAGCAGGTGATCCTGCAGCGCCTTCGCGACGCCGAGCGTGCCCAGATCGTCCAGGAATTCCTGGACCGGGGCGAGACTGTTGTCACGGGGCAGGTGAAGCGCATGGACAAGGGTGACGCGATCATTGAGATCGGCCGCCTTGATGCAAGGCTTCCCCGCGACCAGATGATCCCTCGCGAAATCGTCCATCCGGGCGATCGCGTGAAGGCTTTCGTGCTGAAGGTCGAGGACGGCCAGCGCGGGCGTCAGGTAATCCTCTCCCGCACGAGCCCCGAGTTCCTGAAGGAGCTTTTCGAGCTCGAGGTCCCGGAAATCGAGGAAGGCCTCCTCGAAATCAAGAGCGTTGCCCGTGATCCGGGACTCCGCGCGAAGGTTGCGGTCTTCGCCCGCGACTCCCGCATCGATCCGATCGGAACCTGCGTCGGCATTCATGGCAGCCGCGTGAATGCTGTCACTGCCGAGCTTTCGAACGAGCACATCGACATCGTTCTCTGGAGCGATGATTCGGCCCAGTTCGTGCTTGAGGCGCTGAAGCCCGCGGAAGTGCAGTCGATCGTCCTGAACGAGGACGACAAGAGCGCCGATGTCGTCGTGCCCGAGGACAAGCTTGCCGTCGCGATCGGCAGCCGCGGCCAGAACGTGAGGCTCGCCTCCGAGCTCACCGGCTGGCAGATCAACATCATGACCGCCGATGAAGCCGACGAGAAGCATAAGAGCGAAACGGCCGAGAGCCGCCGCGAGTTCATGGAGCAGCTCGACCTTGACGAGGAAGCGGCTGACGTGCTGATCGACGCGGGCCTCGCTTCGATCGAAGACGTTGCCTACATTCCCGAGAAGGAGTTGCTTGACATCGGGGCCTTCGACGAGGATACGGTGAAGGAGCTCCGCTCGCGCGCTCGCGATGTCCTGACTCGCCGCGCGATCAAGCGCGAGGAGAACCTGCGGCTTGCCGACAAGAGCCTGCTCGAGCTTCCGGGAATCGACGGCGAGAAGGTGAGCACGCTGGTGAGCGCCGGGGTGAGGAACGTGAATGACCTTGCGGACCTCGCGACCGACGAGCTCGTTGAGAAGGCCGGCTTTGACGAAAAGACCGCCGCCGATCTGATTATCGCCGCCCGGGCTGTTGTTTATCCGTAGTCGGGTGAATGTCGAAAAGGGGAAGAGATCATCTATGGCAAATAAGACAGTTTTCGAATTCGCCCAGGAACTGAAGGTCGCGGCAAAGACGCTCCTTACGCAGCTGAAGGCTGCCGGAGTGAGCAAGAATTCCGAGTCTGACGAGCTTTCCGAGGGCGACAAGACGAAGCTGCTCGAGTCCCTGAGGCTCGAGCGGGCGTCCGAAGGCGACGGCACGGCCCCGAAGCACCCCCGCCGGATCACCGTGACCCGCAAGGAAAAGTCCGTGATCAGGAAGGCTGATGCGACTGGCCGTACCCGCACGGTTCAGGTTGAAGTGCGCCGGCGCCGCGTGTTCGTGAAGAATCCTGCGATTGAGGCTGCCCAGAAGGCAGAGGTCCAGAAGGCGCTTGCCGAAAGGATCGCGGCCGAGAAGGCGAAGGAAGCCCAGGAGGCCGCCGAGCGCGCCCGCGTGGCTCAGGAAGCCGCCGCGAAGGCTGAAGCGGAAAAGGCCCGTCAGGCCGCCGAGGAAGCCGCAGCCCAGGCTGCCGCCGAACAGGCTGCGAAGGAAGAGGAGCGCCGGAAGGCGGAGGCCGAGGCCGAGGCCGAGAAGGCCGCTGCCGAGGTGAAGGCGAAGCAGGTCGCGGACAACGAGCGCGCCCAGAAGGAGCAGAAGCAGGCCGCGCGTGCCCGCCGCCAGGCTGAGGAACGCGCCCGCCTCGAGCGCGATGCGGCTGCGATTCGCGCTTCCCGCGCGATGCAGGCGAAGGCTGCGGCCGCCCGTGTCGCTGCTGAGAAAGCCGCTGCGGCGCCTAAGATCGATCCCGCCGAGAAGGCGAGGCGCGAGGCCGCCCGTGCCAAGGCTGCTGCTGAGGCCGCTGCCCTGAACGCGGCCCGTGCCAAGGCGGCCGCCGAGGAAGCGAAGGCTCGTGCAGAGGCACGTGCCAAGGCTGAAGCCGAGGCTGCCGCCATCCGCGCGATGCTGAACCGCCCGAAGAACGCTCCGAAGAAGCCCGCGGTAGAGACGAAGGCTGCCGATGAGAAGGCCGCCGCCAAGACCGCGCAGAAGCCGGCCGAGGCCGCGAAGAAGGCCGAGACCAAGCGCCCGGCGCACTTCCGCCCGGCTGCGGCGCCGAAGAGTAGCGAGGAGAACGGCCGCGGCAAGAAGTGCCGCCGCGGCGATCGCCGCGACGAGGACGGGCATCATCATCAGATCAAGACCCGCGGCGTGGACGACGAGGGAGGCTGGCGCACCGCTCGCGGCCGCCGCTCCCAGGATCGCCGCCGCGGCAACGAGCCCCTCCAGCCGCAGGTGCAGGAACCCGTCGTGCGCGAGATCGAGGTTCCGGAGACCATTTCCGTCGCCGATCTCGCCCGCAAGATGGCCGTGAAGGCGACCGAAGTGATCAAGCAGCTGATGAAGGACGGCCAGATGGTCACCATCAACCAGATGCTTGATCAGGACACCGCGATGATCATCGTCGAGGAAATGGGCCACAAGGCGGTCCTCGCGAAGGCCGACGATCCCGAGGCTTTCCTCGGCGAAATCGGCGACAAGAACGAGTTCCCGGCCGTTCCGCGTCCCCCGGTCGTCACGATCATGGGCCACGTCGACCACGGCAAGACCTCGCTCCTCGACTACATCCGCCGCACCAAGGTCGCGGCGGGCGAAGCCGGCGGCATTACGCAGCATATCGGCGCTTACCACGTGAAGACGCCGCGCGGCATCATCACGTTCCTCGACACCCCTGGGCACGAGGCCTTCACGGCCATGCGCGCCCGCGGAGCCCAGGTGACGGACATCGTCATTCTGGTTGTCGCGGCGGACGACGGCGTGATGCCGCAGACGAAGGAAGCCATTGCGCACGCCCGTTCTGCCGGCGTCCCGATCGTTGTCGCGATCAACAAGTGCGACAAGCCCGGCGCGCATCCCGAGGTTGTCAAGCAGGAACTCGTCCAGAACGAGGTGATCCCGGAAGAGTACGGCGGCGATTCGCCCTTCGTGAACGTTTCCGCTAAGACCGGCATGGGCGTTGACGAACTTCTTGAGAACGTGCTGCTGCAGGCGGAGATGCTTGAGCTGAAGGCTCCGGCCGAAGGCCTCGCGAAGGGTGTCGTCCTTGAGTCCCGCCTCGACAAGGGGCGCGGCCCTGTCGCTTCCGTTCTCGTGCAGTCCGGCAGGCTGAACCGCGGCGACGTGGTTCTGGCCGGCGCCCAGTTTGGCCGCGTCCGCGCGATGGTCGGCGAGAACGGCCGCAACGTGAAGGAAGCCGGTCCTTCGATTCCGGTCGAGATCCAGGGCCTTTCCGGCATCCCCCAGGCGGGCGACGAGTTCTTCGTGCTGCCTGACGAGAAGAAGGCGCGTGAAATCGCGCTCTTCCGTCAGGGCAAGTACCGCGACGTCAAGCTCGCCAAGGCGCAGGCCGCCAGTCTGCAGAACCTCTTCAAGGACAGCGACGGGAAGCAGAAGACCCTGCCCCTCATCGTCAAGGCTGACCTCCAGGGCTCCCAGGAAGCCTTGGTCCAGGCGTTCACGAAGCTTTCGACCGATGAAGTGCGCGTGCAGATCGTTCACTCCGCCGTGGGCGGCATCAGCGAGACCGACGTCAACCTCGCGATTGCGGCTGGCGCCGTGATTGTCGGCTTCAACGTCCGTGCCGACGGCGGCGCGAAGAAGCTCGCCGAGCACGAAGGCGTCGAGATCCACTACTACGACATCATTTACGATGCCGTGAACGAGATCAAGGCGGCGATGAGCGGCATGCTCGCCCCGGTCCAGAAGGAAACGAACCTCGGTCTCGCCGAGATCCGTCAGGTGATCCACGTGCCGAAGGTCGGCAACATCGCCGGCTGCCGCGTGGTGGAAGGCCTCATCCGCCGGAACGCGAACATCCGTCTGCTGCGCGACAACGTGGTGATCTGGACGGGCGAGCTCGCCTCCCTCAAGCATTTCAAGGACGATGTCCGCGAAATGAACGCCGGCCAGGAATGTGGCGTCTCGCTGAAGGGCTACGAGGACATCAAGGTCGGGGACCAGCTCGAAGTGTTCGAGGTGACGGAAGTCGCCCGTACGCTCTAAGGGCAACGGGACGGAGGACTGCCCCTTCCGGGCAGCTCCTCCAGACCCTGACAAGGAATTGAGGACTAAGAAACGTGAGAAAGGCTAAGCCCGGGCGCTCTACCCGGATAGCGGACCAGATCGCACGCGATGTCGCGGAGCTGATCCCGAAGGAAGTCCGCGACCCGCGGGTCGGCTTCGTAACGGTCACAGGCTGCGACATCACGCCTGACTATGCCCATGCGAACATCTACTTCACGGTGATCGGCGCTGATCCCGAGGAATGCCGCGAGGGGCTGAACGCTGCCGCGGGAATGCTCCGGAACCTCATCTTCAGGAAGCTTCGGATCCATACGGTTCCGACCCTGCATTTCGTCCATGACGAAAGCGTCGACCGCGGCTTCGCGATGGACAAGCTCATCGCGGAAGCCCTGGACAAGAAGCCGGGGGAGTAGGAAGTCGTGCCAAGAGGACGTCGCGGAAATCCGGTGGACGGAGTGCTGCTGCTCGACAAGCCCGAGGGGATGAGCTCGAACCATGCCCTTCAGGCCGCGAGGCGGCTGCTGAACGCCGCGAAGGCGGGTCACTGCGGAACGCTTGACCCGATGGCGACGGGGCTTCTTCCGCTTGCCTTCGGCGAGGCGACGAAGTTTTCCTCGGATCTGCTCGGAGCTGACAAGGCCTATGAGGCCGAGGCGGTCCTCGGGATCCGTACCGACACGGGAGATACGACCGGGGAAGTGCTCGAGCGGCATGAGCCGAACGTCACAGCCGGCGAGGTGAAGGCGGCCGCCGCAGGGCTCACCGGGACGATCCTGCAGGTCCCTCCCATGTATTCTGCCCTGAAGCGGAACGGCGTTCCTCTTTACAGGCTGGCGAGGAACGGGGAAACGGTTGAGCGCGAGCCCCGACAGGTTACAATTCATCAGTTTGACATCCTTTCCGTCAGCGGAGACCGGGTCAGGATGTCCTGCGTGGTGTCGAAGGGCACGTACATCAGGACGCTGATCGAAGACCTGGGAAAGGCCATTGGCTGCGGAGCGGCGATGTCGGCTCTCCGCAGGACGAGGGTCGGAAAGCTCGGAATCGGGGACGCCGTGACGCTTGGCGAGCTCGAGGCGGCAGATGGCGACGGGCGGCTCAGGCTGCTCGCCCCTCCTGACAGGCTCATACAGGAGCTGCCTGCCGTGCTTTTAGGACCGGAAGAAGCCGCGCGTTTCAGGAACGGCCAAAGGCTTGCCCTCCGTCTCGCTTCGCCCGGGAGGGCAAGAGTCTACGGCCCGGAAAAGGAATTGCTGGGAACGGCGGTGGTCAGCGACCGCGGCGTGCTGTCCCCGGAAAGATTAACTGCTTACAGAGAAGCGTAAAGAGAAAAATATGACACGTGCCATTCGCAATATTGCGATCATTGCCCACGTCGACCACGGCAAGACGACGATGGTTGACGCTCTCCTGAAGTGCGCGGGCACCTTCCGCGCGAACCAGGAGGTCGAAACGCGCGTTATGGACAGCAACGCGATCGAAAAGGAACGCGGGATCACGATTCTCGCCAAGAACTGCGCCGTCGAGTGGAAGGGCGTCCACATCAACATCATCGACACTCCCGGGCACGCTGACTTCGGCGGCGAAGTGGAGCGCGTGCTCTCCATGGTCGACGGCGTGCTGCTGCTCGTCGACGCGGTCGACGGCCCGATGCCCCAGACCCGCTTCGTGACCCGCAAGGCACTCGCCCAGGGGTTGAAGCCGATCGTGGTCGTGAACAAGGTCGACCGTCCGGGCGCCCGTCCTGACTGGGTCGTGAACCAGACCTTCGACCTGTTCGACAAGCTCGGCGCGACCGACGACCAGCTCGATTTCCCCGTGATCTACGCTTCCGCGCTGAACGGCTACGCCGGCTTCACCGAGGACGTCGAGGAGCTGAAGAAGATCGGAAACATGAACGCGATCCTCGACACGGTGCTCGAGAAGGTGCCGGTCCGCGACGACGATCCCGACGGCAACCTGATGCTCCAGATCTGCTCGCTCGACTACTCGAGCTATGTCGGCAAGATCGGCATCGGCCGCGTCCACCGCGGCACGCTGAAGCCGGGCCAGGCGGTCTGCTTCATGGACGGTCCCGAGGACACGCCGAAGCACGGCAAGATCAACCAGATCCTCCAGTTCGAAGGCCTCCAGAGGAAGGAGACCCCGAGCGCCCAGGCCGGGGACATCGTTCTCGTCACCGGCATCGAGGACCTCAACATCGGCACCACGATCACGAGCGTCGAGCAGCCGGAAGCGCTTCCGATGCTCCACGTCGACGAGCCGACGCTGCGCATGGAGTTCATGGTGAACACCTCGCCCCTTGCCGGCAAGGAAGGCAAGTTTGTCACGAGCCGCCAGATCCGCGAGCGCCTCGCCCGCGAGCTGAAGTCGAACGTCGCGATGCGGGTCGAGAACACGAAGGACGAGAAGGTGTTCCTCGTGTCCGGCCGCGGCGAGCTGCATCTTACGGTGCTCCTCGAGAACATGCGCCGTGAGGGCTTTGAAGTGGCCGTGTCCCGTCCGCGCGTCATCCTGAAGGAAGAGAACGGCGTGAAGCTCGAGCCGTACGAAGCCCTGACGGTCGACGTCGAGGAAGAGAACCAGGGTGCCGTGATGGAAGAGCTCGGCCGCCGCAAGGGCGAGCTCACTGACATGGAGCCTGACGGCAAGGGCCGCGTCCGCCTTGAGTACCGGATCCCGGCCCGCGGCCTGATCGGCTTCCAGAGCATGTTCCTCACGATGTGCCGCGGCACGGGCATCATGAGCCACGTGTTCGACGACTACGGCCCGATCAAGCAGGGCAGCGTCGGCGAGCGCCGCTCTGGCGCCATCATTTCCGGCGAAGACGGCGGTGCCGTAGCCTACGCGCTCTGGTACATTCAGGACCGCGGCCGGCTCTTCGTGAATCCGGGCGATCCGGTTTACGAGGGGATGATCATCGGCGAGCACTCCCGCGAGAACGACATCGTCGTGAACCCGATCCGCACGAAGCACCTCACGAACGTCCGCGCCTCCGGCTCCGACGAGGCGATCCGCCTCGTGCCCCCGACGCAGCTCACGCTGGAAAGCGCCGTCGAGTTCATCAACGACGACGAACTGGTCGAGATCACCCCGAAGTCGATCCGCCTTCGCAAGCGCTATCTGAAGGACTTCGAGCGCAAGCGCGCCGCCCGCGCCGCCCAGGCCGAGTTCGGCGATCCGGACGTGTCCGAGGAGTAGCGCTAGGAATCCCGGGAGGGAGAAGCGGAGGGCCCCTGCCTTCCGCCCGGCCTCTCTCCCGGAAAAGGATGCCGGCAGGAGGGGAATTCCCGTTCTGCCGGCTTTTTTCACGCCCCGCCCGGGGCCAAACGCGTAAATGCAGATGGAAAACAGAGAACCCCTCCTTGATCGCGGCTGGCGCTTCTGCGTCGCCCCGATGGTCGACTGGACTGACGAATGGTGCCGGCACCTTCACCGGCTCCTCACGAAGCGCGCGAGGCTCTATACCGAGATGATCGCGACCCCCGCGCTCGTCCACGGCGACCGGCAGAGGATCCTCGGCTTCGAGCGGGGATCGGGCCCCGTGGCGCTGCAGCTCGGGGGATCGGATCCGGCGGAGCTCGCCAGATGCGCGAAATGGGGCGAGGAAGCGGGGTTCGACGAAGTGAACCTCAACTGCGGCTGTCCGTCTCCCCGCGTTCAGTCCGGCGCGTTCGGCGTTGTCCTCATGCTGAGGCCCGCCCTCGTGGCGGACTGCGTGAAGGCGATGCAGGACGCGGTCTCCGTCCCCGTCACGGTGAAGCACCGGATCGGGGTCGACCGCGAGACTTCCTACGGCTTCGTGAGGGATTTCGTCGGCACCGTGCACGACGCCGGCGTCCGGGTCTTCATCGTGCATGCCCGAGCGGCATGGCTTGCCGGGCTCTCGCCGAAGGAGAACCGCGACGTTCCGCCGCTTGACCGCAGCGTGGCGCTCAGGCTGAAGCGGGACTTTCCGGACAGCCTTTTCATCGTGAACGGAGGCATCCGCTCAATGGAGGAATGCGAGGAGGAGCTCGGGCGGTTCGACGGCGTCATGGTAGGGCGCGAGGCCTACAACAACCCGTGGATGCTGACGGAGGTCGATGAGAAGCTCTATGGGGATCCTCCCTTCGGCAGGACGCGCGGGGACGTCGTTCGGGAGATGGCGGACTATCTCGCCACGGTACGCGTTCGGGCGCCCCTTGCCGTGCGGACCGCCGCGAACCACATGCTGGGAATCGCCCAGGGGCTTCCCGGGGCGCGTGGCTGGCGAAGGGAGCTCACTTCGCACGAATCCTGGGAAAAGCTTCCGGCCGAGGAGATCGTCCGCCGCGCGTGGAGAAACGTGCGGGAGAGCTGAAGGGGGCATGAAAAAAGGAGGAAGCCCCGTTACTGGCGCTTCCTCCCTGTCCGGTCGAAGGGAGCCGCATGTCTCCCTTTTTCCTTTCCTGGCTTTTCCTCTGTGGTGCTACTTGGCGGCGGTCTCCGAGAGCGCCTGGCGCACGGCCTTTGCGGCCGTGGCGTTGAAGCGGTACTGGAAGTCCGTGATCGGCAGGTTCGCCTTCAGGTAGTAGCCGGGGACGACGCTCGTCGTCTTGCCGCGCTTCATTTCGACAAGCGCGATGGAGAGGGCGTTCCGCGAGAGTTCGAAGATGCCGGTGTCAGGCGCCTTGACATCGACCGGGAACTCGACCGCGAGGCCCTTCGTGCCGTCCACCGTGCGGATGGTGTAGTTGCCGTTCGCGACCGGGGTCTTAGACGTGCTCTGGCAGAAGACGGTGCCGGTCTTCACGGGGAGGAGGCTCACCTTGCCGGTGTTCCCGGGGGCGGCGCTCGAGGCCGTGGTCGTCACCGGGACCTTGACCTTATAGGTCTGCTTCACCTTCTTGCCCTTCTTGTTCTTCACGTACCGCGTCTTCGTCACGTACTTGTACGTGGTCTTCGCATTCGCTGCAGCGCCGGACTGGGCGCCATCGAACGTGATTCCGTAGGCCTTGAAGCCCTCGCGCGGGAGGTAGCTGAGGCAATAGGGAATGCTGCCGCTGAAGTTCCTCGCGAAGCCTTCCACGGAGCCCGCGCCCGTGAAGGCGTTCGGCTTCAGCACGACGTACTCGTCCTGCACGGCGGAGATCTGGGGCATGTAGGCGACGGATCCCTTCGGGAAGACCGCGTTCGTGGTTCCGGCGGTCTGGGTCGGATAGTTGTTCCGGGTGCGGAGGTAGTGGAAGACGTGCTGCCCCGAGACGTCGAAGGCATAGAGCTTAACGCGGAGGGTGACCGGGGTCGCGGAAGAGTCGGAGTAGAGCTTCACGGAGCCGTCAGCCTCGGTGGTAAGGGTGCGCGGGAAGTCGGCCGATACGGAAACGCCGTTCCTCACGATCGACTCGACGTTCGTGCCCCAGGCGAAGCCATGTGCCTTTTGCCCTTCAGGGTACGTTTCCTTCACCGTGTAGGAGTTGTCGCCGGTCTTTTCGCCGATCCGGAAATTCGATTCCTCGCGGTCGTTGAAGTAGTAGACCCCCTCGCCCTTGAACGCGTCGAGCGTCGTCATGCTGATCGGCTTCGCCCCCTTCACCACGGGGACCTTCGAAAGCATGAAGCCATATGTGCCGTCGCCGAAGCGGTCGGCGGACGGAGCCTCGGCCTTGACGGATTCCGCGGAGGCCTGGGAAGCTGCGGCAGAGGCGTCGCTCGCCTTGGAGGGGCTGGTTTCACAGCCGGCGAGGGCGGCCGCGAGGAGAACGGCAACGGCGGCGGATGCCGTGCGCCGGAAAGAGGGGAAACGGGAAGTAGTCATTTTTGAACTGGACATCCAAGTCGTGCGCGGGCGGCAACGAATACACCTTTTGCCGACCACGGGAAAAGTGCCTGCAATGATAATCTCTTTCCGGGAAGCGGCCTGAGGGTTCGGAGCAAAAAAAATGCGCAACCCGTGCCGGAAGCGAGCCGGCGGGCAGCGCATGCTTTTGGTGCCGTGGAGGCCGCCCTCTCCGGGAAGGAGAGAGGCGGACCAGTCGGCTCCTTACTTCAGGGCCTCGAAGACGCGGGCCGTGATTTCCTCGATCGTGCCGAGCCCGGAGATCGAACGGTACTGCGGGGCGGTCTTGTCGCCCGACTTCGCGAGGTCGCCGTAGAACTTCACGAGCGCTTCGGTCTGGGCGTGGTAGACCTCGAGGCGGTGGCGCACGACCTCTTCCTTGTCGTCGTCACGCTGGACCAGGGGGGCTCCCGTCACGTCGTCCTTCCCGGCGACCTTCGGCGGGTTGTACTTGACGTGGTAGGTGCGGCCGGAGGCCGGGTCGACCCGGCGGCCGCTGATGCGCTCGACGATCTCGTCGTCAGGCACGGAGATCTCGAGCACGAAGTCGATCGGAATGCCGGTCGCCTTCAGCGCCTCGGCCTGGGGAATCGTGCGCGGGAAGCCGTCGAGGAGGAAGCCCTTCTCGCAGTCCGGCTGCGCGAGGCGCTCCTTCATCAGCCCGAGGATGATGTCGTCGCTCACCAGGGCGCCTTTCTCCATCACGGCCTTCGCCTTGAGGCCAAGGGGGGTCCCGGCCTTGACGGCGGCGCGGAGCATGTCTCCGGTTGAGATCTGGGGAATGCCGAAGCGTGCCTTGATGAAGGCAGCCTGAGTGCCCTTCCCGGCTCCGGGGGGTCCGATCAGAATAAGACGCATGTTTTTTCTCCAAACATGGGAAAAGGCCTCGGATGGGGCCTTTCCCCTGAAAACTGGGTTCAGAATTCCATTGTAGACGCCGAAAAGCCCGGAGCACAAGGCTCTGCGCAGTTGCTTGCCCGCTTGGCAGCTCGTGCGCTAGAGGGGAAGGCCTCCCGCCCGGTACGCGGCACGGACGCGCTCAAGGTCGGCCGCCGTGTCGACGCCGGCGGGAAGGGCCTCGTTCAGGACGAGGACCGCGATCTGCTCCCCGTTCCAGAGCGCGCGAAGCTGCTCGAGGCTTTCCGTCTTTTCAATCGGAGCGGGCGGGAGATCGGGGAACACGCGCAGGAACCGGGCGCGATAGGCGTAGAGCCCGATGTGGTGCAGGGCCGAGAAATGCTCCGGTAGCTTCCTCGGGTCCTTCAGGAAGGCGTCGCGGGGCCAGGGAACCGGGGCACGGGTGAAGGTCATTGCCTCGCCGAGTGCGTTCAGTTCCACCTTCACGACGTTCGGATTGAGGAAGTCGTCGATTCCGGCGATCGGATGGGCGGCTGTCGCGATCGCGCACCCGGGCTTCTGCGCGAGGAGGCTCGCCACCCGGTCCACGACGCTCGGAGGAATGAGGGGCTCGTCGCCCTGGATGTTGACGACCACCTCGTCGCCCTCAAGGGAAAGCCGCTTCACGACTTCAGAAAGGCGGTCGGTTCCGGTCGGATGGGATTCGCTGGTCAGCATCGCCTCGACCCCGGAAGCCTCGCAGGCCTCGACGATGGCGGGGTGGTCGGTGGCGACGATGATCCGGGAAGCCTCGGTGAGGCGGGCGCGTTCCGCCACGCGCACGATCATCGGCTTTCCCTCGATGTCGGCGAGGGGCTTGCCGGGAAGGCGCGTGGAATGCATCCGGGCCGGGATAACAATGGTGTATGTCATTTTTTTCTTTTTCATGCAAGGAATCTGGTTGCGCGATCAGCCGCGGGCGGCGGAAGACTCGGCAGCCTTCTGCTTCAGCCTGAGGCTTTCCAGCTCTTCCTCCGTCATCTTCCGGGCGTCGTGGACGATCATGTCCGGAATGCCCTTCGTTACGGAGAAGGCAAGCCCGCAGGACGGGCAGAGGAGTTCGGAAGCTTCCGCTCCCCAGGACAGACTGCCCTTGCACACCGGGCAGACCAGGTTCTTCGTCAGGTTGGAATCCATCAGGGCTTTCCTTTTTCCATTCTGCTCTTCACGCGGCGGGCCTTCTGGTCCACGAGCTCCAGCAGATAGTCCTCGATCACGATGTCGTAGCCGGCCACCCATATTCTCGGGTCTGAGGCGATTTCCCGTATCTGGCGGCACTTCACTGCATCCTTTTCCGTAATGAGGATGCAGTCGGCGTCCAGGTCCTTGAACGGGTTCGATTCGAAGCTGAAGTGATCGCCAAGCTCGAGGGTCTTTTCGCAGATGAATCCCCGCGCGCGCAGCATTGCGAAGAACCGGGTCGGAACTGCTATGCCGGCCGCCGCAGCGAAAGTCTTTCCCTCAAGCTGGCCGCGGAGCGCTTCCAGTGTGAGCTCCTTGCCGGTCGAGAGCTGCGTGCAGCGCCCGAGAGTCGAGCTCGCGGCGAAGCGCGGAGTCCGTGTCTCGAGAATCGCGCTGGTCGCGTTCAGGACGATGGCGTCCACCGAGTCGAGCCTCGAAGGCGGTTCCCGGAGCGGGCCGGCGGGGAGCACCCAGCCGTTCCCGATCCCGTGCGCTCCGATCACGCAAAGCTCCACGTCCCTGCGGAGAGCGTAGTGCTGGAGCCCGTCGTCTGAAATGATGATGTCGATTTCAGGAGAAGACTTTAGGAGCAGCCGTCCCGCTTCGACACGGTCGCGGCCGACCGCGACCGGGAGCCCTGTCTTGCGGGCGATGAGGAGCGGTTCGTCGCCGCTCGATGAGGAGTCGGTGTTCGGGCCGACAAGCTTCACGCCGTCCGCCTTCCGCCCGTAGCCCCGGGAAATGACCCCGGGGTGCCAGCCCATTTTCCTCAGGCCCCGGGCGAGCGCAATCGTGACGGGAGTCTTTCCCGTTCCTCCGACATAGATGTTCCCTACGACGACAACCGGAACGGGAAGCCGTTCAGGCTGTGCGTGCATCGCGCGATACCGCGACACGCAGAGGAACACGAATGAGAAGGGGGAGAGGAGCAGCGCGAAGAGTCCCTTTTTCGCCCACTGCCTGTGAAGCAGCATCTCAAGGCCTGCGCGAAACGTCGCGGGACGGTGCTGCGGTTGGGCCGGAGGAGTCCGGTCGGAGGTTGATCGAGGTCGGTCTGATTCCATGTGAATGGGAAAATGCCCGGTGCCGGGCATGATGCCACTTGAAGTAGAGAGCCCTAATGATAATGGCAATGGAATCGCGCTGCTCACCGGGAGCGGACTGCCTGCTGGGACAAGCCTCCTGTGGAAAAACGGTTTGCATTTGAAGCAATCGATTGATTTTGAATTATTTCTTGGATTTGTGGATAATTTTTCGCCAGAAGAAAAGCCTTTCGATTTCATCAAGTTGCCGCTGATAACCGTCTTATGGGATGGGCATTCGGGATGGTGGGCCCGGGGCGGGGTTCCGGCCTGCGTCCCCGTTCTTTTCTGGCCAAGACTTTAGAACTGACCCAACATGATGATTTCCCGAATATTTCCGCAAATTTCCCTGAAGATCGGCGCGAAAGAGGCCTGTGGACAAAAAATTCCGCAATTTGTCAGATAATTAGCCGCTTTATCACGGAACAGGTGAATAGGGATGTTCACACACGCTGAGCAACTCGGTTATTTTCTTGAAACACAAGGGAAAACTCACGTTGCCTAATTTTTAGGCAACAGAGTAATTTCCTTTTCATTCATTATGTTGCATCACTCGCGGAAACCGATGCCCTGTTGATTTGCAGCCCGTTTTACGGCATCCGGGATATTCACAGAACCGAAGGGGAATCCCCTTTCGAATATAACTGCGGTGAATCGCCGTGTTTTTCCTTTTTGCTTATGGCATTACAGGGACAAAAAAGGAATGACGATCAACTGATGATCCTCGGCAGAGGAAGATCTGGGGAAAAATCCTGTGGATAACTGTGTGAACAAATGTGGAGAAAAGGGATAAGTCGCTGAAGAATAGAAACTTTTTGCCAGCGGCTTTTTTCCAGAGTTTTAAAATAAAAACAAATAAAATCAAAGAATTGCAAATAATTTATTGAACTTACGGAAGGTTTCTCCCTCGGAATTCCGGGTCTTTGCCTCTCCTGCGGCACTCCGGGGCTGCCGGTGGAAAAGTTTTCGCTTCAGGGCTTTCTTCCAAACGGTGCAGAATAGCAAAGTGGGCTCGAAAGGAGATCTCATGCCTCGCGATTTCGACTTTGACTTCTTTGGCGGCAACGCTTCGGGCCGGACGGCGCCTCTCCGGCCCTCTAGGGCGCCGTCCCTCAGGAGCGCGTGGCCGGAACGGGATCGGCCGGAGGGCGGAGCCCGGGCTCCTGGCAGCGTGCCCGCGTCCGGGGGGGAAAGGATGCTTTCCGTGAGCGACGTCTGCCGCTCGATCAGCCTCTCGCTCAAAGGGCGGTTCCCGAGGATCTGGGTTGAAGGGGAGGTCGCCGGGGTCACCGTGCCGTCGAGCGGCCACTGCTACTTCGAACTGAAGGACGAAAGCGCCCAGATTTCCTGCGTGATGTTCCGTTCGGAACTCGCCCAGTACGGATTTCGCCCGGAGCCGGGCGACCGCGTCGAGGTGCTCGCCCAGCCAACGCTATATGAAAGAAAGGGGCGGCTGCAGCTCTCTGTCCACGAAATGCGGCGCGCCGGCCTCGGGAGGCTCTACGCCGAGTTCCTCCGCCTTCAGAGGAAGCTTTCCGACGAGGGGCTTTTCAGCGCCGAGCTGAAGCGGCCGCTTCCGGCGCTTCCCCGTACGGTGGGCGTGGTGACGAGCCTTCAGGCCGCGGGCCTCCGGGATGTTCTCCGGACGCTTGAGAAGAGGGCGCCGTATGCGCGCGTCGTGATCTTCCCTGCTTCCGTTCAGGGCTCCCGGGCCCCGCAGGAGCTCGTCCAGGCCCTGAGGCGTGCGTCTTCATCCGGGGTGCCGGACGTCGTCCTTCTCGTTCGCGGCGGCGGATCCTACGAGGACCTCGCCTGCTTCAACAGCGAAGCGCTCGCGCGGGAAATCCGGCGCTCCCAGGTCCCGGTTGTGACCGGAATCGGACACGAGTCCGACACGACGATCGCGGACCTCGCGGCTGACCTCCGGGCGGCGACCCCGACCGCGGCGGCCGAGCAGTGCGCGCCTGCCGCTACCGAGGTCACGGCGCGGATCGAGCGGCGGGAACTCGCGCTGAAAAGAGCGTACGAGAGGCTGCACGCGGAGCGGTCCCAGAGGCTGGACCTCGCGGAGAGCAGCCTCCGCTCGCCGCTTTCGCTCATCCGGGAGGGCCGGTCGCGTGCGTCAGATGCGACCGGACGCCTCGCGCGGATCGCAGACCGTGCGTTCCTTATTGAGTCAGGCCGTCTTCAGGGGCTCGAGTCGAGGACCCTGTCCTTCAGGAAGAGGATCACGGAGGGCGCGGGAGACTCGATCCGGGCGAAAGTCCTCGCGATGGGACGCGCCGCGAGGGACATTTCCGGAGCTGAACGGGGGAAGTTCGGCAGCCTTTCGATCAGGCTCCGGCACGAAGGGGAAGGGATACTGAGGGACCGGGGTTCGCGGCTCGCGCTTGAGGAGAAGGCGCTCGAAGGGGCGAAGCCCGCGGTCGGTGCCGGCCGGGCGGCGGTTCTCGCGGCCGAGCAGGAGCTCTCCAGGACTGCCCGGGCGGCGATCCTCCGGGAACGCTCCCGGATGGGGGAAGCGGAAGCGCGGCTTCGCTCGATGGAACTCGCCCGCGTGCTTCGCCGGGGATTCGCGCTCGTTCTCCGGGCAGGCGGAATCCCGGTTTCCCGGGCGGGGGAGCTCCACGCGGGTGACGACCTCAGCCTGATGCTTTCCGACGGCCGGGCCGAGGTTAGGGTGCTTTCAGTGGAGGCCGGGAAGGAGGCCTAGAAGCGCGCCTTGTCCCCGGGGCGGACGCCGTGCCTCGCGAACCAGCCCTTTCGCGCTTCAAGCGCGTAGGACACGGGCTCCCTCGCGCAGCGGGCGGAAAGGCTGAAGGGCTTCATTTCGTCAACTATCGAAGAGACCGTTCCGTCCTCAAGGATGAACGCTACGGAGAGCGGGATCGAGGTTCCCTTCATCCACATGCACCAGCTGTCAGGCCGCGGCATGACGAAAAGCATCCCCCTGCCTTCGGGAAGCGATTCCCGCCCCATCAGCCCGTGCTTCAGTTCCTCAGCCGTTTGCGCGACTTCCGCGGTGAGCGTCGCGTCCCGGAACCGGACTTCGAGCGTGGCCTCCGCGCCGAATGCGGCTGGAGGAAGTGCGAGGAGCGCTGGAAACGCGAGGCAGAGAAGGAGTTTCTTGGTCATGTCTTGCACAAAGCGTCCTGTCAGGAATTCCCGGGGAAAAGCAGCGGTTCCGTTTCCCTCGCGCTGAAGAGAAAAACGGCAGCGGGAGTTTCCTCCGCTGCCGCTTTTTTCACAAAGGCAACAGAAAGCCCGCCGGCTTCCCTTCGCAGGGGAGGGCGGGTTTTCCTCGTGAAGCAGTTACTCTGCCGGAACGATGTTGGCAGCCTGCTTGCCCTTCGGGCCGTCGACGACGTCGAACGTCACGCGCTGGCCTTCCTTGAGGGACTTGAAGCCGTCCATCTTGATCGCAGAGAAGTGAGCGAAGAGGTCCTCACCCTTTTCATCGGGGGTAATGAAGCCATAGCCCTTGGCGTCATTAAACCACTTCACGGTACCGGTAGCCATATTGCAAATCTCCATCTTGATGCAAGCCCGCCAGATGCGCGCTGCTCTGCAGCATTGGATTTCTGGACGGGAAAAAACCACCCTGCGGAAAAGCCCGAAGGGATCAAGCAGCGAGCTGATACAGAACCCTGCCTGATCAAGCTTACCGCACTCCTGAGACAATACGCCGTCTGCGGAAAAGTTGCACGTGAGGGTAGGGAATGAGGCTAAGCGGCGCCGCTCAAGAGAGTCAGGTCCGGGATGTGCATGCCGCCGCGGCCGTCCGGGTTTCCAAGACCGGCAGATGCCGGACCCTGGGGAAAAAGAGCGGAGTCTCTCATGAGGCATGGCAAATTTTTGCCCCGAGGATCGGGAAAGCCTCACGGACTCTTCCTTTTTTCTGCAGAATTACCGGTAGACGATCCTATTGGCTGTGGGAACAATGACGGAAAAGGAATGCGGGGGTGCGAAGGAATCCTGCCTCGCGCTGAAGGAGAAGAGGAAGGTCAGCCTTCCGCCGATGTGGCATGTCATCTTGCTTAACGATGACTACACGACGATGGATTTCGTTGTCATGCTGCTCAGGAGCCTTTTCGGAAAGACCGAAGAGGAGGCCGAGCGGCTCATGCTTGAAGTCCACCGCAACGGGCGGGGAGACGCTGGGGCATACCCGCGGGAAATCGCGGAAAGCCTCGCCGCGCAGGCGATGCGCCTCGCGAAGGCGAACGGATTTCCGCTCCGATGCATTGCGGAAAGGGAGGCCTGCTGATGATTGACAGGGATTTGGAAAGGAATTTCCAGGACGCGTTCGTCTCGGCGACCGCCGCCCGCAGCCGCCTGATCACGGTCGAGGCCCTGCTGCTCGAGCTGCTCAAGAATCCCCGCGTGGTGGCGGTCCTCAAGGCGCTCAACTGCGACCTCGACGTGCTCCGGGCGGATCTTGAGGATTTCATCGCCACCCAGGTTCCGAAGCTCGCCTCGAAGGACGAGGACCCGCAGCCCTCCGTCGGGTTCCAGCGCGTGATCGAGCGCGCCCTGGTCCATGTCCAGCAGTCCGAAAGGGAAGACCAGACGCTGCACGGCGAAGACATCCTCGTCGCGATTTTCGACGAGCCGGACAGCTGGGCTGTGTGCTTCCTGAAGGAGCTGGGAGCCGACAGGCTGCGCGTGACCGAGTACCTTTGCGCGAACGCGCCCGAGGGAAGCAGGCCCTGTCCCGGGGAATGCGGCGCGGACGGGCGCGCAGCGCCGGACGCGAAGAAAGAAGGGGACCCGCTCGAGGAATTCACCGAGAACCTGAACGAGAAGGCGAAGGTCGGGAAGCTCGACCCTTTGGTTGGGCGAGACCGCGAGATTCGCCGCGTGGTCCAGGTTCTCTGCCGGAGACGGAAGAACAACCCGCTCCTCGTCGGCGAGGCGGGGGTCGGGAAGACCGCGATCGCCGAGGGGCTCGCGGAGCGGGTCGTCGAGGGGCGCGTTCCCGACGCGCTCCGCAGGAAAGTGATCCGCTCGCTCTCGATCGGGCGGCTCGTTGCCGGGACCAAGTACCGGGGCGACTTCGAGGACCGCATCAAGAAGCTAGTTGACGCGGTGAAGGAACGGCCCGAGGTCATTCTCTTCATTGACGAGATCCACACGGTAATCGGTGCCGGCGCGACGTCAGGCAGCCAGGCGCTTGACGCTGCGGACCTCCTGAAGCCCGCCCTTTCGAACGGCGAGATGTCCTGCATCGGCGCGACCACCTACGAGGAGTTCCGCAGAATTTTCGAAAAGGACCGGGCGCTTGCCCGCCGGTTCCAGAAAATCGACGTCCCGGCGCCGAGCGTCGCGGAGTCGGTAGAGATCCTGAAGGGACTTCGGAAGCGCTTCGAGGATCACCACGCTGTCCGCTATACGGACGAGGCGCTTGAGGCCGCGGTGAGCCTTTCCGAACGGTTCATCAGCGACAGGCGCCTTCCCGACAAGGCGATCGACGTGATCGACGAGGCAGGCGCCGCGCAGCAGCTCCTGCCGCGGGAAAGCAGGAAGGCCGTGATCGGGCGCGAGGAAATCGAGAGGACCGTTTCCGAAATCGCGGGCGTTCCGGTCGCCACTCTTTCCGAGGGAGATTCGGGAAAGCTTCTCAGGCTGCCTGACGATCTCCGGGCCGTGATCTACGGCCAGGACGACGCGGTGAACCGCGTCGTGTCCGCTATCCGCTTGTCGCGCGCGGGGCTCGGAAGCCCGGACCGTCCGGTCGGCAGCTTTCTCTTCACCGGCCCCACCGGGGTCGGGAAGACGGAGCTCGCGAAGCAGCTTGCGAAGAGCCTGGGGAACGAGTTCATCCGCTTCGACATGAGCGAATACTCGGAGAGCCACACGGTGAGCCGCCTCATCGGCGCGCCTCCGGGCTATGTCGGGTTCGACCAGGGCGGGCAGCTGACTGAAGCGGTCTCCAAGCACCCTTACGCGGTGGTGCTGCTTGACGAGATCGAAAAGGCCCACCCGAGCATCTTCAGCGTCCTCCTCCAGGTGATGGACAGCGGGACGCTTACCGACAATACCGGACGCAAGGCCGATTTCAGGAACGTGATCCTCATCATGACGTCGAACGCCGGGGCGCAGGCGGCGGCCCGGAACGTGATCGGGTTCGGGGAGTCCCGTGCGGAAGGGGACGACCTTCCGGAAATCAAGAGGATCTTCCCGCCCGAGTTCCGGAACCGGCTGGACGCGGTGGTGCGCTTCAAGCCGCTCGACAGGAGCCTCGCCGGGCAGGTCGCCGGGAAGTTCCTCCGCGAGATCTCCTCGCGGCTCGCCGAGAAGCGGGTCGTTCCGGTCTTCACTCCGTCCCTTCGGGCCTATCTCGCCGAGCACGGATACGATTCGAAGATGGGGGCCCGTCCGATGGCCCGCCTGATCCGCGAGGAGGTCGAGAGGCCGCTCGCCGAGGCGATCCTCTTCGGGCCCCTGAAGAACGGCGGGACCGTCACGGTGGGATGCTCCCGCGGGAAGGTGCAGCTCAGGTTCCCGGAGTCCTCCCCGGTCCGCGAGCCCGCCTCGGGCCGCAAGAGCGAGGTTCCGGCCTAACGGGTTCCGGTCGAGCCGAACCCCGAGGTTCCGCGCGAGCTTTCCTCGAACGCGTCGACGACCTCGAACTCCGGCTGCACGACCGGGACGACAACCAGCTGCGCGAGCCGCTCGAAGGGCTCGAGCACGTAGGGTTCCGTGCCGCGGTTCCACGCGGACACCATGAGCTCGCCCTCATAGTCCGAGTCGATCAGGCCGACGAGGTTCCCGAGTACGATCCCGTGCTTGTGCCCGAGGCCTGAGCGCGGGAGGATGAGCGCCGCGTACCGGGGATCAGCGATGTGGATCGCGAGCCCCGTGTGGACGAGCTTCACGTCGCCGGGCCGCAGTTCAAGCGGGTTGTCGAGAATGGCCCTCAGGTCGACCCCTGCAGACCCCGGGGTCGCGGTTCTGGGAATGAAGCGGGAAGCCCGCCCGTCCAGGACACGGAGCGCGATCTTGATCATTCGTTGAATCCTTGCAAAAGCCGTTGCCGGGCTGGTTTCGGAATGGCGCGGGGTGCTGCGGCTGCCGGAGAAAAACAGAACCGCGCAAGCATTGAAGCTCCAGGTTCTTCCCGAAAAGGCCGTTGTCTATTTTTTCCCCTTTCCCGCCGCCGCGCGGAGCCCGATGATCGAGAGGAAGATGCCCATGACAACCGCCCAGTCGCTCGAAACGACAATCCCGATCACGACGAGGGCGAGGCTTACAAAGGAGAGCAGCCCGCCGAACGCCTTCGCGGCGTTCCTCGCGTTCGCTTCCTTCGCGCGCCGCCTCATGCGGTCGGCCGGCGTTTCTCCCGCGGGGGCGGCAGGGCCTTCCCCGGACTGTCCGGGAATCGGGAGGGAAGCCCGGGCGAGGCTCTCGAGGAGCGTCTTTTCCTTCGACTTCGCTTCCCGCTGATTCTCGTAGGAAGGAGTGAGCCCGCCGGCCGAACTGTCCTGCACCTCGAAGGGCTCCAGGTTCCTTTCCCTTCCCGAGAGAAGGCGGTTGATGTAGGAAACGTAGTCGCCGTTCGGCGGCTCCATTCCAAATGCGTCTCTCATCGCTGTGGCTCCAAGTTCTCTGGAAGGAAGGAGGATCGGCTCCTTCCGGATTCCTTTCCCCTAGCTTAGCGCCTCGGCGACCTTCCTAAGGATCGCTTCCGAGGCTTCCTCCTTCGTGACTGGGCCGGTGCGGACGACTCCTTCCCGGGAGATGAGGGATAGGCTCGTGCTGCCGCTTCCGATCGCAGCCCGCGCGTCGTTCGCAGCGACGAGGTCGGCGCCCTTGCGAAGGAGCTTTTCCCTCCCGTACTCCTCGATCCTTTCGGTTTCCGCGGCGAATCCCACGGTGTAGGGGCGGTCAGGGGCGGGGAGCCCGGCGACCTCGGCGAGGATGTCCGGGTTCTGCACGAACTCGATCCTCGGGCTTCCTTCCGTTTTCTTCATTTTCTGGACGGCTGGGGCGGATGGCTTCCAATCGCAGACCGCGGCGACCGAGATGAAGGCGTCGCAGGCCCTCGCGCGGCGCATCACCTCGCGTCGCATGTCTTCCGCGGTGATGACGTCCACCCGCTCGACTCCGAAGGGAACCGGGAGGGCTGTGGGCCCCGAGACGAGCGTCACCTCGGCCCCCTGCAGGGCCGCTTCCCCGGCGATCGCGTAGCCCTGGCGGCCGGAGGAGCGGTTCGTGATGCCGCGGACCGGGTCGAGCGGCTCGTAGGTCGGGCCCGCGGTGACGAGGACCCGCTTCCCGAGGAGCGGCTTCGCGTGAAGGAGGCTCCGGACCTGTACCGCGATTTCCTCTGGCTCGATCATCCGCCCTTCGCCCGAATCCCCGCAGGCAAGGCCGCCTGCAGCGGGTCCCCAGACCTCTGCGCCGTCAGACCTGAGGGTACGGACGTTCCGCTGCGTCGCCGGGTTCCTCCACATCCAGGTGTTCATCGCCGGGACGACCGCGAAGGGCGTGCGGCGGGCGAGGATGAGCGAGGAAACCAGGTCGTCGCCGATTCCGTTTGCGGCCTTCGCGAGGATGTCCGCGGTGGCGGGGGCGACGAGAAGGAGGTCGCAGGCCTTCGCGAGAGTTATGTGGGGCATCGGGTCCGCTTCGGAACCCCATTCGGAAACGGCGGCGGGGTGCCCGGAAAGCGCCGTGAAGGTAAGCGGGGAGACGAACCGGGCGGCGGCCTCCGTCATCGCGACGCGCACGTCAGCCCCGTCCCTCGCGAGGAGCCGGACGAGCTCGCAGCTCTTATAGGCGGCGATCCCACCCGTCACGGCGAGGACGATCCTTTTTCCCTCTAGCTTTTTTCCTTGCACTTTTCCGACGCCTTTCCTTCGAAAAGAAAAGCCCTCCGTACGGAGGGCTTCGGCTTACTTGTTCCGCTCCACCGTGTAGTCGATGATCAGCTCGAGCGCGCTGCGGTAGACGCTTTCGGGAATCACGCCGAGAGCCTTCTTCCCGAGCTCGGCCTCGTGGCGCGCGGTTTCGAGCGACGCTTCGAGGGAGCCTGTTTCACGCACGATCTCGCTGATCCGCACGAAGTCCCCGTGGCCCCTTCGCACCGCTTCCTCGATCAGCGCCCGGTCTTCCGGCTTCGCGCGCTGCATCGCGTAGATGAGGGGGAGCGTCACCTTCCCCTCCTCGAGGTCCGCGCCGAGGTTCTTTCCGGTCTGCGCGGAATCCCCGGCGTAGTCAAGGACGTCGTCCGCGATCTGGAAGGCGTAGCCGAGCCTGAGGGCGTATTCGGTGAGCGCCTTCTCTTTTTCTTCCGACGGGTTCGCGATCGAGCAGGCGATCTGCGCCGCGCACTCGAAGAGGCAGGCGGTCTTCCGCTCAATTACCTCGTAGTAGCGTTCCTTGCCGACCGAAGGATCGTGCGCGTTGTCCATCTGCAGCACTTCGCCTTCGGAGAGCCGGTTCGCGGCGGCGGCGATCTCCGCCATCGCCCGGAGGTTCTTTGTGCTCACCATCATCTGGAAGGCGCGGGTGTAGAGGAAGTCGCCAACGAGGACCGCGGTCGGGTTGTCCCAGCGCGCGTTCGCGGTCGGGCGGCCGCGGCGCATGTCCGACTCGTCCACGACGTCGTCATGCATCAGGGTCGCCGTGTGGAGGATCTCGATCACGGCGCCGAGGAACACGGCGTCATCCCCCTCGTGGCCGAGCGCTCTCGAGCAGAGGAGCACGAGCGCGGGCCGCATCCGCTTGCCGCCCGAGTTCGTGATGTAGTCGGCGACTTCTGCAACCCGCCGGATATCGCTTCCGAGCGTCTGGTGGATCATGGCGTCCACGCGCTTCATGTCTTCGGCGATGGGGTTCATTGCGGCCTTTATGCCGGCCTTGGCGATGAGGTTCTTCAGCATGATAAGGGCCATTATACGGGCGGACGGGGCCGGGTTCGGAGGGGAAGGCCCGGGGCCGGGAAAAGGAAAAAGCCTGCTCCTCGCGGAGCAGGCTTTCTTCCGTGCTAGGCAGATGAAGCCCGGGCTTCTCTAGTCCTTCTTCCTCAGCTCGAGGACGATGAAGAGGAAGACGCCGAGGCAGATCGCGGAGTCCGCGATGTTGAACGCCGGCCAGTGGAAGCCTCCGACATGCAGGTCGATGAAATCGGTGACCGCCCCGAGCGCGACGCGGTCCGCGAGGTTTCCCGCAGCGCCTCCCATCACAAGGGCCGCGGCCGCGGCCTGGAGCCTGTTGCCGGGCTCCTTCAGGATGATCACCGCCATCACGACGCACATCGCGACCGCGAACGCGGCGAAGAGCGCCTGCTGCCAGCCGCCCGCGTCCGCGAGGAACGAAAAGGCGGATCCCGTGTTCCTGAGGAGCACGAGGTTGAAGAACCCGGTCACCTCGCGCCAGCCCGAGGCGAGGGCCGAATTCGCCCAGGCCTTCGAGCCCTGGTCGGCCGCGAAGGCGGCGAGCGCAAGGGCGAACCAGGGAAGGGCTTTCGCGAGGCGTTCAGGGTTCCTCATGGCGGTAGGCTGTCCTTTCCCTTAGGCCTTGAGACGGGTTTCGCCCGAACCGAAGAGGTTCGCGACGCAGCGCGGGCAGAGGTCCGGGTACTCGGGGTTCGATCCGACGTCAGCCTCGTAGTGCCAGCAGCGGACGCACTTCTTCGCGCCGGAAGCGGACGCGCGGCAGGTGGTCGCTTCGCCCTCCTTCCCGCGGACGAGCGTCGCCTTGCTCGTCACCATCACGAACTTCAGCTCGTCGCCGAGGGACGCGAGGGCGTCGTAGGCGTCGCTTGAAGCGGTCACTTCGACCTCGGCCTGGAGCGAGGAGCCGACAGAGCCCTGCGCGCGAAGGTCCTCGACCGCCTTTTGGACGACGGAGCGCGCTTCGCGGATGGCGTCCCAGCGCCTGAGGAGCGCCTCAGCGTCCGGCACCTCGGGAAGCTCGTGGAGCGTTTCCGTGAAGATCGTGCCGTCCTTATTCGGGCTGAAGACCGCGAACGCCTCCTCGGCCGTGAACGTGAGGACCGGCGCCATGAGCCGCAGGAATGTGGCCGTCACGTGCCAGAGTGCGGTCTGCGCGGAGCGGCGCGCCTCGCTCTCCGCCTTCATCGTGTAGAGGCGGTCCTTCAGGATGTCGAGATAGAAGCTGCCGAGGTCGTTCGAGGCGAAGGAGTGGAGCTCCGACACCATCGAGTGGAAGTCGTAGTCGTTCATCTGCTTCACGACGCGGCGCTGGAGCTCGGCCGTGCGGGCGAGCGCCCAGCGGTCGATGTCAAGCATCCGGTCGACGGGAACGGCGTCCTTCTCGATCGAGAAGTCGCTCGTGTTCGCGAGCAGGAACCGGAGCGTGTTGCGGATGCGGCGGTACATGTCGACCACGCCCTTCAGGATCGTCTTGCCGAGCGCGAGCTCGCCCGTGTAGTCGGTCGAGGCGACCCAGAGCCTCAGGATCTCGGCGCCGAACTTGTCCGAGATTTCCTGCGGACGGACGATGTTGCCCTTCGACTTGGACATCTTCTCGCCCTTCTCGTCCACGGTGAAGCCGTGGGTGAGGAGCGCGTCGTAGGGCGGGCGGCCGTCCAGCATCGACGCGGTGAGCAGCGAGCTGTGGAACCAGCCGCGGTGCTGGTCGGAGCCTTCGAGGTAGAGGTCCGCGGGGAACCCGAGATCGTCCTTGTGGCTGCCGCGCATCACGGTGTAGTGCGTGGTGCCCGAGTCGAACCAGACGTCAAGCGTGTTGTTCGTCTTCTCGTAGAGCTTTGCCTCTTCTGCCGGCATGAAGTCCTCGGCCTTCGCGGTGGTCCAGACTTCGATCCCGCCCTTCTCCACCTTCTTCGCAACCTCTTCCATGATCTCGAGCGTGCGCGGGTGAAGCTCCCCCGTGTCCTTCTTCAGGAAGAAGGGCATCGGGACGCCCCACGTCCTCTGGCGCGAGAGGCACCAGTCGGGACGGTTCGCGATCATCGCGTGGAGCCGGTTGTAGCCCCAGGGCGGATAGAACTTCGTCGCGTCGACGCCGCGGAGCGCGATCTCGCGCAGCGGCTCGGGCTCGGGGGCGCCTTCGGGCTGGAGGACGCCCTTCGTGTCCGCATTCGCCTTGTCCATGCGGACGAACCACTGGGTCGTCGCGCGGAAGATGAGCGGCGTCTTGTGGCGCCAGCAGTGCATGTAGCTGTGGACGATGGAGCTCTCGTCGAGGAGGTTCCCCGAGAGCCTGAGCGTGTCGAGGATCTTCGGATTCGCTTTCCAGATGTTCATGCCGCCGAAGAGCGGGAGGCTATCGGCGTAGGTGCCGTCGCCCTGCACGGGGTTCAGGATCTGGTCGTTCGTCATCCCGTACTTCTTGCAGATGTTGAAGTCGTCGACGCCGTAGGCGGGGGCGCAGTGGACGATGCCGGTGCCCGCGGTCGCGTCGACGTAGTCGGCGAGGTACACCGGCGAGAAGCGGTCGTAGCCCTTGTCCATCAGGGCAAGCGGGTGCTTGAACCGAAGGCCTTCGAGCGCCGCGCCCTTCACCGTCGCGAGCACGGTGCCGGTCTTCTTGTAGCGCTTCAGCGCGGATTCGGCGAGCGACGCGGCGAGGATGAGCAGGCGGTCGCCGGTGTCAAGAAGCTGGTAGTCGAGCTCGGGGTGGACGTTCAGCGCCTGGTTCGCGGGAATGGTCCACGGGGTCGTGGTCCAGATCACGATGGCGGCGGGCTTCCCGATCTTCACGCCGAAGGCCGCCTCGGCCTTTCCGTGGTCCTCGTCCGAGAGCGGGAAGGCGACGTCGAGGGTCGGGCTCTTCACGTCCTTGTATTCGACCTCGGCCTCGGCAAGCGCGCTCTGGCAGTCGAAGCACCAGTTGACGGGCTTCAGGCCGCGGTAGACGTATCCCTTTCGCATGATCTCTGCTAGGGCGCGGATCTCCTTCGCCTCGGTTTCGTGGCGAAGCGTGAGGTAGGGGTGGTTCCAGTCCGCAAGAACGCCGAGCCGCTTGAAGTCCTTCATCTGGCGGGCTACCTGCTCGTGGGCATAGGCGCGGCACTTCGCCTGGCGCTCCTCGGCCGGGATCTTCTTGCCGTACATCTTCTCGATCTGGATCTCGATCGGCATGCCGTGGCAGTCCCAGCCCGGCACGTACGGGACGTCGTAGCCCTGGAGGAGCTTCGTCTTGTTGATGATGTCCTTCAGGATCTTGTTCACGGCGTGGCCAAGGTGAATGTCGCCGTTCGCATACGGGGGGCCGTCATGGAGGATGAACTTCTTCGCGCCCTGGCGGGCGCGGCGCACGACGTGGTAGAGGTCCTTGCGGTCCCACTCGTCAAGCCAGGCAGGCTCGCGCGCGGCAAGGTTCCCCCTCATCGGGAACGGCGTGTCAGGAAGGGTAAGCGGATACTTCTTGGTTTGGTCGTTGTTCTTGGCCATGTCTTGTTTAATCTCCCGGCCCCCTCGGGCTCTTCGGTTGGATTAAGTGGATGAAACAATTTTGTTTTTCGTGATAAGGCACGCGGATTCACGGCTTCCCTGAAGGTGATTCCGGAAGGCCGAACAGGCGTCTCGCTGCCGCGGCGTCAGCCCGGATCGCACGCATCAGTTCGGGAAGTCCGCTGAACTTGCGGTTCCCCCGGAGCTTTTTCACGAAGCGAACCCTGATCATCCGCCCGTATGCGTTTCCTGTCCAGTCAAGAAGGTTCGTTTCGCACGTGTACCGGAGGCCGCCCGCGATGGTGGGACGGTTCCCGATGCTCGCGACCCCCGGGATCTCCTTCCCCGGGACGAGCCCCGAGACCATGACGGCGAACACGCCTTCGAGCGCGGGCTTCGCGCCCGATCCGGGCGGAAGCGGCCTGAGGTTGAGAGTCGGGAATCCGATCGTGCGGCCGATCTCGGCCCCGTGGAGCACGCGGCCGCTCATGCAGTAGGGCCGCCCGAGGAGCCGTTCGGCTTCCTCCAGGTCGCCCCGCGAGAGCACTTCTCGCAGCCTCGTGGAGGAGACGCACGCGTCGTTCTCTTCGACAAGCTTCTCCGCGCAGATCCGGATCCCGTGCTTCGCGCCAAGCCGCACGAGCTCGGCCGAGTCCGCGGGGCCCGCGCCGAACGTGAAGTTCGTGCCGACCGCGACGAACGAGGCGCGGAGCCTCCCCTTCAGGATGTCCCGGACGAAGGACTCCGCCGGCATCCCGGCGAGATCCCGGTTGAAGGGCGCGATGAAGAGCGCCTCGATGCCGCAGCTGGCGATGGCGGAAGCCTTGTCGCGGAGCGTGAGGATGCGGGCGGGCGCCGCCTCCGGCCTGAAGAACTCCTTCGGATGCGGTTCGAAGGTGAGCACGCAGGGCGTTTCCCCGGCTTCCCGCGCCCTTTCCGCGACGCTCCGCAGGAGCGCCTGGTGGCCGAGGTGGATGCCGTCGAAGTTTCCGATCGCAATCGCAGTGCGGACGGAGGATGGCAGTTGGGGAATGCCGCGGATGACCTTCATGTCGAGGAAAGGAGCGTTCTTTCAAGCCGGACGAAAAAGAGCTCCATTATAGAAAGAGCGGGGGAACGGTGCTCCCCTCTCTCGGCTAGAATGGGCGCCATGCTGATACTTGGTATTGAATCCTCCTGCGACGAGACGGGAGCCGCGCTCATCGATTCCGATAAGGGGCTTCTCGCCCACCGGATCCACACGCAGATTGACATGCACCGCGCCTACGGGGGCGTGGTCCCGGAGCTCGCGAGCCGCGACCACATCCGGCGCGTCCTCGCCCTCACGGACGAAGTGCTTGAGGAAGCGGGGAAGACCCGCTCCGACCTTGGCGCGATCGCGGTGACCGAAGGGCCGGGGCTCGCCGGCGCGCTTCTTGTCGGAGTGTCCGTCGCGCACGCGATCGGCTATGCGCTCGGGATCCCCGTGATCGGCGTGCACCACCTCGAGGGGCACCTGCTCGCCTCGCTGCTCGCCGACCCCGCGCCGAAGTTCCCCTTTGTCGCGCTCCTCGTTTCCGGAGGCCACACCCAGTTCATGAAGGTGAAGCGCTTCGGGAGCTACGAGCTCCTCGGCGAGACGCTTGACGACGCGGCGGGCGAAGCCTTCGACAAGACGGCGCAGCTTCTCGGCATGTGCTACCCGGGCGGCCCCGGCGTTTCCGCGCTCGCGGAGAAGGGAACCCCTGGCGCGATCGAGCTTCCCCGTCCGATGATGCATTCCCCGGACCTCAACATGAGCTTCTCGGGGCTCAAGACCGCCGTGCTCAACGCCGTGATGAAGGCCGAGAACCCTGAGGATCCCGTTTTCCGGGCGAACCTCGCGCGGGCCTTCGTCGATGCGGTGACAGATGTCCTCGCCGCGAAGGCCGTGCGGGCCCTGAAGAAGACCCGCATGCATTCCCTCGTCGTCGCGGGCGGCGTGAGCGCGAACAAGCAGCTCCGGGCCCGGCTCACGCTTGAAGTGGAGAAGCGGCACGGGAAGATCTTCTTCCCCCCGATTTCGCTCTGCACCGACAACGGCGCCATGATCGCGATCGCGGGCCTGAAGCGGCTGCAGTCGATGACGCCTGAGCAGCTCGAGAGTTGCCGCCACCGCTGGTCCTTCACGGCGAAGCCCCGCTGGACCCTCGAGCAGGCGGCGAACCCCGACGGGCTTCCCCGGGCCTGAAGGTTCCGCCCGGTCCTCATCGGAAAAATGAACTAACCCGTGCGGCCGGTCTTCCGGCGCACGGGTTTTCTTTTTCAGTACCACCAGCGGGCCGGGGGCGAGGATTCGAGCGCCCGGAGCTTCCGGAACGCTTCTCCGAGGAGCGGGTCCCCGGGCGTGAAGAGGATCCGGTGCAGCGGGATGAGGGGGAAGAGCGGAACCCGAAGGGCAATGTTCCCGGCTTCCGCTTCGTCCTGAGAAACCCCGGGAAGGCTGCGAAGGGGAACCCCGCTTCCGCAGGAGATCGAGCACGCGGCGCGGCAAAGGGCCTCGGAATCCTCTGGGAGTCCAAACCGGCCGAGGAGGGGAAGCCAGGCCCGCGGATCGAGCTCGTACGGGTCGTCAAGGTAGGCGCGGAGCGCGGCGAGCGCCCGGGACGCTTCGGACTCCGGGGGCGGAAGGACACCGGGGGATCTGGTTTCCTCCGCCCTTTCCACGCGCATCCCCTTCAGCTCTCCCGAACGAGCGAACCGGACGACGAACCGGAGCCCGTCCCACGAGGCTGCCGCCTCGGGTTCGGGGTCCCTCTCAGCCATTCCCTTCTTCCGCCGCCTCGACGTCCTTCTTCCAGAGCCCCTTCGGGAGAGGAAATGCCATGCGTTCCTCGACGCCTTCGAGCGGAATGACTTCGGAGGGCTCCCTCTTCTTTAGCCAGCCGACCAGTTCCTCGACAAGGGGCTCGGGAGCGGACGCACCAGCGGTGATGCCGACCCGCTCCTTCCCGTCGAGCCAGGCCGGGTCGACGTCCTCCGCCCGGTCCACGAGATAAGCCGGAACGTGGTAGCGCTCCGCCACTTCGCGAAGCCGGTTCGAGTTCGAGCTCGTCGCGGAGCCGATCACGAAGACCATGTCCACCATCTGGGCGAGCTTCTTCACGGCGTCCTGCCGGTTCTGCGTCGCGTAGCAGATGTCCGCCTTCTTCGGTTCCGCGATGAGCGGGAAGCGCTTCCGGAGGGCGTCCGCCACCTTCTGCGAGTCGTCGAAGGAGAGCGTGGTCTGAGTGACGTAGGCGACCTTCGACGCGTCGGGCACGGAGAGCGAGCCGACGTCCGACTCCCGCTCAACGAGCCGCATCCCGTCCGCGACCTGCCCCATGGTGCCCTCGACCTCCGGGTGCCCGCGGTGCCCGATCATCACTACCGTGTAGCCGTCATCCCGCATCCGCGCAACCTCGCGGTGCACTTTAGTGACGAGGGGGCACGTCGCGTCGAAGATCCTGAAGCCCCGGCTGCGGGCCTCTTCCTCGACCGCCTTCGGGACGCCGTGCGCCGAGAAGACGAGCGTTGCCCCGTCGGGCACCTCCGAAAGGCTGTCGATGAAGACCGCCCCCCTCTTTTTCAGGCTCTCCACGACGGTGTGGTTGTGCACGATCTCGTGCCGCACGTAAATCGGCCGGCCGTAGATCCGGAGCGCCCGGTCGACGATCGCGATCGCGCGGTCCACTCCCGCGCAGAAGCCGCGCGGCTGGGCAAGGTAGATTTTCACGGTCTGGAAGCTCCCTGGAATCTGTCTGCATGCAGGTTTTCCCGGTCATTCTAGCGGGTGGCGTGTTCTTGCTGATGCATAAATTTCCCGCTCGGGTATAATGCCCCGCTGCGTTTGGAATTTCGGAATCCGGGCCTTCCTGTGTCCGGGGTTTTTCTCGCTGAGTGGCGGAAAAAGAAATTTGGACGTATAATTAATGTTTTCCTAACGCCCGTACGTGTGAGATGCCCTTTTTACGTCAGCACCCGGCGTTTTCTGATAATTTTTACTGGAGATAGCGATGGCACGAGTGTGTCAAGTCACCGGCAAGGCGCCGATGGTCGGCCATACCGTCTCGCACGCGAATAACAAGACCAACCGCCGTTTTATGCCTAACCTGCAGTATCGCCGCTTTTGGGTTGAGAGCGAAAACCGTTGGGTTCGGCTGCGTTTGACGACGGCGGGACTGCGTACGGTGGACAAGGTTGGTATTGATGCGGTTCTGGCGGATCTTCGCGCCCGCGGTGAGAAGATTTAACAAGGAGTATCACCATGGCAAAGGGAGCACGCGAAAAGATCAAGCTCGAGTCGACCGCCGGCACGGGCCACTTCTACACGACCACGAAGAACAAGCGCACCACGACTGGGAAGCTGCAGTTCAGCAAGTATGACCCGGTGGCCCGCAAGCACGTGATCTACAAGGAAACGAAGCTCAAGTAACAGGGGCATCCTCCTTGAAGGAAAAAAGGCTGAACCAGAAATGGTCCAGCCTTTTTTTCGTCCGCCGGAGGCGGCGACCGGGAGGTTTTCCGGACCGCTCCGCCTTCGATTCGATCAGCCTTCAGGCTCCGCCTTTTCCGGCGCTTCCTTCTTCCCGCTTCTGGACGGGGTCCCGCTCCTCTCGAGCACGGCCCCGAAGAACCCGTCGGTCCCGGTCACCTGGGGGAGCATGACGAACCAGGGCGAGAAGCGCTTCTTCGCCTCCTCCGGAATGCGCGCGCCCTGGGCTTCCAGCACTTCGTACGCGCTGAGGAGCCTGAACTCGGGATGCTCGGCGAGGAACGACTCGATGATCGCCTGGTTCTCCTGGCGAAGCACCGAGCACGTGGCGTAGACAAGCCTCCCGCCGTTCTTCACGAGCCTCGAGGCCGACCGGATGATGGAGGCCTGGAGGGTGTTGATCCGCTCGAGCTCCCGCTCCGTGATCCTCCATCTGAGGTCGGGGTTGCGGCGCAGGGTGCCGGTGCCTGAGCACGGCGCGTCGACCAGCACGCGGTCGAACTTGCCCGCGAGCCTTCCGATCCTCTTGTCGTGCTCGTCGCGGATCGCGATCGGGTGCACGTTCGCGAGCCCCGAACGCCGCAGCCTCGGAACCATGCCCTGGAGGCGCTTCGCGTTGACGTCGAACGCGTATAGGCTTCCCGTCGAGCGCATGAGGGCCCCGAGCGCGAGGGTCTTGCCGCCCGCGCCCGCGCAGAAGTCGCAGACCATCTCGCGTCGCTTCGGGGCGAGGAGGCGCGCGATCAGCTGGCTGCCCTCGTCCTGCACGTCGATCACGCCGTCGCGGTAAAGGGGCCAGCGGGTGATGCCGGGCTTCCCCGCGAAGCGGATGCCGTCCGGGGACCAGGGGGTCGGGGCCGCCTTCTCGCCTTCCCGCTCGATTTCCCCGAGCACGTCCGCCCGGTTTCCCTTCATGAGGTTCACGCGGACGTCGAGGGGGGCGCCCTTCGCGATCTCCTCGAAGAACCGGTCGTGGTCGGGGTACTGGTCGCGGAGGAGCTCGTAGAGCCACTCGGGAAGCTCCGCCCGTGCCGCCGGGTCGGCGTTCGCGGCGGGCTTCGCGAGGATCGCGTCAAGCGCCTCGGCGTCAGGGCCGACGTCGGACGCCGCGAGGGCGTTCCTGCCGTAGATCTGCGCGAGCGAGACGAGCGCCGCGAGCCTCGGGGAGCGCTCGGGGGCGGCGGGAGCCATCCTCCAGCGGAGCGTTCCGAGGTGCCGGAGCGTGGAGTAGACAGCCTCGGCGACGAACCCCCTGTCCCGGGACCCGAGCTCGTGGTTCCTCTTGAAGTAAACCGAGAGCAGGACATCAGCCGGCCCGTCAAGCCTCAGGACGATCTGCAGCGCCTCGGCCAGCCGCGTGACGAGGTAGGAAGGGATGGTTCCCGGCGTACGGTCTGTGCGCCGCCCTGGCGCCCCAGTCCTCGCGCCGCGCGGATTACCGCGCCCTTCCCTCGGATTCCTCGCCGAGCTCCTGCCGCTCGTGCGGCGGCCTGCGCCCGGCCTTTCCCCGGCCGGGCCTGACCTTTTCTGATAAGGCATTCCTGTTTTCCCCTGGAAAATCCCGGACGAAGCCGGAATCAGGCAGCGTCGGAGAAGACGGCGAGGGACCTCGCGGTCTCGTCATCCATCATGGCGCGCCCGTCCTTCAGCGTGACCCGTCCTTCGAGCACCGCGCGGCAGACCTTCGGGTAGAGCACATGCTCAAGCTTCAGGCCCCGGGCCGCGAGCGAGTCCGCGGTGTCGGACGGGAGGACCGGCACGACGGCCTGGCCGATGATCGCCCCGCCGTCGAGCGCGGCGGACACGAAGTGCACCGTGGAGCCGTGCACGCGGACCCCGGCGTCGATCGCCCTCTGGTGCGTGTCGAGTCCCTTGAAGAGCGGGAGGAGGGCGGGGTGGATGTTGAGGATGCGGCCTTCGCGCGGGGAGACGAACTTCTCGGTGAGGATCCGCATGAACCCGGCGAGCACGATGAGGTCTGGCTTGTACCGGTCCACGGTCCGCGCGAGCTCTTCCTCGAACGCTTCGCGCGTCGGGTAGAGCTTGTGGTCGACCGCTACTGTCTCGATTCCCTCGCGGCGCGCGGTTTCAAGGCCTCGTGCGAGGGGTCGGTTCGAAATGACGGCGGCGATCCTCGCGGGGATCGCCGTTTCCCAGTGTTCGCGGCGGCTTGCCTCGAGGATCGCCTCGAAGTTGGAGCCGCGGCCGGAGATGAGGATGACGATGTTTTTCATGATCCCGCTATTTTAGCGGAGAGGGCCGCCGGGCTGGCCCGGGGGAAGGTGAGCCCGCTGCCGGAAAACGGCGCGGGGGGAAGGCGTCGCCAAGGGCGTCTGTACAAACAGGTTTTCTTATGAGATAATATCCAGCTCGCCGTCCTGAAGAAGGAAACTTCTCCGCGGCGTTTTGAAAAACGGGAAAACACACTTCCCTTCCATAATTCAAGCAAAGGTTTTTTACTCAATGCCTACTATTCGCGTTAAAGAAAACGAACCGTTCGAAGTCGCACTGCGCCGCTTCAAGCGCACCATCGAGAAGTCCGGCCTCCTCACCGAGCTCCGCGCCCGTGAGTTCTACGAGAAGCCGACCGCTGAGCGCAAGCGCAAGAAGGCTGCCGCCATCAAGCGCCACTACAAGCGCCTCCGCAGCATGATGCTGCCGAAGAAGCTCTACTAATTTCCTATGTGGATGAAGGCGCCGCGGTAAACAGGCCGTGCGCCGGCTGTTGTTTCAGGCAGGGTTGACAATGACTCTCAGGGAAAAGATTCAGTCCGACATGAAGGACGCTCTCCGCGCCCACGACGCGGCGAAGCTGAGCGCGATCCGCATGCTCTGGTCGGCGGTGAAGCAGAAGGAAGTCGACGAGCGCATCACGGCTGACGACAAGGTGATCGTCGCGATCATTGCGAAGGCAGTGAAGGAGCGCGAGGATTCCGTCGAGCAGTACCGCAAGGGCGGACGCGAGGATCTTGCCTCGAAGGAGCTTCATGAGAAGGAAATCTTCGAAGCCTACCTTCCGAAGCAGCTTTCCGAGGAGGAAGTGGCCAAGGTGATCGACGAGGCAATCGCCGCGACCGGAGCCGCCGGAATGGCGGGGATGGGCAAGGTGATGGGCTACGTGAAGCCGAAGCTGATGGGCCGCGCCGACATGGGCAGGGTTTCCGCCGCTGTCCGCGCGAAGCTCCTCCAGAAGTAAGAGCCGCCTGCGGCGAAGCAAGGTCCGGGCCCCCAGGAAAGAGGCGCCCGATCATCTGTCCAACGCATTGAGTTGTCCCCGGGTAAAGGAGGTGTTTCCACCCGGGAGGCCAAAAGGAAGACGTCCGGTTCCAGCAAGCCGGACGTTTTTTTTAGAATTTTTAGAATTGGAAGCCCGCCGCCCGGATGCTGCCACCGGCCGGCGCCGCTGCCCCTTTTTTCCCTTTTCCCCTTTCCGGGTCCCGCTCTCCAGGGGGCCTGGACGGCGCGTGAGGCGTAGCTGCAAATGATTCCAGAGTCATTCATCCGGGACCTCCTCGACCGGGTGGACATCGTCGATGTCATCTCCCCGTACGTGACGCTGAAGAAGAAGGGGATCAACTGGTTCGGACTCTGCCCGTTCCACCACGAGAAGACCGGCTCGTTCTCGGTGAACCAGAACAAGCAGTTCTACAAGTGTTTCGGATGCGGAGCGCACGGGAACGCGATCGGGTTCCTCATGCAGTACAAGGGGATCTCCTACCCCGAGGCGATCCGGGAGCTCGCGGCGACCTGCGGGCTCCAGGTGCCCGAGGAGAGGGGCGCGAGGGAGCGGCGCGAGAAGGCTGACTCCCTCTCCGACCTCATGCTCCGCGCCCAGCGGTTCTACGAGAAGGAGTTCGCGGGTTCGGTTCTCGCGCAGCGCTACCTCGCCTCGCGCCAGATCACGGAGGAGACGCGCTCGAAGTTCGGGCTCGGCTATTCGCCCGAAAGCTGGCAGGCGCTCGAGGCGGTCTTCGGGAAGGACTACACCTCGAAGAGGCTCGAGGACTGCGGCCTCGTGATCAGCCGCGAGGGCAAGCGCTACGACCGGTTCCGCGGCCGCCTCATGTTCCCGATCCGCAACCCGAGGGGACAGGTGATCGGCTTTGGCGCCCGCATCATGGGGGAGGGCGAGCCGAAGTACCTGAACAGCCCGGAAACCGAGATCTTCAAGAAGGGGCACGAGGTCTACGGGCTCTGGGAAGGTCGCGACGCAGTCCGGAAGGCGGGCCGCGCGATCGTCTGCGAGGGATACATGGACGTGATCCAGCTCTCGCAGGCCGGGTTCCGCGAGGCCGTGGCGGCGCTCGGCACCGCGATCGGGGAAGCGCACATCCGGAAGCTCTTCAAGATCGTTCCTCTGCTCTACTTCTCGTTCGACGGCGACGCCGCGGGGCGGCATGCCGCGCGGCGGGCGCTCGAGCAGGCCCTTCCCGTCATCACGGACACCCAGGAGGCGAGGTTCATACTGCTGCCGCCCGAGCACGACCCCGACAGCCTCATCAAGGCAGAGGGCCCTGAGGCCTACGAGCGCGAAATCGGGAAGGCGCTCCCCCTCTCCAGGTTCTTCGTCGAGTCCCTCGGGGAAGGAAAGGACCTCGGGACCCCGGAGGGCCGTTCGAAGTTCATCGCCGAGGCGAAGCCGCTGCTCCTCTCGATGAAGCAGGCCCCCGTGCTGAGGCAGCAGCTCGTGAACAGCGTTTCGCTCGTCGCCCGGATGGAGCCGCTCGAGCTCTCCTCCCTCATCGGGCTCCCCGTTCCCGCCGCCCCCCGGGCGAAGCCCCTGCAGCCGTTCTCGCGGCGGGGCCGCGGGGACAGCCCGGCGCCGGGCCGCGGTCCCCGCGGCGGCGCCGTTCCCGTCACCGGCATCCGCGGGAGGATGCTCCGGGCGTTCCTCGCCTGGCCGTCGCTCCTCGTGGAGTTCGAGCCGGACATCGAGGAGTGCTTTGCCGGGAGCGACGATCCGGCGGAGCGCCGGATCCTTGAAGTGTGGCGGAAGTGCTCGCCCCTCGCCCACGGCGGGGAGCTTCGCTCCGGGGTTGCCCTCGGGCTCCTCGAGGAGAGCTCGGACATCGGCCTTTACAAAAAGCTGATCGACGAGGAAATGTCCGTCCCGACCCCGAAGGACCAGGCACGGGAGGAGATCCGGACCGGGTTCCTGAAGATTGCCCTCGACTCGGTCCAGGCGAGGATGCAGCAGGCCGCAGCCGCCGATCCCTTCGACGCGGACTACTACGAGGGACTTGCGAAGAGGCAGTCCCAGCTTCGTGCGGAGCTCGACCGCATGAATGCGAGGCCGCTTCCCCGCTATTTGGGTGAAGTGCGCTAATACTCGTGAATATGGGAATTGTCAAGGGTCTTGTGCTATCATTTTGACCGATTGAGCCTGCAGGAAGCCTAGTTCAGCTTCCGCGCAGGGACGGCCAGGAGACGCCTTTATGTCGGAGCCGTCGGTTGATACCTTGACTTACCAGGCTGTACCTGGTGCGGTGCGCAGATCCCTCGGAGAGCGTAAGGGCTCCCGGAAGCGAAAGATCGCCGTCATATGCGGCAGCGCCGCCGGATGCCTGGATGCAGGGGCGTCTGCGAGCCGGACAAGGCTGTCCGGTCCGCATCTCGTGCCAGGGCACCTCCCCCGGGTTTCAGCCCGCGTGCGGAGGGCCGTCCCTTTGCGCCCTCGGAAAGAATTGGAATTGAAATGGCAATTGACAAGAAGTCCTCTCAGGCCGTGAAGAACGGCGGGGAACCGGAGATGCTTTATCTCGTGACGGAGGCGGAATTCAAGGCCCTCGGCGGCGAGGAAGCCGCCCCGGAGCCCGCGCCCTCCGAATGGGTGGAGCTCGTTTCGCGCGAGGAGTTCAAGGCGCTTGGCGCCCCGACACAGACAAAGGGGAAGAAGCCTTCCGCGGCTTCCTCCCGGAAGAGCCTCGAGCGCGTGAACGACGTTCCGGAGGGCGGCTCGGACGACGAGAAGACGGACGACGACGCCGTCCGGATCGCCGACGAGGCGCTTTCGAAGCCCCGCCGCAGGCGCGGCCGCGGCCAGTCGAAGCTCGCCCGCGAGAAGGCGCTTCGCGAGGCGATCGAGAAGTCCTACCACGCGAAGGCGGAAGGGGCTGAAGAGCGCCAGGCGAAGTGGCGCGCCCTCATCAAGCTCGGGCGCGACCGCGGCTACCTCACCTACGCCGAGCTGAACGACTACCTGCCGGAAACGATGGTCGAGCAGGACGACATCGACCAGGTGGTGGCGACGCTTTCCGACCTCAGCATCCAGGTCTACGACCAGGCGCCGGACGCCGAGTCGATGCTCCTCAACGACAACGCCGTGAGCGACTCCGACTCGGATGACGAGGCGGACGCCGCGCTCTCCACGATGGACGGCGAGTTCGGAAGGACGACGGACCCGGTCCGCATGTATATGCGCGAGATGGGCTCGGTCGAGCTCCTCACCCGCGAGGGAGAGATCGCGATCGCGAAGCGGATCGAGGACGGTCTCGGGCACATGGTTACCGCGATCTCCACTTCCCCCACGACGATCCGAGAAATCCTCGCCGACGCGAAGCGGATCGAGGAAGGCCGCCTCTCGATCGACGAGATGGTGGACGGCCTGAACGATCCGGAGAGCGGCCTGCAGGAGGACGTGGCCGACATCGGCGCCTCCGGCATGACCGCGGGGCAGCTCGAGGAGCTGAAGGAGAAGGTGCTCGCGATCTTCAGGCGCGTCGGCTCGCTCTACGAGGAAATGAAGGCGATCTACGCGCGCGACCGCGCCCTCACTCCCGACTTCGCGAAAAAGCAGGAGGAGATCCGCGAGGAGCTCGGCCAGATCCGGTTCACGGCGAAGACCGTCGACCGGCTCTGCGACACGCTCCGGCAGCGGATCGAGGACATCCGCTCGATCGAGAAGCAGGTGAAGGAGCTCGCCGTCGACCGCTCCGGGGTGGACCTCAACTTCTTCCTCTCCGACTTCATGAAGCACGAGACCGATCTCGGCTGGGGCCGCCGGCTGCTCGAATCAGGCAAGCCCTTCGTCACCGTGCTCCGCCGGAACCTTCCCGCGATCGAGCAGCTCCAGCAGAAGCTCGCCGCGCTGGAGGAGGACTCGCTTCTTCCGATCGGCGACCTGCGCGACATCTATAAGCAGATGGCGACGGGCGAAGCGAAGGCCCGGAACGCGAAGAAGGAAATGACCGAGGCGAACCTGCGGCTCGTGATCTCGATTGCAAAGAAGTACACGAACCGCGGGCTTCAGTTCCTCGACCTCATCCAGGAAGGCAACGTCGGACTCATGAAGGCGGTCGACAAGTTCGAATACCGCCGCGGCTACAAGTTCTCGACCTACGCGACCTGGTGGATCCGGCAGGCGATCACCCGCTCGATCGCGGACCAGGCCCGCACGATCCGCATTCCGGTGCACATGATCGAGACGATCAACAAGATGAACCGGATCACGCGCCAGGTCCTGCAGGAGACCGGCCAGGAGCCTGATCCGGGCGAGCTCGCCGAGAAGATGCAGATTCCGGAGGACAAGATCCGCCGCATCCTGAAGATCGCGAAGGAGCCGATCTCGATGGAAACCCCGATCGGGGACGACGAGGATTCCCATCTCGGCGACTTCATCGAGGACACGACAACGGAGGCGCCGACCGACGCCGCGCAGAACGAGAACCTCGAGGAGGCGATCCGGGAAGTCCTGGACAGCCTCACGCCGCGCGAAGCGAAGGTGCTCCGCATGCGCTTCGGCATCGAGATGTCGAGCGACCACACGCTCGAGGAGGTAGGCAAGCAGTTCGACGTGACCCGCGAGCGGATCCGGCAGATCGAGGCGAAGGCGCTTCGCAAGCTGCGCCATCCGTCGCGTTCCGACAAGCTGAAGAGCTTCATCGACGGCGAGGACAAGAAGTAGGGTTCCTCGGTTTGTCAATCAGGGTTAGGAGGGTGAGGGTTGTGCCCACAGCCTTCCGTGCTTAGATTAAGCTCTCCTAGCCTGACCGCTGGAGTCTCTTCTCGGAAGGGATCCGAATTTTCTAGTTCCTCGCGGCAGCTGCTCCGCCGGGCCGTCTTCCCTCTTGTGGGATGAGGCCCCGGACCGCAAAGCGCGCGCCGCCCGGAATCCCCGGGCTTCCAGTAAAGGCCGGGGAACGTAAATGCTGGATGTTTCAATTGGCTAAGCGACAAGAAAACACTGAAGAATTGACTGCTGCCGAAGGGCCTGCCGCCGGAAAGACCGCCGCCAAGGCGGCCCCGGCGAAGAAAGCCCCGGCCCGCCGCAAGGCCGCGCCGAAGAAGGCCTCAGAAGCCCCGGCCCGCAGCAAGCCTGCCGCGAAGAAGGCCGCGGCGAAGCCGAAGGCCGCACCGAAGCCAAAGGCGGCATCGAAGACAAAGGCCGCGCCGAAGCCCAAGGCTGCTGCGAAGCCGAAGAAGGCGGCCGCAGGGGCTTCTTCCGAAGCCGAGGAGTTCGATGACGGCTCCGTACTTGATGCCGACAGCCTGATCGCCGAGTCTGATCAGGACCTTGAGGACGACGAGGAGAACGAGTTTGAGGAAGCCGAGAAGAGCGCTTCCCAGGCCAGTTCCGGCCTTGCCTCGTCCGAGGAGTTCACGCAGTGCTACAAGGCCCTCGTCAAGCTCGGCCGCCAGCGCGGCTGGATTTCGGTCGAGGACATCAATGACCTGCTGCCTGAGAGCGCGGACTCGAACGAGGAGCTGGTTTCCGACATTTCCGAGCAGATCGCGATCCTTGGCATCCAGGTGTTCGACCAGGCGCCGGACAGCGACGACATCATCCTCGCCTCCGTCACGAACGACAGCCGCGACGACATCGACGAGGACGACGCGGCAGAGATGCTCTCCCCGGAGGAGAGCGCCGGCCTTTCCCGCGATCCCCTCCGGGCGTACCTGCGCGGGGTCGGAACCCACAAGCTCCTCACGCGCGAGGAGGAGATCGAAGTCGCGAAGCAGATCGAGTCCTACACCCAGAAGCTCGTCTCGGTGCTCGCCGGCTTCCCCTTCGTGATGGACAAGCTCCTCGAGGTCCGCAGGCAGCTCGAGGAAGGCGAGGTGACGATTGACAACGTCGCCGACGGCTTCAACGAGGCCGAGGGCGAAGCGGTGTCCGTCGAAGAGGGCCAGGGCGGGGGCGACATCGGCGCCGCCGGCATGAGCACGGACCAGCTCGAGGCGATGAAGAGCCGCGTGATCTCGATCATCAGCGAGTGCGAGGGGCACTACGCCCTCGTGAAGCAGTATTTCCCCGATCCGGAGCAGCACACGGCATACAACCGCGAAAGGCGCTCCGTCGTGAAGAAGCTCTCCGTGATCCGCTTCTCCGGCAAGATCGTCTCCATGCTTTCCGACCTCGTCACCGAGCACATGTCCCAGGTGAACAAGCAGCTGTCGCGCATGCGCCGCACGGCCGTGGACGACTGCGGGATTCCGGTCGAGAAGTTCCTGAAGGAGTTCGAGCAGCGGGCGACCGATCCCGAGTGGTTCCCGTCGATCGCCGCGGAAGGCGCCGCGTACTCCGCGCGCGTCCAGCGCCAGATCCCGGTCCTGCAGTCGATGCAGGAGGAGCTACGGGCCGAGGAGCGCGAGTCGAGCATCACGATCGCCGAGCAGCGCGAGCTCGCGAAGTCCGTGAAGATCGCGCAGAACAACCTTTCCGCCGCGAAGAGCAAGATGATCGAGGCGAACCTGCGGCTCGTGATCTCGATCGCGAAGTCCTACGTGAACCGCGGCCTCGCGATGACCGACCTCATCCAGGAAGGAAACCTCGGCCTCATGAAGGCGGTCGACAAGTTCGAATACCGCCGCGGCTACAAGTTCTCTACCTACGCGACCTGGTGGGTGAAGCAGTCGGTCACCCGGGCGGTGGCGGACTACGGCGCGACGATTCGCGTCCCGGTCCACATGACCGAGTCCTACAACAAGCTTCGCCGCATCAAGCAGCGCTACCTCCAGACGCACGACGGGAAGGCGCCGACCGACTCCGAGCTCGCGAAGCTTGGCGACATGCCGCTCTCGAAGGTGCACCTCCTCATGAACGCGATGCGCGGCGTCGAGTCGATCGACGCCCCGATCGGGGACGACGACGACGCGACGAAGCTCGACTTCGTGAGGGGGAGCGATGACGCGGACCCGCAGCGCCGCTACATGGAGACCGCGATGAGCGACGAGATCATCCGCTCGCTCGACGACCTCACGGCGCGCGAGGCCTCCGTGATCCGCCTTCGCTACGGGATCGGCTCGAACCGCGACCACACGCTCGAGGAGGTCGGCAAGGCGCTCGGCCTCACCCGCGAACGTGTCCGCCAGATCGAGTCCGCCGCGCTCCGCAAGCTCCGCAGCAACGCCGCCAAGGCAAGGCTGAAGGACTACAAGGATTTCGACGAGTAGGAAGCGCGCCGGAATCGAATTCCGTTACAATACATCCTTCCGCCGTCCGCCCGGAGTGCCAAAACCGCTCCGGGCGGCTGGCAAAGGGCCAGTAGCTCAGTCGGTTAGAGCAGGGGACTCATAATCCCTTGGTCGTTGGTTCGAGCCCAACCTGGCCTACCACTGCAGCCGCGGGAACGGGGCGAGTCCCTCCCGCGGGCTCTTTCCGCCGTTGGCGCCCGAGATGCCTCAGGAGGGGCCCGGGCGCGATCCGGCCCCACGCTTACGGGCTGTACAGAATTTAATCGGCTATGACAGAACCCCAGGACTTTTCCTCCTTCAATCTTGATCCCCGCATCCAGGAAGCCATCAGGGCAATGGGCTATGTGACGCCCACCCCGATCCAGCAGAAGGCGATTCCCCTCGTCCTTGCCGGGCTCGACGTGATGGGCGCGGCCCAGACGGGAACCGGGAAGACGGCGGGATACGGTCTTCCGCTCCTGCAGCGGATCCTGCCGAAGGCGAACACGAGCGCGTCCCCCGCCCGGCATCCGGTCAGGGCGCTGATCCTCGCTCCGACCCGCGAGCTCGCGGACCAGGTGAACGAGAACCTCACCGAGTACGCTTCCCGCACGCCGCTTCACGTGGGGGTCGTCTTTGGCGGCGTGGACATCAAGCCGCAGACCGCGATGCTCCGCCGGGGCGTCGAGGTGCTGACCGCGACCCCGGGGCGCCTTCTCGACCACATCGAGCAGCGCGCGGTCTCGCTCTCCCAGGTCGAGGTCGTCGTGCTCGACGAGGCCGACCGGATGCTCGACATGGGGTTCCTTCCGGACATCTCCCGGATCCTCAACCTCATTCCGAAGAACGTCCAGAGCCTGATGTTCTCCGCGACGTTCTCCCCTGAGATCAAGAAGCTCGCGAAGCAGTTCCTCAAGGACCCGAAGCTCGTCGAGGTGGCGCGCCAGAACGCTACGGCGGACACGATCACCCAGGAGCTCTACGAAGTCGGCGGCGGCAGCAAGGTTCCGGCGCTGATCGAGGTTCTCCGCAACCACGGGGAGGACGGAGGGCCGATGCGCCAGGTGCTTGTTTTCGTGAACGCGAAGATGACCTGCCGCCGACTCACCCGGATGCTTGAGCACGCCGGGATCGCGGCGGACTCGATCCACGGCGACAAGACCCAGGACGAGCGCCTGAAGGCGCTTGAAGGGTTCAAGGCGGGGACTTCCAGCGTTCTCGTCGCGACTGACGTCGCGGCCCGCGGCCTCGACATCGCGGAGCTTCCCTACGTGATCAACTTCGACGTGCCGTTCGCGGCCGAGGACTACGTGCACCGCATTGGCCGTACGGGCCGCGCGGGCTCGAAGGGCCTCGCCATGACGCTCGCGACGAAGGACGACGACCGGCTGGTCGACGCGGTGGAGAAGCTGACGAAGCAGAAGTTCGAGCGCAGGACGCTCGAAGTGCGGCCCTCGGACCGCCCGGTGTCCCGCGGTGGCCGCAGGTATGGCCGCGACCGGGGCGAGACGAAGGCCTATACCTACACGCCGCCGAAGCGCCAGGCCGAGGACCCGCTCTTCGACCACCCGTACGTCGAAAGCGGCAGCGCCTCCTGGGCGGGCTCTTCGCCCAAGAAGGCCGAGGCGCCTCGGAGCAGCCTTTCCGGGTTCTCCTCGCGCCGGGGCGAGTCCGGGAAGCACGTCTGCTCGCTGCTCGGAGGCGGGTTCCGCCGCGGCTAGGGCGCCCCGGGTTCTCCGGCGCGCCCTTCTCCGGCCTTGCCGGGGCCCTTAAAATAAACAAATTCCTGCATTCCGTGCCGGCTGGGACCGACGAAGCCCATTCCGGCACTTTTATTGGACAGCATGAAAGACATGACAGAAGTTCGCACTCGCATTGCTCCCAGCCCGACCGGCATGATGCACCTCGGGACCGCCCGCACGGCGATCTACTGCTGGGCGGTGGCCCGACATTTCGGCGGCAAGTTCCTGCTACGCATCGAGGACACGGACCGGGAGCGCTCGACCGACGAAGCGACCCAGGTGATCCTCGACTCCATGAAGTGGCTGAACCTCGACTACGACAACCAGGGCGAGGTCGTCTACCAGATGAAGCGCCTGCCGAGGTACAAGGAAGTTGCGGACGAGCTTCTCGCGAAGGGCCTCGCCTACTGGGACTACTGCACGAAGGAAGAGCTCGACGCGATGCGCGAGGAGCAGCGCGCGAGGGGGGAGAAGCCCCGCTACGACGGACGCTGGAGGCCGGACCGCGCTGCGGCCCTTGGCCTCGTGAAGCCCGAGGGCGTGAAGCCGGTGCTTCGGTTCCGCAACCCTGACGACGGCGAAGTGACCTGGAACGACGCGGTCTACGGCACGATCACCGTCGCGAACAAGGAGCTCGACGACCTGATCATCATGCGCGCGGACGGCATCCCGACCTACAACTTCGCGGTCGTTGTCGACGACGCCGACATGAAGATCACGCACGTGATCCGCGGTGCCGACCACATCAACAACACGCCCCGCCAGATCAACCTCTACCGAGCCCTCGGCCTTGAGCCCCCGGTCTTCGGGCACCTCCCCCTCATCAACGGGCCGGACGGCAAGAAGCTCTCCAAGCGCCACGGCTCCGTCGCGGTCACCGAGTACCAGAAGGCCGGGTACCTGCCCGAGGCGATCTTCAACTACCTCGCCCGGCTCGGCTGGGGCCACGGGAACATGGAGAAGTTCTCTCGCGACGAGCTCGCGCGCGTGTTCGACCTCTCGGACTGCTCGAGGGCCGCTGCCCGCATGGACTTCAAGAAGCTCGCCTGGCTGAACGGCCAGTACATGAAGGAGGCTGACGACTCGAGGCTCGCTTCCCTCGTGAAGGACCGGATCGAGGCCCGCAGGGGCGATCTCGCGAAGGCGCCGCTCGACAAGGTCTGCGGCCTGCTGAAGAGCCGCGCCCAGACGCTTGAGGAGCTAGCTGACTCCGCGATGGTCTTCTACGGGCCGTACCAGCCCGTTGCCGAGGACATCGCGAAGTCGCTCGAGAACGGCGGCCGCGAGGCGCTCGCGCTCGCTGTCTCGAAGCTCGAGGCGCTTTCCGACTGGAAGGCCCCGGAAATCTACGCGGCCCTCAAGGCGGTCTGCGAAGAGCAGGGCGTGAAGTTCGGCGTCGTCGCATCCCCTGTTCGCGTGATCGGCGTCGCGGCGAAGAAAGTGCCGCAGATCGATCAAACCCTTGAAATCATTGGCCGTGAAACGGTTCTTGAACGACTGAAGGCCGCTCTCGCCTGATGGAGGGGGAAAAGGCTGGGAGACGGGACTTGCATTTTTCCAAGGAATGATGGATAATACTGTCTCTCAGCTGATGGATGCTTTGAAGTCCATCGGGAGTGTTAAGTCCCTATCGTCTAGAGGCCTAGGACATGACCCTCTCACGGTTAGAACTTGGGTTCGAATCCCAATGGGGACGCCATCCTTTCCAAGGATGAGTCAGTGAGAAAAGAGAAGCTCGCGCAATGCGGGCTTTTTTTGTGCCTGGACGAAACCCGCCGCGCCTGAACAGCAAGGAAGGCCTGCCGACTTGGTCTGTTTTTCCTGACAAGAAAAAAGCCGCCCCTGCGGGCGGCTTTTTTCTTATGGGACCGCGGCGGTTCCGGATGAAAGGGGCGAGGTACTGTTTCCCTGCCCTTCCCTTTGGCGCGGTCCGGAAGGCCGGAATTAGTTGGCCTTCTTCTCGACGGCGGCGGCAGCGTCAGCAGCCTTCGTCTCAGCCTTCGCTTCGGCCTTCTGCGCGGCCTTCTTCGGGGCGGCCTTCGCAGCCTTCTTCGCGGAAGCCTTCTTCGCGGCGGCCTTCTTGGCGGCCTTCTTCGGGGCAGCCTTCACGGCCTTCTTGGCGGCGGCCGGAGCGGCAGCGGCGGTGGAAGCGGCGGCGGCAGCGTCAGCGGCGGCGGCGGCAGGAGCGTCGGCAGCGATCGCGGAAGCGGAGAAAGCGCCTGCGGCGATCATGGAAGCAACGAGGGCGATGTTCTTGATAGACATTTGAATAAGTCCTAATAGAAATTTATAGCGAAAAATCGCGGAATTCGTTTGATTTTTACATCGAATTCGCTTCTCGCAGAACTGAATTCTAGGCGCGCCGCCAGGGAAGGAACTAGGGACAAGTACCACCGGGGGATCGGGCAAACACGTGATACCTAAATTTGCCTTAACCGCCCAATTTGCAAGAGAAAATTTTCATTACTTCCGTTTTTTTCAGGAATTCCCTTCGGAATCAATGCATCAGGCTGGCGCTGTCGGACGCGATCTCCCGCCCGTTCGCCCAAGTGGGCCTGAATTGTTATAAAACTTTGCAAAAAAATATCCCGGGCGGCTTGCGGCTCGCCCGGGACGGCTGCGGCAAGCGGCGGCCTCAGCCGAGCACCATGGAGTCAGGAATATCGGCTTCTCCCCCGGAGGCCTTCTCGAAGAGCCCGAGCAGGTCGGAGACCGTGAGCTTCTTCTTCTCGTCCCCTGCGATGTCGACGATCACCCGGCCCTCATGCATCATGATGAGCCGGTTCCCGAACCGGAGCGCGTCGCGCATGTTGTGGGTGATCATGAGCGTCGTGAGGTGTCCCTCGCGCACGAACCGGTCGGTGATCGCGAGGACCTTCTCGGCGGTCTTCGGGTCGAGCGCCGCAGTGTGCTCGTCGAGAAGGAGCAGCTCCGGGCGCTTGATCGTCGCCATGAGGAGGGTGACCGCCTGGCGCTGGCCGCCCGAGAGCAGGCCGACCTTCGAGGTGAGGCGGTTCTCGAGCCCAAGGTCGAGCTCCGCGAGCATGTCGCGGAAATGGTCGTAGAGCTTCCGGTTCTCGCTCCAGCGTAGCGTCAGCCGGTCGCCGCGGCGCATCGCCATTGCGAGGTTCTCGGCGATCTGCATCCCGGCCGCGGTACCCTTCATCGGGTCCTGGAAGACCCGGCCGATGAAGCGGGCACGCTTGTGCTCGGGCATCTTCGTCACGTCCGTGTTCCTGATCACGATCCGCCCGGAATCAACCGGGAAGCCCCCGGCGATCGAGTTGAGCAGCGTCGACTTGCCGGCCCCGTTGCTCCCGATCACGGTCGCGAAGTCCCCGTCCTCGAGCTTGAGGCTCACGCCCCGGAGCGCCTTCTTCTCTGTCGGCGTTCCCGGGAAGAAGGTCTTGTGGATGTTTTCGACGAGAAGCATCAGGCGGCCCTCCTGTGGCTGAGTTCCTTGTATTTCTTCTGGATCAGGGGCAGCGAAAGAGCGAGCGCGACGAGGATCGCCGTGAAGAGCTTGAGGTCGTTCGGCGGCATCCCCATTTCAAGGACGATCGCGATCACGAGCCTGTAGACGATGGAGCCGAGGATCACGGAAACGAGGCAGTTCTTGAAGCTGCGGGTGCCGAAGAGGACTTCTCCGATGATGACGGAAGCGAGTCCGATCACGATCGTCCCGATTCCCATGCCGGCGTCCGCAAAGCCGCCGCTCTGCGCGATGAGGGCGCCCGAGAGCGCGACGAGGCCGTTCGAGACGAGGAGGCCGAGGATCACCATCGTGTCGGTGTTCACGCCCTGCGCCCGGCTCATCTGCGGATTGAACCCTGTCGCCCGGAGCGCAAGGCCGATCTCAGTTCCGAAGAACCAGTAGACCGCCCCGACCACGACCGCGGCGGCCGCTAGCCCGACGGCGAGCGTCGCCTGCACCTCGGTGAGGCCGGCCCCGGTGCCCCAGGAATAAACCGTGTCGTAGCCGAGGAGAGAAATGTTCGCCCGGCCCATCACCCGGAGGTTCACGGAGTAGAGCCCGATCATCGTGAGGATCCCGGCGAGGAGCGCGGGGATCCGGAGCTTCGTCGTGAGGAGCCCGGTCACGGCGCCTGCCGCGCATCCTGCGGCGATCGCAAGCGCGAAGGCGACCCAAAGCGGGTGCCCGGCCGTGATGCAGGTCGCGGCGACCGCGGCCCCGAGCGGGAAGGTGCCTTCAACGGAAAGGTCGGCGATGTCAAGGACCCGGAAGGTGATGTAGACGCCGAGGGCGAGCAGGGACCACAGGAGTCCCTGGGCGATGGTGGGAAGCAGAACGTTGAGCATCAGGTTCACCTCTGGCCGCAGGTTGAGCGAACAGGGCAGGGGAAAGAAAATGCCTTCCCGCAGGAGCCCCGGGGGAAGGCGCTTGGAATGTTCAGAAGACGGCTAGTTCAGGATTTCGGCCTTCGACTTGACCGATTCGGGGATCGCGATGCCGAGCTCCTTCGCTGCCTTGCCGTTCACGATCGCCTTGTACTGCTTCTGGTAGCGGATCGGCATCTCGGCAGGCTTCGACTTCCCGTCGAGGATGTCGGCGCCCATGTCGCCCGCGACCTTCCCGAGCTCGTAGTAGTCAATGCCGATCGTTGCGAGGCCGCCCGCCTTCACCATGTTCGACTCGCCGCAGATTACGGGGAGCTTCGCCGGGTTCGTCACCTTGAGGAGCGTCGGGATGGCGCTCGCGATCACGTTGTCAGTCGGCACGTACACCGCCTCGACCTTCCCCACGAGGCTGTGGGCGGCCTGCTGGATGTCGTTCACGTTCGAAACCGTGGCGATCTTCAGCGCAAACCCCTGCTTCTTCGCCTCGCCCTTGAGGATGTCGACCTGGATCTCGGAGTTCACTTCGCTCGAGTTGTAGAGGACGCCCACGGTTTTCACGTTCGGTACGAACTCCTTCAGGAGCTGGGCCTGCTCGGCGATCGGATTCATGTCGGAGGAGCCGGTGACATTGGTGCCGGGCTTCTCGTTCGACTGCACGAGGCGGGCGCTCTTGTAGTCGGTGATCGCGGTGCCGACGATCGGGATCGTCTTCGTCGTGTTGGCGACGGTCTGGGCGGCCGGCGTCGCGATCGCGAAGATGATCGCGGAATTCGCCGACACGAACCGCTGGGCGATGTTCTTCATGTTCGACTGGTCGGCCTGGGCGTTCTGGCGGTCGATCTTGATCTTCTCGCCGTCCTTGTAGCCCCGTGCGGCAAGCTGGTCCACGATGCCCTTGTTCGCGGCGTCGAGAGCCTGATGCTCGACCATCTGGATGATGCCGACGTTGAGCTGCCCGGCGTTCGCGGCAGCGGCGCTTGAGGCGGGGGCGGAAGCGGAGGCCGCGGCGCTGCTTGCACCCTTGTTGCCGCAGGCAGCGAGAAGAACGGCGGACGCGACGCACGCGAGCGCAATGCCGATTGTCTTGGGACTCATGGAGATTTCTCCTTCTATCGTGTTTTCCAGGCTATTCGCGGGAAGTGCCTTCCCGAGGGCGAATGCATTTCTCCATTATGCAACAGGAAGGAGCGCGGCAGGCATTGCGGGGCGGGCGGGATGGCGATGAAAAACGCCCCGGCAGAGGCGTTTCCTCTGCCGGGGCGAAGCTGCTTTTTCGAGTGCCGGAGGCTGCTTACTCGGCCGCGAAGAGCGGCGTGGAGAAGTAGCGGTCGCCGTTATCCGGGAGAATCACGACGATAGTCTTCCCTTCAGCCTCGGGGCGTTTCGCGATTTCGATCGCGGCCCAAAGAGCGGCGCCAGCCGAAATCCCGGAAAGGATCGCCTCGGTTTGGGCGAGCTCGCGGCCGGTCGCGAAGGCGGCGTCGTTCTCGACCGGGATAACCTCGTCATAGATCTTGGTGTCAAGGGTGTCCGGGACGAACCCGGCGCCGATGCCCTGGATCTTGTGGGGGCCGGCCTTGCCCTGGGAGAGGACCGGGGAGCTCGCCGGTTCGACCGCAACGACGTGGACCGCCGGGTTCTGCTCCTTCAGGTAGCGGCCAGTGCCGGTCAGCGTGCCGCCGGTGCCGACGCCCGCGAGGAAGTAGTCGACCTTCCCCTCGGCATCGCGCCAGATCTCGGGGCCGGTCGTCCTGTAGTGGGCCTTCGGGTTCGCGGGGTTCGTGAACTGTCCGGCAACGATCGAGCCCGGGTCCTTCTCGTGGAGCTCGTTCGCCTTGGCGATCGCGCCCTTCATGCCGTCCTTGCCGGGAGTGAGGACGATCTCGGCGCCGTAGGCGCGGATCATGTTCCGGCGTTCAACCGACATCGTGTCCGGCATCGTGATCACAACCTTGTAGCCGCGGGCCTTGCCGACCATGGCGATGCCGATGCCGGTGTTGCCGGAGGTCGGTTCGTAGATCGTCGCGCCGGGCTTCAGGCGGCCGGTCTCCTCGGCGTCCTCGACGATTGCCTTCGCGATCCTGTCCTTCACGGAGCCGGCAGGATTGAACGCCTCGAGCTTCGCGAGGATCCTGGCCTTCAGGCCGAGCTTCTTCTCAAGCTTTTCGAGCTCGACGAGGGGGGTGTTGCCGATGAGGTCGGAAACCGACTTGTAGATAGTCACTTAAAATCTCCTGAAGCGAGGCGCTTGTGCACGCGCCCGCCGAAAGTACCTTGGATGCGGATGATCGGGCTCACCCGCAGTTTAAGTTTTAGTTTGTGCCGGACTTAAATCCGAGTGAATCTGTCGGGTACTTTATCAGCTCTTTTTCGAAAAAGCAAAAATTTTCGGCTTTCCGGGTTCCCGGGCTGTCTGCCCGCAGCCGGGCGGGAGCATCCTTTGAGCCCGGTTAGCCCCTACCTGCGGAAGTGCACGCCGCACAATCCTCAAGGCATCCCTGAGATGGAGAAAAAGGTTTCTGGCGGTTCCCCCGGCCTTGCGCGGCTCGAAATCGAAGAGGCGGCGAAGAGCGGTGCCGGAGTCGCGTGGGTTCGTTCCGAGGGCGGCCTCCGCCGGGTTTTTGTGGAGGGCGCCCTGCCCGGGGACCTCGTGGAAGCACGGGTCGCATCCCCTCGGAAGGGGGCTCATTCCCTTGAGGGGAAGCTTGTGCGCGTTCTTTCGCCCGCGGCCGGCCGGAGGAATCCCCCGTGCCCAGCCGCCCGAGCGTGCGGCGGATGTCCCCTCGGAGGTCTCACGCCCCCCGCCCAACGGGCGGCAAGGAAGCGTCTTCTCGGGAAACTCTTCCGCGAGGGGGGATTTCCGGACGCTGTGATTGGGGACGTCCTCGGAATGGCGGGGGACCGGGAGGAGGGCTTCAGGAACAAGTCGATCCTTTACTTCTCGGGCGCGGGCGGTGCGCTTCGGCTCGGAATGTACCGGGCAGGAACCCACGAAGTGGCGGAGGGAACCCTCCGCTGCCCGCAGTGCCCGGAGTGGATGGGGGGCGCGGCCGAGTCGGTCCTCGCCTGGGCGCGCCGGTCGGGTCTTTCCGCTTCGCCCTCCGGGCCTCTCTTCTCGCTTCTCATGCGGGCCGGGACCCGGGGAAGGCTCGCAGCCCTCACGGTGACCTCGGCCCTCGGGGAGGCGGTCGAGGAGGGGCTCGCCTCTTCGCTCAGGAACGCCGGCCTCACCGGAGCCGTCGTCTCGCTGAAAAGCCGCGGCGGGAACTTCGCGCTCGGCGAGGAAAGCCGCGTGCTGTTCGGCTGCGGGAGCGTCGAAGCGGAAATCGAGGGCGCCTCGTTCGAAGTGCGGCCGGAAACGTTTCTCCAGGTGAACACTCCGATGACCCCGGTGCTCTACAGGATCGCGATCGGGGTAGCCCGTGCGGCGAAGGGCAGCCTCGTGCTCGATCTCTACTGTGGCGTCGGGACGATTTCGCTCCTCCTCGCGCGTGAAGCGGCCCGGGTGGTCGGGGTCGAGGTGGTGCCTTCGTCAGTCGAGGAAGCGCGAAGGAACGCGGAGAGGAACGGGGCAGCGAACGCGGAATTCGTCTGCGGCCCGGCGGAGGTGGTGCTGCCAGAGCTCTCCCGGGCAGGGCTCCGCCCGGCTTCGGTTTTCGTCGATCCTCCGCGGAAAGGGCTCGCTCCCGGGGTTCCTGCGGTGATCGCGGGGATGGCGCCGGAAGAAGTGGTCTACATCGCGTGCGGGCCCGAAGCGCTTGTCCGCGACGCTGCCGCCTTCAGGGAGCTCGGCTACGGGCTCGGGGAAGTGGTGCCGGTAGATCTCTTCCCGGGGACGCTACACGTGGAGACGGTCGCGCGGTTCGCGCGGAAGCCCGGGAGCTGACCGCCACAGCCTGAAAACGCGAAAGGGCAGCCGCAGGGCTGCCCTTTGCTCTTCGTCGAACCGGGCCCGCACCGGGGCCCGGAACGGAAGCTGCCAGCAAGCTACTTCGCGGCTTCCTTGGTGCGAATCGTGAACTTGTGGCACTGGTTGCACGTAAGCTCAGGCTTCGCCTTGTCCGCCTTGTGGCACTCCTGGCAGTCGACGTCGCCAAGGTGGCTCTTATGCGGGTTCGGGTCGAGGTTCTTCGTCTTCTCGGCGAGCTTCGCGTAGTCGCCGTGGCAGGCCTTGCACTGGTCCTTCACGACATAGCCGTTGGCGCTCTTCGGCCAAGCGTTGCCGTGGCGCTCGGCGAGCGTCTTCTCGGCAGCGACCGAGGAGAGGGAAAGGCTGAGGCCGACAGCGACGGCAGCGAGGACAGCTAAAGCTTTTTTCATCATGTATCTCCTGAAATCCTTCTTGTCTTCACGTTCGTGCGCGGATTACTTCGCAGCCTTCGCGCGGGCGGCCATTTCGCGTCCGGCGATGCGGCCGAAGACCGTGGCGCCGCCAAGCTGGGCGCCGCCGATGTAGTCGCGGAAGAACAGGCCGCCAGCGGCGTTGCCGGCCGCGTAGAGGCCAGGGATGCTCTTTCCCTCGAGGCTCTGGACCTCGGCCTTCGGATTGATCAGCGGGCCGCCGAAGGTCGCGGTCATGCCACCCTCGTACGGAATCGCGAAGAACGGGGCCTTCGCGATCGGGAAGGGCTTCGGGTAGGAGCAGGGCGGATTCATCTGCTTCAGCGTGCCGTTCTTCACGGCGTTGTTGTAGTCGTCGACGTCCTTCTGGAGGACCGCCGGGGCGATGTTGATCTGCTTCGCGAGCTCTTCGATCGTGTTCGCCGTGTAGTACTTCGTGTTGAGGCGCTGGAAGCGCTTCGTCATCTTGTCGATCACCTTGCAGTCGGAGTCGACGATCGCCCAGGCCTTGTTCTCGATCGTGAGCTGCGCGGCGGCCTTCGCCTTGATCACGTAGGTGTTCTTCTCGTCGACGAAGCGCTTGCCGCGGGCGTCAACGATGATGCCGTAGCCGGAGTTGAGGACTTCGTTCGGGTTCACGTGGGTCTCGGCGATGATCGGGCCGGCGTGGAACTGGTCCATGTTCACCATCTTCGCGTTGAGCGGGAGGGTGAGGGCGATGTTCGCGCCCGTGGTCGAGCGGGAGCCGCGGATCGCGAGGCGGGAGGCCCAGCCGCCGATGTACTTGTCGGTCATCTCGGGGTTCGCGGAGAAGCCGCCGGTCGCGATCGTGACGCCGCCCTTCGTGAAGTAAGCCTTGCGGCCTTCAGGGGTCATCACGGCAACGCCGATCACGCCGCCCTTGTTGTCGGTGAGGAGGCGGGTCGCACGGTTCTCCCAGAGGAACTTGACGCCGCGCTTCTTCGCGAGCGCGAGCAGCTTCTGGACAAGCTGGGCGCCGCCCGTGATCCCCTCGCCGTTGATCTTGTTCACGCGGAATTCGCGCGGGTAGGGAGCGCGCTTCACCTTGCCGAACTTGACGCCGACCACTTCCTGCAGCCAGTCGAGGCCGGCCGGGATGTCGTTCGTGTACTGGCGGGTGAGAGCGGGGTCGGCACGGCCGTTGGAGACATGCATCATCGCCTTGTAGAAGTCCTCGGCGGTGTCCTTGATGCCTTCGGAGATCTGGCGCTTGGAGCCCCAGCCGCAGACAGAACCGAGCGCGTAGATCGCGTTGCCGTCCGGACGGTCCTTCTGCTCGAGCAGCGCAACGTTCTTCGCGCCGTTGTCAATCGCGCTGATCGCGGCGGTGAGGCCGGCGGCGCCGGCACCGATCACGATGGCGTCGTAGAGGCGGCCTTCCTTCGCTGCCTTCTCAAGCGCGGCCTGACCGTCCTTCGCGCGAGCGAAGGCGATTCCCGGTAAAGTCGAAGCGGCGAGGCCGGCAACACCGGCCTTCAGAATCGTCCGACGGGAAAGCTGAGTCATGTTCTTTCTCCTCTTTTCCTGCATCCGTGCGGGATGCATGCAGTTTTTCACTTTTGCCAGTGATTATCCCTGTGGGACTACGTACGTAGTTTGACCCGAATCACTCGTATCTTAAGCGAAACTGAAGAAGAAGAGTTTCTTAGACCTAGACCAAAGGAACTAGATGGCTCCTATATGCAGACTCCGGAGAGAAGGCTCACGATGTCGGCTCCCGGGCGCCTTCCGGAGTCTTCCCTCCCGCGCTTCCCCGCGTCCGCCTTCCGGATGCAGACCCGCCCGTCCTCCTCGATTTCGAATTCAATCGCGGAGCCGCCGCTCTTCAGGTGGAGGAAGTCCCGGATTTCCTTCGGAACCGTGACCTGGCCCTTGATCGTAAGACGGTTAGCCATTGCTGCTTCTCCTTTTTAGCCGTTTTCGGCGAGATGCCGGGGCTCGGCAATACGGAACAAATCCAGCCCTGCCGCAGGGAGCGCGTCCTTCTCCTTTTCAGGACCGGCCTTGCGGCGAAACAAGAATTCCGAGCATAAGAAAAGCTCCCGGGCGACAGGCGCTTGCGGGAGCTTCATATCTGGGCGAATCGCTTCGCCCGCCCGTACTTTTGCCCCGGTGGCCCGGAGCCGCATCCTGTACTGCCCAACTTCTCCACCTTGCCCGGGTAGGCAGGTTGGCATGCCGGCGGAAAACCCGCTGCAACTCGTTATGCTCTACCCATATTGTATAACAAACAGCTGGAATTTCAAGGGCTTTGAAGCTATCACGCAATGGTAAATTGTTTTTTTCCTCCAATAGGTTACAATGCCCCCTTCCTCTTTGGGGAGTAGCTGCGCGGCAGGAGAAAAGGAGAAGCCCGGGAAAAAGGGCGCCCTGCCGCGGCCTGCGTCAACACACTTGGCCGGAAAAGGGCCGTGGCGCAGGACTTCGCGCTTCTTCGCGCGAACCCGGCAAGACCAAAGGGCCCTGCAGGAAGCGGCGACAACTACGCCGGCCCCAAGTCCTTCCAGCGGGCCTTTTTGTCTGTCCCGGGACCGGCGCCAGAGACCCCTTCATGCTTGAAACCATTCTCCTCAGCACGGGAGCGATCGCGCTCTCCGAAATCGGGGACAAGACCCAGCTGCTCGCGCTCGCGCTCGCGGCGCGCTACAGGAAGCCCGTCCCGATCGTCCTCGGAATCATCGCGGCGACGCTCTTCAACCACTTCATCGCGGCGGCCCTCGGCTACTGGATCAACTCCTGGCTCACTCCGGCAGTCCTCCGCTGGGTGCTCGTCGTCTCCTTCATCGGCATGGGACTCTGGATGCTTATTCCCGACAAGGATGATGACGACGACTCGAGGAACAAGTGGGGGAAGTACGGCGTGTTCGCGGCGACCCTCGTCCTTTTCTTCCTCGCCGAAATGGGGGACAAGACCCAGCTCGCCACGATCGCGATCGCGGCGAAGGTGGGGGCGGTCGTTCCGGTCGTGATGGGAACGACGGTCGGCATGCTGCTCGCCGACGCCCCGGTCGTTTTCCTCGGGGACAGGTTCTCGCGGAAGATCCCGATGAAACCCGTGCACGTGATCGCTGCGCTGGTCTTCATCGGGTTCGGCACCGCGGCGCTCTTCTCAGACCCCGCAGCGGTAGCGGGCCTTTCCGCTCCGGCTTCCTGACCGGGCAGCGGGTCGGACCGCCTTCAGGCCTCGGCTTTCGGGAAGCTGAGCGCGATAAGGCGGTTCCGTTCCAATGCCTGCGCGGCGCGCTCTTCAGGGGCCTGCCGCGCGATCCGTTCGTCCAGCCCCTTCATCGAGAATTCGCACCCGCAGTACAGCTGGTTATAGAACCGGCACTCGCGGATGATTTCCCCGCGCCGCGCCTGCAGTCCCCCCTTCCTCCAGTTCCGGTCCCAGAACTCGACCCCGGGGTACCGGGCTGCGGCCCAGGCTCCGGCCTCCGCCACCTGGTCCAGCCGCTTCCAGCGGCTTGAGGCGAGGGTGGTCGCGAAGCGCCGGATGCCGAGCGCTGACGCGGTGCGGGCCGCTTCGAGCAGCCGCACTTTGAAGCACTGCAGGCATCTCGCCCCGCGTTCGGGCTCCTCTTCGAGCCCCTTCACGGCTTCCCGCCAGGCGTCGTGGTTCCAGTCCCCGTCGATCACCCGGATGCCGAGGCGCCCGGCGTACTCGTTGATTTCGTTCTTCCGCGCGAGGTACTCCTCTTCCGGGAAGATGTTCGGGTTGTAGTAGAAGAGGACGGGTTCGATCCCGTTCGAGCGCATCCACTCGAGGATCGCGCCCGAGCAGGGAGCGCAGCAGCTGTGAAGAAGTACGGTTTCCATGATGGAACCGGATTGTAGACGAGGTGCGAGAAAAGGCCCCGGGCGAGGATGCCCGGAGCCCTTTGGAATTCGCTGCGAGAGCGTGGGGAGGGGTTCCCCACGCCCGGGTGCCCTCTTTCCTAGAACCGGTAGACGATCCCGGCGCCCACCATGTAGCAGTTCAGCTTCTTGTAGCGGCCGATCTTCTCGGAATCAGGAGAGGCGTAGAGGTCCCGGTTGCCGATCCCGTGGATGTGGGTCGCCGCGAGGTCGAACTGCCAGTGCTCGTCGAAGCGGTAGGTCGCACCAAGCGTCGCCCAGACACGGTTCGCGTCAGGGATCAGCGCCGTGCGGTAACGCGAGTTCCCGATAGGCGAGCGGTCGTAGGCGACGCCGCCGCGGATCGTCCACTTCGGCGTGATGTCGAGGTCGTAGCCGAGCGAGAAGAACCACGAGTCGCGCCACTTCATCGGCACGTCGGTTTCGCTGTGCGGGAGGGAACCCGCGTTGATGATCAGCTTGTCGAAGCTGCTCCAGTCGGTCCAGCGGACAGAGCCGGAGAGCCGGAGCTTCGGAGAATACTTCCAGACCCAGGAGACGTGCGCGGAAGCGGGCGAATCCATCTGGGCGCCACCGTCCAGGGTGATGCTCCCTCCCTGCGCGAGCGACATCATGTCTGCGGCGGAGACCCCGAGCTGCTGCATCGCGGCAACCATCCTTGCCGCCATCTGCGGGTTAGAGCGCGCTGCGGCGGCCGCGGCGGCCGCGGTCTTGCTGCCCTTTTCGTCAGTCGAGAACTTCACATTCCCGTGCGCCTTGTGGGTGAAGGAGCCGCGATAGCCGAAGCCGAGCCGGAAGGAGTCGGTGGGAGACCACATGGCGCCAACATTCCAGCCGTAGCCCCAGTCGGTCGCGTCGTTGAGTCTCGTGTAGACGTTCTGCCCGAGCATCGAGCGCTTCATCGAAACCGTTGCGTCGATGTATTGCGCCGTGAACCCCGCGCCGAGCGAAACCTTTTCGTTCAGCTTCCAGCCGATCGAGGGGTTGATCGCGATCGTCATGAGGCGGGCGTCATAGCCGCGCGCCGCGCCTTCCCAGTCCTTGTCGTAAGAGTCGGAAAGCCCGAAGGGCATGATGACGGCGAGCCCGCCCCAGATATTGTCCGAGAACTGGTGGGTGATGTACTCGTGAAGGATCGGGGATGTGCGCTTGCGGCCGTTCTCGGTCGCGCCGCTCTTCCCCTCGTAGTCGATGTCGAGGTTGTTCGTGTAGCCCCCGAGCTGAATTTGCGTCCCGGGAAGCAGCGTGAGGCCGGCGGGGTTGTACCAGGCGGCCGACAGGTCGTCGCCCATGATGCCCTGGCCCGCATAGGCGCGGCCGAGGCCCGTGACAGACTGCTCGTTCAGCTGGAAGCCGCCCGCGAGCGCTTCCCCGGAGAGCGAGAGAATGGAGGCTGCGACGGCAGCCGCTGCAACTTTTTTCCTGATCGTCATTTTCGCTTGGATTGCTTTCCGGCTCACCCTGGCTTGCGGCTGGCGAACCTTTGCTTGTTCTGTTTGAGAGGAATGTGCTTTTTTGGGAAAGCCGGGCCAGTGCGTGCTTTTTTTGGCTTTTCGGCTTTCCCTACCGAAAACCGGGGCTATTCTATGGAGCGTCGCGCGAGTCGGTCCATGCGGGTTTTTTAAGGGTAAACCCTTTAGTTAAGAAAAAAACAAGGACCGATTTTGCGAAGATTAATCGTAACAATTTGATTTAAAAAGAATTTAATTTCTATTTTTCTAGACTTTGCTGACCGGCGAAATGAGCGACTTGCGGGCATCCGCTCCATAGCCTATCCGGGCTAATCCGCGGAGTGACGCAAAGCTTCCCGCCCGGAAAGCAGGAAGAAGAAGGGACAAATGTCGGTTTTGAAACCAGGAATTGAGGGGCGGGTGAAAGGCGTGGAGGACCGCGTCGTCGAGGCCTGCGCTTCCTGCGGAAGAGACCGGGGGGAAGTCACGCTGCTCGCCGTAAGCAAGACGTTCCCCGCGGACGCCGTGCTGAAGGCGGTCGGAACCGGGCTTTCCGCATTCGGGGAAAACTACGCGCAGGAAGGCTGCGACAAGGTGGACTGGTTCCGGGAGAACCACCCGGAGCTCAGGCTCACGTGGCACTTCATCGGCCCCCTGCAGTCGAACAAGACCCGGCCCGTCGCCGAGCGCTTCGACTGGGTGCAGAGCGTGAACCGGCTGAAGATCGCGGAACGCCTTTCCTCGCAGCGCCCAGAAGGAATGCCGCCTCTCAACGTGCTCGTCGAGGTGAACGTGGATGGCGAAGAGTCGAAGAGCGGCGTGACGCCAGCAGAGGCCGTCGCCTTCGCGCGCGAAGTGGCGGCGCTTCCGCGGCTGAGGCTCCGGGGCTTCATGACGATCCCGGCGCCCTGCACGGATCCCGAGGCGCAGCAGGCTCCCTTCCGCACGATGAAGCGGCTTTTCGACGAGGCAAACGCCGAGGGGCTCGCGCTTGACACGCTTTCAATGGGAATGAGCGGCGACTTCGAAGCCGCGATCCGCTGCGGGAGCACGATGGTCCGCGTCGGGAGCGCGATCTTCGGGCCGCGCGACTACGGGCACGGCCATTGATTTCCTTCGCGGCACTCCCGGGCGCTTCCGGCCCTAGGCGCCGAGGAACCCCTCGCGCCCCGAGAACCAGCGCCCGGCGTGCTTCAGGGCCGAGCCGGGGTCGCGCCGCAGCCACTCGTCAGCCGCGTTCCGGGCTTCCTCGAGGAGCTTCCCGTCCTCTTCGAGGCTCGCGAACCGCAGCATCGGAACGCCCGACTGCCTCGCCCCGAGGAATTCCCCCGGGCCCCGGATCTCGAGGTCTCGCCTCGCGATTTCGAACCCGTCCGTGCTGTTCCGGATCACGTTCAGCCGTTCTCGGCTGTTCTCCGAAAGCGGCTCGCCGTGGAGCAGCATGCACCAGCTCTTCTGGTCGCCTCGGCCGATTCGGCCGCGTAGCTGGTGGAGCTGCGCGAGCCCGAACCGTTCTGCGTGCTCGATCACCATGATCGTAGCGTTCGGGACGTCAACCCCGACTTCGATCACTGTGGTCGCGACGAGGAGGCTCGTCTGTCCCGACTTGAACGAGTCCATCACCGCTTCCTTTTCTTCCTGGGGCAGTTCGCCGTGGATCAGCCCGACCGTCGCTCCCGGAAGCGCGGCCTTCAGCTCCTCGAACGTTTCCTTTGCCGCCGCGAGGTCGAGCTCCTCGCTCTCCTCGACTAGCGGGCAGACCCAGTAAGCCTGGCGCCCGCGGGCGATCTCGCGTCCGATCCCCGCGATCAGCGCGTCTCGCTTCGCGATCGAGAGGAGCTTTGTGGATACCGGGACGCGTCCCGGCGGCAGCTCGTCGATCACGGAAACGTCGAAGTCCGCGAGGTAGCTCATCGCGAGGGTTCTCGGGATCGGGGTCGCGGAAAGCATGAGAAGGTGCGGCGTGAGGAGTCCGTCCCCCGCGCGGAGCGCGAGCCGCTGCGAGACGCCGAACCGGTGCTGCTCGTCGATGATCGCGAGCCCGAGCTTTTGGAACGAGACCCCCTTCTGGATGAGGGCGTGGGTGCCGATCACGACCTGCGCCTCGCCCTTCGCGACGGCTTCGAGCGCCGCGCGCTTCTCGGCCGCGCGCTGGCTGCCTGAAACGAGGACGGTCCGGATCCCGAGCGAATCGAGCCAGCGGGATATGCCGATGTAGTGCTGCTCAGCGAGGATTTCGGTCGGCGCCATGATGGCCGCCTGGAAGCCCGCTTCCACGGCTCGGAGCGCGGCGAGCGCCGCGACCACCGTCTTCCCCGATCCGACGTCCCCCTGGACGAGGCGGTTCATGGGAACGGGTTTCCCGAGGTCCGCCGCCACCTCGCGCCAGACCCTCTCCTGGGCACGCGTGAGGCGGAAGGGGAGCGAGGAGAGGAACTTTCCTTCGAGCGCCCCTCCGTCATTCGGGACAAGTGCCGGTGCCGCGATTTTCCTCCGTTCCGACCTCGAATGCCGGAGGGCAAGCTGCTGCGCGAGGAGCTCGTCGAACTTCAGGCGCTTCCACGCGGGGCAGGTCCGCATGTCGAGGTCGGAGAGCGTCGTGCCGCGGGGCGGATGGTGAAGGAACCGGAGCGACTCCTCAAGGGTCGGAAGCCCAAGGCGCTTACGCATGTCCTCGGGGAGCAAGTCCTTCAGCGTCACGTCGAGAAGGGCGCGGGAAATCCGCTTCCGGAGCCAGGGCTGCGTGATGCCTTCCCCCGCCGGGTACACCGGGGTGAGGGTCTTCGGAAGGTCCTCGTCCCGCTCGAGCGCGCGCCGGATCCTCGGGTGGACCATTTCGAGCATTCCGCCCCAGGATCCCCGGGGTTCGCCGTAGAGCCGGACCCTCGAACCCTCCTTCAGCTGCGACGCCTGCGAGGGATAGAAGTGGATGAGCCGCACCTGGAGGAGCCCCGTACCGTCCGACACCGTGGCGGTGAGGGAGCGCGGCGTGACCCGCTGCGACGTCACTTCGCCTTCAACTTGGGCGGGAATCCCCGCGACAAGTTCAGAAATCGGGGTGATGCGGGTTTCGTCCTCATAGCGAAGCGGCAGGTGGAGCACATAGTCCCAGTCCGTCACGAGCCCGATCTTCGCGAGCCGCTCCTTCAGCGGGGGGAGTTTTTCGCCCTTCTTCCGAAGGGGAAACGGTGAAAAGGAACCGTTGTAGGCCATTCTCTTCGATTGTGGGGACAAGGGTTTAGCTAGTCGAAGAAAAATCTTCCAAATTTGTCATTCGCTGTGCAGTGGTTCGGTGGAGTCATGGAAAAATGGTC
>CADBTW010000096.1 GCA_902797695.1 uncultured Sutterellaceae bacterium
TAGAGCTTAAAGCCTCTTTTTATTGCTTAAAATCAGAAACCCCTTGGAGCTTCCAACCAAGGGGTCTCATGAAAAATTCAGGCTAAAGACGACCAGGAGTCCGTTCGGAAATTCGTCGAGGAGAAGTAGATGGGGAATCGCTCTCCTGCAGCAATCATTGCTCAGCGACGAAAGGTACTTTGCAAAAGGCCCCGTCAGAAATTCTGACGGGGCCCGACTGCGGTTTTCATCCCGCAGCATGCTCAGGGAGAGAACTGAGCTTAGAGCTTCGAAATGATGATGCCCGTAAGGCGTCCATTCGAGAAGATGTCGCAGATCGCGTTGCCGCCGAGACGGTTCGTCCCGTGGATGCCGCCGGTCACTTCGCCCACTGCGTAGAGCCCTTCAATCGGCTTGTTGTAGCGGTCGATCACCTGGCTCTTCGTGTTGATCCGGAGGCCGCCCATCGTGTGGTGGACGGACATGCCGGCGTAGCAGGCCCAGAACGGAGCGCGTTCGATCTTCGTGAGGTTGCGCGGAGCCTTGCCCATCTTGTCCTTCTTCGCGTCGACGCCGGCGTTGAATTCGTCGATCGTCGCACGAAGGGCCTTGGGATCAAGCCCCATCTTCTTCGCGAGCTCTTCGATCGTGTTCGCGGTCCATGCGTCACCGGTCTGGAGCCCCTTCTTCGCACCAGCCTGATGGCCGGGGTTCAGGGCCTCGAAACCGCGCTCATCAACGATGGAGAAGCCGGTCTGCTTCGGGAGCGCGAGAATCGCGTCACGAATCACGTCACGGCGGGAGTCCTCAGCCACGAAGCGCTTCGCGTCGGGCCCGACCATGATGAAGTTCGCCGCGTAGAGGTGCATGATCACGCGGTGCGTGCGTCCAGGAGGGCAGCCAGGGTTGCACTGGATGAAGTCCATGCCGGTCACGTCGGCACCGATGTCCTCGGAAATCGGAATCAGGTCGCCGGTCGAGCAGGGCAGGTTCGTCGTCGTGAGGTTCTTGAAGCGCGGATCGTAGCGGGAGCGCATCTCGGGGTTCGCACCGAAACCGCCGGTCGCGACAACGATGCAGCGGGTCGCCTTCATGGTCTTGTGCTTGCCTTCGGCGTCGACATACTCGAGGCCAATCACCTTCCCTTCCAGATTCCCTTCACGGAACAGGCGGCAGACGCGGGACTTCAGGCGGATCTCAATCCCGTACTTCTTCGTCTGCGGGATCAGGACCTTGATGTAGTCGGAACCGAGAGACCCGAACGGGGCGTGGCAGCGGGGATAGAGGCCGCCGTAAATTTGGTATACATCGTCCTTGAACTTCATCCCCATGTCCTGCAGCCAGGTGATGGCGGCGTAGGAATTCTCAGTCATACGCTTCACGAGGGCCGGATCAGCGATGTTGTCGCCGCCGTTCAGCGTGTTCTTCGCATGGAGTTCAGGGCTGTCCTTGATCTTCTGGCGACCCTGGCGAACGGGGTCGACAGAATTGAAGCCGCCGCCTGAAATCTGGGTGTTGCCGCCGTAGAACGGCATCTTCTCGAGGATGACGATGTTCTTCACGCCGTGCTGTGCAGCAGCGACAGCGGCGGCAAGACCGCCGCCTCCGGCACCGATCACGATCGTGTCGACGGTTTCATCGAACTTCGTGGGTGCGCCGCAGGGAATGGCGGACGCAGGGAGCGAAACGGAAGTGAGGAACCCCGCCGTCCCGGCGGCCGCAGCCGAGCCGAGAAAATGACGGCGTGACAAATTCGTAGCCATGAGTCTCTCCTGTAATAGGTTTTCCGGCAAGGAAGCGGGCATTTGGCCCTTTCCACCTTGCCTGATAACCATTATGCGGGAGGGGTAGTCCTTTTTCCTTATACCAAGGTTTAAGGAATCTGCCCTAGTGAACTCAGGCCCTTATCGAACAAGCCGCAGTCAGACGCTCTTCGCGGCTTCCCTTCCGGCAATCCGGCCGAAGGACACTGCGTCAGCAATCCCGTTCGCTCCCAGACGGTTCGCTCCATGTACGCCGCCCGTGATCTCGCCTGCGGCCCAGAGCCCCGGAACAGGCTTCCCGTCCTTTCCGAGGCACTCGGCCTTCGGGCTGATGGCGATCCCGCCCATCGTGTAGTGCACGGCCATGCCGGCGTAGCACCCCCAGAAAGGCGGCTTCTCGATCCGGAACCTGAGCTCCGCCGGGCTTTTCCCTAGCCAGTCCCGGCGGCGGTCGACCGCGGCGTTGTAGCGTCGGACAGTTGCGGAAAGTTCCGCTGCGGGGAGTCCCATTTTCCGTGCAAGTTCCGGGATGGATCGGGCCATCCAGGCGTCCCCTGTCTCGATGCCTTTCCATGCTTCCTTCTGGATCAGCATGTTGTAGCTTCTGAGGCCCGCGTTGTCCGCAATGCTGTATGCAAGGCGCTCCGGAAGCTCGAGCACCTTGTCGCGAATGACGTCTCGCCTTGCGTCTTCGCGGACAAAACGGTGCCCGTTCCCGTCGACGAAGATGAACCGGGAGACGTCGTTATGAAGACGAACGCGGTGGGTCCTGCCGGGAGGGCATCCCGGGAGGCACTGGATGTACTGCATGTCGCGGAGCATCACGCCGGCCGCTTCAGCTGCGAGCATCACTTCCCCTGTTGACCCGGGCGAATTGTCGCTCGTCAGGTTCGAGAGACCGGGGGCGAACTTCTTTACGAGCGAGGGGTTTGAGCCGAACCCTCCGGCCGCGAGCACAACCCCGCACCGGGCGCGAAGGAACTCTTTCTTTCCCCCCTCCTCCGCTTCGACTCCGACGCACCTTCTCCGGTTGAATCTCAGGGAAACAACCTTCACGTTCTTCTTGATTTTCACCCCGAGCTTCAGGGCCCTGGCGGAGAGCGCCTGAATATAGCCACTTCCCGCCGGAAGGAGCGGCTTATGGCAGCGCTTCCAGTGGGCCCCGTAGATTTCGATGACCCCGGGCTGGAACCGCATGCCCATCCCCTGAAGCCAGTGGAAAGAGGCTGTCGCCTCGTGGACGAGGACTCGGACAAGCTTCGGGTCAGCCACGCGATCTCCCCCTTCGTAGGTCTGCCGGAAGAAGAGCTCCTCGTTATCCGAAACACCGGAAGAGGCCTGGCTTTCGGGGTCGATCGCGGCGAAAAAACCGCCGGAAATCAGCGTATCGCCTCCGATTGACGGCATTTTCTCGAGTACCAGAACAGAAGCCCCTGCTTCCGCTGCGGACACTGCGGCGGAAAGCCCTGCAGCACCGGCTCCTACAACGATGACGTCCGCTTCAGAACCAAAACCCGTGAAGAACCCTGCCGACGCGGGGAGAGAGTGAAGAGTAGCACCTGCGACGGCGGTCCCCAGGAGCGCTCTTCGGGAAAGCTCATCTACCGCTTTCATTAGTCCTCCCGTCCCGTTTCCCCGATATCCCGAAGGAAATCGGAGAGTTCCACGAGCGACCGACAGCCAAGCTTCCTGAGGGCGTTTGCCCGGTGGATCTTCACGGTCTGTTCCGTAACCCCGAGTTCCGCCGCGACAACTTTGTTCAGTTCTCCTCCTGAAACGGCTATGGCGACCTCTTTCTCTCGCGTGGTGAGCGTTTCGAAAATCCTCCTTTTCTCCTCGACCTCGCTCCTTTTCGCGACAGCCTTCAGGTCAAGCGCGATCAGCTTCCGGGCGGTTTCCTGCAGCCGTTCCGGGTCCGACGGCTTCTGGATGAAATCTGCGGCTCCCCGCTTCATGGCGAGGACAGCCATGTCGATGTCGCCGTGCCCGGTGAGGAAAGCGATCGGAAGCGTGATCCCGCGTGACTGCATTGCCTTCTGCAGTTCCATTCCGTTCATTCCCGGCATCCGAATGTCGATGAAGGCGCAGCCGGGCCGCGAGAAGTCATCCCGCTCAAGGAAACTCTCCGCGTCCGCGTAAAGCACGCTCTGCATGCCGGCAATCCGAAGGACGAATTCGACTGATTTCCGCACGTCCTCGTCATCGTCCACGATGCGGACAAGCGGCGAGAGGCCAAGGTCCTGCGTTCCGTTCATGGCGTTTCTCCTTTTCTGACGGTTCCGTCCTCCAGTTCCTTTTCCTCAAGCGCCCCCAGGGTAACAGAGGCCGAAAGGCCGCCCCCTCGGGCCCGTTCGAAGGAAAGACGTCCGGCGTGCTTCTCGATGATGATCCTCGAGAGCGAAAGCCCGAGGCCAAGACCGTCCGACTTCTTGCTGATCACGGGTTTCGAGAGAAGCGCAAAGGCTTCGTCCGTGATCTCGGGGCCGTTGTCTGTGACAGTGATGCGCCACGCACGGTTCCCGGCTAGATCAGCCCGACTGAGGTCGACCGAGATTTTCGGCTCCTTGCGCGGTTTCACGGCAGATGCCGAGTTGCGGAGCAGGTTCATGATGACGAGCTCGATCTCGAGAGCGTCGGCATTTACCCAGGCTTCCTCTAGCGGCCCGCAGGAAACAGGAACGGATTTTCCAAGAGTGGTATGGGAAAAGGTCTGCAGGGTGTGCCTCAGGATCTCGTCCAGCCTTTCAGGCTTTTGGACGCTCTGCTGCTGCTTTGCGTAGCGCCTGACGTGCTCGATGATGTCAGAGATCCGCTTGGCCCCTTCGACAATGGCGGCGGTGGCCTCTTCTGCCACGGGATCCTTTACCCCCTTCTGCTTCATGTAGAGCCTGAAACCGCCGGCATAGTTCACAAGGGCGGCAGCGGGCTGCCGGATTTCGTGCGCGAGCATTCCGGAGAGTTGCGAAACGACTCCGGCACGCTCCAGCTGCACGAGCCTTTCACGGTCTTTCTGCGCAAGATTCTCTATCCGGTCGCGTTCAGCGACGGTGCGTTCAAGTTCCTCGGTCCGGAGCCTGACAAGCCGGTTCGCCCGAAGGATGTGGAAGGTTGCGAACGCTGCCGCCGCGAGGACAAGCCAGAGCACCCACTGCCATTTCGCCCAAAGCGCTGCGGCGCTCCACTCGCGAAGATATGCGTAGGGACCGGTCTTCAGATCGCTGTAAAGCTTCTGCACCGAAGTGAAGTCGCTCGCGAACCCCCAGGAAGAGCCGTTTTCGAGCTTCGGCATGGAGAGGAGCGCGACAGCGACCTTTTTCACGATTCCAGGGTTCGCTCTCGGAAGACTCGCGAAGACCGTGCCGGGATAAGTCGCGGTCGTATGCCAGCAGGAAAGGGAGTCGCTTTTAGGGGAAATGACGCGGAGGCTCCCAGCGGGAACTGCACCTGAACGTTCCAATTCCTCGAGTTCGCAGGCTTCGATCACTGCGGCATGGGCCTCCCCAGCGAGAACAAGTGAGGCGGCGTTCGGGAGCTGGTACTGCGTGAAAAATTCCTTTCCCCAAAAGTGCTCAGGATCAAAACCCTGGCGATGGATCTCCCCGAGTACGGCAAGCCACCCTTGGAACGACTGTTCGTTCTCCGAGGCCACGCTCGCGCCTTTCAGGTCTCCGAGCTTCCGGAACCTTTGATCATCGGCCCTGATGACGACCGCACCAGCCACAGCGTGGGCTGGGTCGTCCGACTGGTTGACGCTTTCAGTCGCGAGATGCCGCGCGCCGTACTGCGATTCCGCGTTGGCATAGATGCCGCTCGGTGCGATAAAGAAGTCGAGCTCTTTTCCTTCTGCCGACTTCCTGAAACCGTCGTAGCTGAGCTCCCTGGTCTTAAAACGAAGGCCTGGGAGCTTTTCCCTCAGGTAATTGATCGTCGGGCCAAACACATCGGCGTAGAACGCAGGACTCGGTTCTTCGACGAGGCCGATCCGCACTTCGGTGTCAGAAAGTACTTCTCCCTTAGCAGAGACCGAGCCAAAGCCGATGGCAAGGACGGCGGCAAGAACTGCAGGAAAGAATTTCTTCGGGGGCTTCATGGAATGGCAGTCCGTTGCCTTGAAATGCACCCATTAGGTGAATTCATTGTAGTAGAAAGATCCCAATTTTTGGAACTAAACATCCGGAGTGACGTTGTTTTTGCGCGGCCTGCCGCGAGGCCGCTTCGGCCCGACGA
>CADBTW010000097.1 GCA_902797695.1 uncultured Sutterellaceae bacterium
GCAGAGGGAAAAGGCCTCCCGATGACAGTACCGAGAGGCCTTTTTTGCAGTTTTAATAATTAATGAATTTAAAGAACGAAATACTAGTGCTTTTCCCTTGGGTTTTTAACTCCATTGCGGAATTTTTTCTTCTTTTTCCGAGCCATAGACTTCTCGCGTACTAAAACGAAAAGCTCGCAAGAGAGAATCAGGAGATTTCCATGGGATTAACCCGCAGAAGCTTCTTCCGGCGCAGCCTGGTTGCCGGCACCGGCGGCTTTGCTGCCGCCGCTCATGCTTCCCCGGCCGGCAGTTCTGCTGCTGACACGGCAAAGAAGCCCTACAAGCTCGTTTCCACGAAGGAATACACGAACGTCTGCTGCTACTGCTCCGGCGGCTGCGGCGTGATCTGCTCGGTCCGCGACGGCGAACTCGTGAACCTCGAAGGCGACCCGGACGCTCCGGTCAACCTCGGAGGCCTCTGCCCCAAGGGCGCGACGATGTTCAATCTCCGGAACGTCATCACGCCCGACCGGAAGGTGAAGCATAACGAAGCCCGCCTCACGAAGCCCCAGGTCCGCCGCCCCGGCTCCGACAAGTGGGAAGACATCAGCTGGGACAAGGCGTTCGAAGAGATCGCCCGCCACATCAAGAAGACCCGCGACGAATGCTTTGTTGAGAAGGAAGACGGCGTCACGGTGAACCGCAACGACGGCATGGCGAGCTACGGCGCCTCGCAGCTGCAGACCGAGGAAGCCTGGCTCGTGCAGAAGTTCTGCCGCTCGCTCGGGTCGGTCAACATCGACAACCAGACCCGCGTCTGCCACTCCTCCACGCCGGCGGGCTTCGCCCCTACCTTCGGCCGCGGCTCCATGACCTCCCACTGGGAGGACATCCAGAACGCCGACGTCGTGCTCTCGATCGGCTCGAACAACGTCGAGAACCACCCGCTCTCCTCGCGCTTCGTCGAGCGAGCAACCCGCAAGGGCGCGACCTGGATCGTCGTCGACCCCCGCTACACGCGCTCCGCCGCGCAGGCCGACCTCTACGCCTGCATCCGCCCGGGCACCGACATCGCGTTCTTCGGGGGCCTCTTCAACTACATCATCGAGAAAGACCTCTGGCAACACGAGTACGTTCTCAACTACACGAATGCCTCCTACCTGATCAACCCCGAGTTCAAGTTCGACCCGGAAACCGGGCTTTTCTCGGGCTACAACCCCGAAACCCGCAAGTACGAGGACACGACCTGGGGCTACCAGATCGACCACGACCTCGAGTGGAACACGTCCGGCACGTTCGCCTGGGTGAAGAAGCCCGGAACGCCCGCCTTCAAGACGCCGACTCTCCACGTTCCGAAGAAGGACCCCACGCTGAAGGACCCGAACTGCGTCTTCCAGCTCCTGAAGAAGCACTACAGCCGCTACACCCTTGACAAGGTCTCCTCTGTCACCGGCATCGACAAGGAAGTCCTCGAGAAGGTCTACTCGGTCTACGCCTCGACCGGAAAGCCTGAGCGCGTCGGCACGATCCTCTACGCGCTCGGCGAAACCCAGCACACCTACGGCGCCCAGAACTGCCGCGCCATGGCGCTCCTGCAACTGCTCCTCGGCAACGTCGGCGTTCCCGGCGGCGGCGTGAACGCGCTCCGCGGCGAACCGAACGTCCAGGGCGCGACCGACATCGCGGCGACCTCTGACGGCCTCCCCGGATACATGAACTACCCGCGCCAGGCGAAGCACGCGACCCTCGCCGACTGGCTCGCGAAGGAAACCTATGCCGACGGCTACTACGTGAACAAGCCGAAGTTCATGGTTTCGCTTCTCAAGGAGTGGTACGGGCAGAACGCCACGGTCGAGAACGACTACGGCTACGACTGGGTGCCGAAGCTCCCGCACGAGTACCGGAACGCTTCCTGCATTCCGACCTGGAACGACATGCGAAAGGGCAAGATCAAGGGCTACTTCTGCTGGGGCATGAACCCGGCGCATTCCGGCCCGAACGCAGGGAACATCCGCCGCGCCCTTTCCAAGCTCGACTGGCTCGTCGTATCCGACATCTTCCCGACGGAAACCTCCGACTTCTGGGTCGAGGAAGGCGTTGACAGGAAGGCCTGCAAGACCGAGGTCTACCGGCTCCCGGCCGCCCTCATCTATGAGCGCCCCGGATCCATCGTGAACTCGGGCCGCATGCTGCAGTGGCGCGAGCAGGCTGTTCCGCCGCTCGGCGACAGCAAGTGGGACCTCGAGATCCTCTCGGAGATCTTCACCCGTGTCCAGGCCCTCTACACGAAGGAAGGCGGCGCCTGCCCGGACGCGGTCACCAAGGTGAACTGGGACTACAAGGTCGACGGCAAGTGGAGCATGGAGCGCGTTGCCCGCGCGATGAACGGCTACAACACCGTGACCGGCAAGTTCCTGAAGACCTTCAACGACCTCGCCGCCGACGGCACCTCTGCCTGCGGCTGCTGGATCTATGTCGGGTACTGGAACAACGATGACGCGCCGTACGACCACACGAAGCAGCCGGTCGGCCGCCGCGACAACTCCGATCCTTCCGGCCTCGGCGTCTTCCCGAACTGGGCGTTTGTCTGGCCCGCGAACCGCCGCATCATCTATAACCGCGCCTCCGCCGACATGAAGGGCCGCCCCTGGAACCCGAAGCGGGATCTCCTGCACTGGGACGAGGCCCAAGGGAAGTGGATCTGCAATGACGTTCCGGACTTCGTTGCCGCGAAGGACGGCAAGCCCGTTCCCCCGAACAACAAGGCCTTCTTCATGACCTGGGAGCAGGTTTCCCGCGTCATGCCGACGCACGGCATGGCGGACGGCCCCTTCCCCGAACACTACGAGCCGTGGGAATCCCCCGTGAAGAACGAGATGAACGGGCGGCAGAACAACCCCTGCGCGATGTACACCGAGGATCCGTCCGTGAAGCGCGGCGACTCGTCCAAGTTCCCCTACATCGCGACGACCTACTCCGTGGTCGAACACTGGCAGACCGGCGGACAGACCCGCAACTGCCCGTGGCTCCTTGAGATCAGCCCGAAGCCCTTCGTCGAGATCAGCGAAGAACTCGCGAAGGAAAAGGGCATCCGCAACAAGGACATCGTCCGGCTCTGGAACAACCGGGGAGAAGTGAAGGTCCCCGCCATGGTGACGAAGCGCCTGAAGCCCGTCACGGTCGGCGGAAAGCTCTATCACATCATCGGCTGCCCGCACCACTTCTCCTTCATCGGGAAGTACGCGAGCGAGAAGTACACGATGAACGATCTCACGCCGAACGTCGGGGATCCCAACTCCCAGATTCCGGAATACAAGGCCTTCCTCGTCAACATGGAAAAGGCCTGACAGAGGACGAACCAGGAGAACATGAAAAATGGCAAAGCCAACTGATTACGCCATCTACTTCGACTCGAGCCTCTGCACGGGATGCAAGGGCTGCCAGGTCGCCTGCAAGCAGTGGAACCGCCTTCCCTCGCCCCTCGGGCATAACGAGGGCGAATTCACCGGGTCGCTCCAGTGCCCCGCCGACCTCGACGGGAACACCCGCCTCATCCAGACATTCTCGGAGAAGGATTCCGGGAACAAGTTCCAGCCGATCAACTGGGCGATCGGCCGCCGCTCCTGCATGCACTGCACGGACGCCGCCTGCGTCGAGGCGTGCTCTTCGGGCGCGCTCTTCCACGACAAGAACGGCGTCGTGAACTTCAACTCCGAAGCCTGCAACGGCTGCCAGTACTGCCGCACGGCCTGCCCGTTCGATGTCCCGAGGTTCCGCCCCGAAGACCATCGGATCGACAAGTGCACGATGTGCATGGACCGGCTTGAAAAGGGCGGCAAGCCCGCCTGCGTGAAGACCTGCCAGCCCGAGGCGCTGCAGTTCGGAACGCGCGAGGCGATGCTCGCCCGCGCCAAGGCCCGCGTCGAAGCCCTGAAGCAGAGGGGCTACGAGAAGGCCGAGGTGTACGGCGAAAACGAAATGGGCGGCCTCCACGTGATTCTCGTGTGCAAATACGGGCTCCCGACGAACCCGCAGAAGAAGGCCGTTCACTCCCTCTCCCACGTCATCCGCCCGGTTACCGGAGTCGTCGCCGCGGCGACCGTCGCCGGCCTCGCGCTCTCCTGGGTCGCGGGCCGAAAGTACCACCGCGACGAAATGACGATCGACGAGGCGAAGAAGAACTGGACGCCCGAGCAGCGCGCCAAGGCGGACGCCGAGCTCAAGGCCGCCCTCGAGAACCGCAAGGAGGAAAAGTAAATGACACGCTACATCCAGCGTCACTCGAAGCTTGCCCGTGTCACCCACGGAGTCGCCGCCATCGCTTGCATCGTGCTCGCCCTCACGGGCGTCGCGGTGTTCGTTCCGGCCGTCTCCCAGGCGCTCGGGGGCTCGTTCACCTACGCGATGCGCATGGTCCACAGGATCGCCGCGATTCCGTTCATCCTCATTCCGCTCTTTGCGCTGCTCCGCTCCCCGAAGGGTGCCAAGCACCTCTTCGCGCAGAACATCTTCGGAAAGTGGGACAAGGATGACTTCGAATTCGCGAGGAAGTTCGTTCCTTACCTCTTCACGCCCCAGACGACCCACATGCCGCCCCAGCATGAGGTGAAGGGCGCCCAGCGCCTCGCTGACGGCGGCCTCGTGATCATGGGAATCCTCATGGCCCTTTCCGGCCTCGTCATGTGGCTCGAGGCGGGCATCCTTCCCGGCTCCAAGGGAATCGCCATGCCGATGTCGCTCGTCTGGGCGGCCCACATCCTGCATGACATCGGGTTCTTCGTGATCATCGTGTTCGGCCTCGGGCACATCTACCTTGGCGGCGGGCTGTTCGGTCCGTACAAGGGCACGCTGAACCTCATGTGGGGCGACGGGAAAGTCTCGGAATCCGACGCCGCCTACCACTGGGGCTACTGGGCCAACACGAAGCTCGGCACCGGCGACGGCGTGACCGAGAAGAAGTAGGCGGCCTGAAAAGCAGGGGCATCGGGAGAACCCGGTGCCTTTGCCAAAGCTAGCTAGGCTGCCTGCCGGAGGAAGGCTCTTCCTCCGGCTGGCAGTCGAACAAAGAGAAAAACTCCCGCAGGAAACGAAAACATGAATGACGAAGCACTGAAGCAGGACATCGAACTCGCGGACGCGGCGGAAGCCTGCGTGAAGCAGCTGGAAGGCGAATTCGGAACCGCCTCTTCCTGCACGCTCTCCCGCGAAGAACTGGAGGAAGTGCGGAAGGGGAACGCCACGGCCTTCAGCCTCTCGCCCGTCCAGGTGCCGCGCAAATCCCTGGCCGAAGCCTGCGGCAGGCTTCTCCAGGTGCTCCTCGAAGACTCGGGCGAAGCGATCGACGGGGAAACCCGTGCCGCGCTTCGCGATCTGGACTGGGAAGCCGCCCTGCCCCGCAATGCCGAAGCACTGGCCGGCAAGGCCCCGGAAGAGCTTCTCGAGCAGATCGCCGAATCGGACGTTCCCGGCCTTTCCGCCGAGGCGACGGGCCTCTATGTGATTCCTGTCGTCACGCTCGCCATCAGGGTCTTCGTTTCCCGCGCGGCCCGCGAGGCGTCCTCGCTTCTCGCGTCGCTCGAATCCGAGGAAAAGCGCTTCGCCTTTTCCTCCTCCTGCCCCATCTGCGGGGGAACGCCGTCCATCGCCCGGATCTCGGAAACCGTTTCGCACGGCTCGCAGCGCCGTCTCGTCTGCGGAACCTGCGGCGGCACCTGGCTCTGGTACCGGATCGGCTGCCCGTCCTGCGGCAGCCGCGACTCGAAGAACTTCGAATACATCAGCCGCGAAGGCGAGGATGGCGAGGCGCTTTACGTCTGCCACCAATGCGGCCACATCCTCCCCACGCTCTTCCGAAAGGACGACATCGAGGACGATCCCGTGACGGCGGCCGACACCGTGAGGCTCCAGGCGCTTGAAGACGAATATCTCGAAACAAAGGCCTGATCCGTCATCAGGGAAAATTTTGCTTGCATCCGGAGGTCAGTTCGACATGATGGAAAACGCGAAAGAAGCCTATCCCTGCACAAGGCGCACCGTGGTTTTTTCCAAGCGCCTCGGTTCCTACGGGCCGGCAGAGGATTCCCTCGCCGAGGAGGTTCCCGTTGCTCTCGTCTACAACGGGATCAGCCACGCTGTCATGATGGCAACCCCCGCAGACCTTGAGGAATTTGCCGTCGGCTTCTCCCTTACGGAGGGAATCGTCAGGGATCGGTCGGAAATCTACGGAATCGACGTTCTTCCTGCCTGCAGGGGACTGAGAGTGGAGCTGGAGATCTCCTCCGAACGCTTCATGCGTCTCAAGGAGCGCCGCCGCGCGATGACGGGCAGGACCGGCTGCGGGCTCTGCGGCGTGGACCAGCTTTCAGAAGTCATCCGGCCCGTGGCGAAGCTTCCCTCAACTGCCTCCTTCTCCCTTCGCCGAATCGACCACGCGCTTGCCGCGATGCGCCAGCGGCAACTCCTCGGTGACGAAACCGGCTGCACGCACGCTGCCGCCCTTGTCAGCGAAGCGGGCGACGTCATCGCCTGCTTCGAGGACGTCGGCCGCCACGTGGCGCTCGACAAGCTGCTCGGCGCTCGGGCGCTCTCAGGGCCTGAATCGAGGCTCCACCAGAGCCGCATCGCGCTTGTCAGTTCCCGCGCTTCCTACGAAATGGTGCAGAAGGCCGCTTCCTGCGGGATAGAAGTCCTCCTTACCGTCTCGGCGGCGACGGGGCTTGCGGTCGAAACCGCCCAAAAGTGCGGCCTCACTCTCGTAAGTTTCTGCCGACCGGGCCGCGCGACCGTTCTCAGCCGGCCTGACCGCATCAGGCAGGAAGAACCCGTCCGCGCCACTGGCAGAACCTTTGAGCCCGGCCTTGCGGTGGAGAGGCCTGCCGCGCTCGCCGCCTGATCCCCCACTCGGGCCTTTCGGCTTCAAGAGCCTCCGGGGGCCCCGCCAAGAAAAGAAAAAACCGCTGCGGTCCTATAACAGACCACAGCGGCTTCTTTTTGGCTATCCATGCAAGGCACGCCCGGATCCCCGGGCGTGGTCCGGCAGATAGCCGGAGGAACCCCGGCTTATTCGCCGTCCGCCTTCTCTCCGAAGGCTTCAGGGCTCTCGGGCTTCTGAGCCGAGGCGCTCTGCGCGGCCTGCTCGGCGGCGGCCGCAGCCTGTTCAGCAACGGCAGCCTCTTCCAGCGCCCGGGCTTCCTCAGCCTCCGCCTTCTCTCGCGCCTTTACGGCCTTGTGGTAGGCGAGACCGGTACCGGCCGGGATCAGGCGACCAACAATCACGTTCTCCTTCAGGCCGCGGAGGTGATCCACCTTGCCCATGATGGAGGCTTCGGTGAGAACACGGGTCGTCTCCTGGAAGGAAGCGGCGGAGATGAAGGAATCCGTGGAAAGCGAAGCCTTCGTGATGCCGAGGAGCAGGTTCTGGTAAGTGGCCGGAGTCTTTCCTTCGGCGATGGCTGCGTCGTTCGCGTCAAGGAGCTCGGCGCGCTCGATCTGCTCGCCCTGGATGAATCCGGTGTCGCCCGGATTCTCGACGATGACGCGGCGAAGCATCTGGCGGACGATCACTTCAATGTGCTTGTCGTTGATCTTCACGCCCTGCAGCCTGTACACGTCCTGCACTTCGTCCACGATGTAGCGGGCAAGCGCCTCGATGCCGAGGAGCCGCAGAATGTCGTGCGGATCCGCCGGCCCGTCGACGATTTCCTCACCCTTCTGGACGACCTGGCCGTCGTGAACAAGCACGGTCTTGTCCTTCGGGATCAGGAATTCGTGGTCGACGCCGTCGCCATCCGTGATCACCAGACGCTGCTTGCCCTTCGTCTCCTTGCCGAAGGTCACCGTGCCGGTGACCTCGGCGAGCATGCCGGCGTCCTTCGGGGAACGGGCCTCGAAGAGCTCGGCGACTCGCGGCAGGCCGCCCGTAATGTCTCGGGTCTTCTGGGACTCAACCGGAATGCGGGCAAGGACTTCGCCCTGGCCGATGTCCTGGCTGTCCTGAACGGTGATCAGGGCGCCGACAGGCAGCTGAATCGTCACGGCGTGCTCGGTGCCCGGAATCTTCACTTCGTTCCCGTCCGCGTCAAGCAGATGGACGAGAGGACGGAGCGTGCCGGTGGAGGCGCTCTTGTGGGAGCCGCGACCGCCGGTTGTCGAGCGCTTCGAATCGATCACGACGCGGGACGAGAGACCGGTGACTTCGTCGGTCTGGGTCATCACGGTGACGTTGTCGATCACGTTCTCGAACCGGACCTTGCCGGCGTACTCGGAAATGATCGGGCGCGTCATCGGATCCCAGGTCGCCATCTGCTCGCCGGCCTTCACGGTCTGGCCCTCGCGGACGAGAAGCGTGGCGCCATAGGGGATCTTATGGCGTTCGCGCTCACGGCCGGTCGTGGAATCGGAAACCACGAGTTCTCCGGAACGGGAAATCACCACGAGCTCGCCCTTGTTCGATGTCACGTAGCGCATCGCGGCGGTGTAGCTCACCTTGCCGGAAGCCTTCGCCTCGACACTCGAGGCAACGGCCGCACGGGAAGCGGCGCCGCCGATGTGGAACGTGCGCATCGTGAGCTGGGTGCCCGGCTCGCCGATGGACTGGGCGGCGATCACGCCGACCGCTTCGCCCTCGTTCACGAGGGAGCCGCGGCCGAGATCGCGTCCGTAGCACTTCGCGCAGATGCCGTGGCGGGTCTCGCAAGTGAGAGGCGTGCGGACCAGGACCTCGTCAATGCCGGCCTCGTCGACCTTGTCGCAGATCGCTTCATCAATCAGGGTGCCGGCAGGGGCGATCAGCTCGTCCGTCTCGGGATTGCGGATGTCCTCGGCTGCCGTGCGGCCGAAGATTCGGTCGCGGAGCGCCTGCACGATGTCGCCCGACTCGACGAGGGCGCGCATCTTCACGCCGCGCTTCGTGCCGCAGTCCTGCTCGGTCACCACAAGGTCCTGCGTCACATCGACGAGACGGCGGGTGAGGTAGCCGGAATTCGCGGTCTTCAGGGCCGTATCGGCAAGGCCCTTGCGGGCGCCGTGCGTCGACACGAAGTACTGCAGAACGTTCAGGCCTTCGCGGAAGTTCGCGGTAATAGGCGTTTCGATAATGGAGCCGTCCGGCTTCGCCATCAGGCCGCGCATGCCGGCGAGCTGGCGAATCTGGGCGGGAGAACCGCGGGCGCCCGAGTCGGCTGCCATGTAGACCGCGTTGAAGGATTCCTGCGTGGTCTTCTTGCCGTGGCGGTCAACCACGGGCTCGACCGCGAGGTCCTTCATCATCACCTTGCCGACTTCGTCAGCGGTGCGGCCCCAGATGTCGACCACCTTGTTGTAGCGCTCGCCCTGCGTGACGAGACCGGAGGTGTACTGCGCCTGGATCTCCTTCACCTCGGCTTCGGCCGCCGCAACCATCTTCTCCTTCTCGGCCGGGATCTTCATATCGTCGACACAGATCGAAATGCCGGCCATCGTGGAGAGGTAATAGCCGCGGTTCTTGAGGTTGTCGGTGAAGTCAACCGTCGCACGGAGCCCGCACACGCGGAAGCAGGTCGAAATCAGGCGGGAGATTTCCTTCTTCTTCAGCGTCTTGTTGATCTCGGAGAACTTCATGCCCTTCGGCAGGATCTCGGAGAGCAACGCGCGGCCGACCGTCGTCTCGTAGCGGTTCTGGTGCGGGGTCGTCTCGCCGGTTTCCCGGTTGAGATCGTACTCGGTGATGCGGACCGTGCAGCGGGTCTGCAGCGTCACGATGTGCGCCGCGAGAGCGCGGCGGACTTCGTCCACGTCCTCGAACATCATGCCTTCGCCCGGGGCGTTCACGCGGGCGCGGGTGCTCCAGTACAAGCCAAGCACCATGTCCTGAGACGGCACGTTCGCCGGATCGCCGTTCGCCGGGAAAAGCACGTTGTTCGTGGAGAGCATCAGCGTGCGGGCTTCGGTCTGGGCTTCGAGCGAAAGCGGCACGTGAATGGCCATCTGGTCGCCGTCGAAGTCAGCGTTGAACGGAGCGCAGACGAGCGGCGGAAGCTGGAGCGCCTTGCCGCTGATCAGCTTCGGCTCGAAGGCCTGAATGCCGAGTCGGTGGAGGGTCGGCGCACGGTTCAGCATGACCGGATGCTCATAAATCACTTCTTCCAGAATGTCCCAGATCACCGGGTCCTGGTTCTCGACCATCTTCTTCGCGGCCTTGATCGTGCCGGCAAGCCCGCGCATTTCGAGCTTGTTGTAGATGAAGGGCTTGAAGAGCTCGAGCGCCATCGGCTTCGGCACGCCGCACTGGTGCATCTTCAGTTCCGGACCCACGCAGATCACGGAGCGGCCGGAGTAGTCGACGCGCTTGCCGAGCAGGTTCTGACGGAAGCGGCCGGACTTGCCCTTGATCATGTCGGCGAGCGACTTGAGCGGGCGCTTGTTCGGTCCGGTCATCGCCTTGCCGCGGCGGCCGTTGTCGATCAGGGAGTCGACGGCTTCCTGGAGCATCCGCTTCTCGTTCCGGACGATGATGTCCGGGGCCTTCAGCTCGAGAAGGCGCTTCAGGCGGTTGTTGCGGTTGATCACGCGGCGGTAGAGGTCGTTCAGGTCGGAGGTCGCGAAGCGGCCGCCGTCCAGCGGGACGAGCGGACGGAGATCAGGCGGGAGGACCGGAAGCACTTCGAGGATCATCCACTCGGGGTGGATTCCGGAGCGGTTGAAGCCCTCGAGCACCTTCAGGCGCTTCGCGTACTTCTTGATCTTCGCGTCGGAATTGGTTTCCTTAAGCTCCGCGCGCAGCTTCTCGACCTCGGCCGGGATGTCGATCGACTTCAGGAGCTCGCGGATCGCCTCGGCACCCATCAGGGCCTTGAACTCGTCGCCGTACTCCTCGGTCTTCGCGATGTAGTCGTCCTCGGTGAGCAGCTGGCCGCGCTTGAGCGGGGTCATGCCCGGGTCGACGACGATGTAGGCCTCGAAGTAGAGCACGCGCTCGAGATCCCGGAGCGGGATGTCAAGCACCATGCCCATGCGGGACGGAAGGCTCTTCAAGTACCAGATATGGGCGACCGGGCTCGCGAGCTCGATGTGGCCCATGCGCTCGCGACGCACCTTGGAAAGCGTCACCTCGACGCCGCACTTCTCGCAGACCACGCCGCGGTGCTTCATGCGCTTGTACTTGCCGCACAGGCACTCGTAATCCTTGATCGGGCCGAAGATGCGGCAGCAGAAAAGGCCGTCGCGCTCCGGCTTGAAGGTACGGTAGTTGATGGTTTCCGGCTTCTTCACTTCGCCGTAAGACCATTCGCGGATCTTTTCGGGCGAAGCGATCGAAATGCGCAGGGCGTCGAAGTGATTGTCCTGCTGCACCTGCTGAAACAGGTTAAGAAAGGCGTTGTTCATCTCGCAAACCGTCCTTAGTTTTTCACGTAGTCAATGTCAATGCCGAGCGAGCGGATTTCGCGCACGAGGACGTTGAAGGATTCCGGCACCCCTGCATCGATCGACAGGTCGCCCTTCACGATGTTCTCGTACATCTTCGTACGGCCGTTGACGTCGTCAGACTTCACGGTGAGCATTTCCTGCAGCGTGTAGGCAGCGCCGTAGGCCTCAAGCGCCCAGACTTCCATTTCGCCGAAGCGCTGGCCGCCGAACTGCGCCTTGCCGCCGAGCGGCTGCTGCGTGACAAGAGAGTACGGGCCAGTGGAGCGCGCGTGCATCTTGTCGTCGACCAGGTGGTGCAGCTTCAGGTAGTGCATGTAGCCGACCGTTACCGGGCAGGTGAACTTCTCGCCCGTGCGGCCGTCGTACAGGGCTGCCTGTTCGCGGTTCTCGGTGAGCTGGAGGCGCTTCACCTCGGACTCCGGATAGGCCATGTTCAGCATCTGCTTGATCTGGGCCTCGCTCGCGCCGTCAAACACCGGCGTCGCGAACGGAATGCCGTGCTGGACACGATTCGCCATCGCGATGACCTCGTCATCGGTAAGGCTGTCGAGGTCTTCCTTCTTGCCGGTCGCGTTGTAGACCTTGTTCAGGAAGGCGCGGATCTCCTTCACCTGCTTGCCGCGTTCGCTGTCAAGCAGCTCCTGGAGCCTCCAGCCAAGGCCCTTCGCGGCCCAGCCGAGGTGAACTTCAAGAACCTGGCCGATGTTCATGCGGGACGGCACGCCGAGCGGGTTGAGCACGATGTCCATCGGACGGCCGTCAGCCATGAACGGCATGTCCTCGACCGGGGTCACCTTGGAGACGACGCCCTTGTTGCCGTGGCGGCCTGCCATCTTGTCGCCAGGCTGCAGGCGGCGGCGCTCGGCGATGTAGACCTTCACCATCTTCAGCACGCCGGGCGGCAGCTCGTCGCCGCGCGTGAGCTTGTCTTCCTTCAGCTTGTAGGCGTCCGCGAATTCCTTCACCTTGTCATCGAGGGCCTTGCGGGTAAGGTCGATCAGCTTTTGGTCCTCTTCGGTAGCCATCACGATCGTGAAGAGCTGCTGCAGGGAGAGGCGGTCAAGGTATTCGGCGGTGAGGACCGTGCCGGCGCCAAGGCCGTTCGGAGCGGTGAGGACCTTCTTGCCGGCGATCTGCCGGCGCAGGCGGGCGCCGGCGTCCGTTTCAACGATGCGGCGCTCGTCGTCGAGGTCGCGCTGGTAGCGCTTCAGCTCGGCGTCAATGATCGACTTCGCGCGGGAATCGCGCTCCACGCCCTCGCGGGTGAAGACCTGGACATCGATCACCGTGCCGGCCATTCCCGGCGGAACGCGCAGCGAGGTGTCCTTCACGTCGGAGGCCTTCTCGCCGAAGATCACGCGAAGCAGCTTCTCCTCAGGAGTGAGTTGCGTCTCGCCCTTCGGGGTCACCTTGCCAACGAGAACGTCGCCGGCCTGGACCTCGGCGCCGATGAACACGATGCCAGCGTCGTCGAGGCGGTTCAGCTGCTGCTCAGGAAGGTTGGAAATGTCGCGGGTGATTTCCTCAGCACCGAGCTTCGTGTCGCGGGCGACAACGGAGAGCTCCTCGATGTGGATCGAGGTGTAGCGGTCGTCAGCCACGACCTTCTCGGACACCATGACCGCGTCTTCGTAGTTGTAGCCGTTCCAAGGCATGAAGGCGATCAGCATGTTCTGGCCGAGGGCGAGCTCGCCCTGGTCGGTCGAGGCTCCGTCAGCGAGGACATCTCCCTTCGCCACATGGTCGCCGATCATGACGACGGGGCGCTGGTTGATCGTGGTCGACTGGTTGGAGCGGGTGAACTTCTGGAGCGAGTAGATGTCGACACCCACTTCGCCCGCGACGCTTTCGTCATCGTTCACGCGGATAACGACGCGGTTCGCGTCGACATAGTCGACGATGCCGCCGCGGCGGGCCTGGACCGCAGTCTTCGAGTCGACGGCGACAGTGCGCTCCATGCCGGTGCCGACGAACGGGTACTCCGGACGGAGGCAGGGAACGGCCTGGCGCTGCATGTTCGCGCCCATCAGGGCGCGGTTCGCGTCGTCGTGCTCGAGGAACGGAATCATCGAGGCGGCAACGGAGACGACCTGGGAAGGGGCGACGTCCATGTACTGGATGTCAGCCGGACGGGCAAGCACGAACTCGCCCTTCTCGTGGCAGGAAACGAGCTCCTGGGTAAGGCGGTTGTTCTCGTCGAGGTCGGCGTTCGCCTGGGCGATGATGTACTTGCCTTCCTCAATGGCAGAAAGGTAATCGACCTTGTCGGTCGCCACCCCGTCCACCACTCGGCGGTACGGGGTCTCGAGGAACCCGTAGTCGTTCAGACGGGCATAAATGGCGAGCGAGTTGATCAGGCCGATGTTCGGGCCTTCAGGGGTCTCGATCGGGCAGACACGGCCATAGTGCGTCGGATGCACGTCGCGGACTTCGAAGCCCGCGCGCTCGCGGGTGAGGCCACCCGGGCCAAGGGCGGAAATACGCCGCTTGTGGGTGATCTCGGAGAGCGGGTTCGTCTGGTCCATGAACTGCGAAAGCTGGCTCGAACCGAAGAACTCGCGGATGGAGGCCGAGATCGGCTTGCTGTTGATCAGGTCCTGGGGCGTGAGGTTGTCGCTCTCGGCCTGGCCAAGGCGCTCGCGCACGGCGCGCTCCACGCGGACGAGGCCCGCGCGGAACTGGTTCTCGGCGAGTTCGCCGACGCAGCGGACGCGGCGGTTACCGAGATGGTCGATGTCGTCGACCCCGTTCACCGGGACCGTGCGCTGCACGCCGTTCTCGTCGGTCATGACGACGTTGTCCTGGCCGTTGCGAAGGCCGACCAGCAGGGTCATCGTGTCAACGATGTCCTCGGCGGTGAGGGTAGAGGCGCCGGTCGGATCGGACTTGCCGAAGCGGGCGTTGATCTTCATGCGGCCAACGCGGGACAGATCGTACGTGTCCGTCGAGAAGAAGAGCCGGTCGAAGAGGGACTCGACCGCTTCTTCGGTCGGGGGTTCGCCCGGGCGCATCATGCGGTAGATCGCGATTCGGGCAGCAAGCTTGTCAGCTGTCTCGTCGAGGCGAAGCGTCTCGGAAATGTAGGCGCCATGGTCGAGCTCGTTCGTGTAGAGCGTCTCGATGTCGGCAATTCCGGCGGCGCGAAGCTTCTCGAGAACCTTCTCGTCGATGATGTCGTTCGCAGCGGCAATCTGCTCGCCGGTCTCCTCGTCAAAGATGTCCTTCGCGAGGACGCGGTCGAGGAGGTAGTCGTCGGGCACCGGGATTTCCTTGATGCCGGCCTGGCCGATCAGGCGAACGTGGCGGGCGTTCACGCGCTTGTCGCCGGGAACGATCACCTTGCCGTTCTTGTCGCAGATGTCGAAGCCGAGCGAATCGCCCTTCAGCCGCTCGGGAACGAGCGTGAGGACGGCGCCCTCAGCGTTCAGCGTGAAGTGGTCGAACTCGAAGAACCGGGCGAGGATCTGCATCGGCGTCATGCCGAGGGCCTTCAGCAGGATCGTGCCGGGCATCTTGCGGCGGCGGTCGATGCGGAAGAAGAGGATGTCCTTCGCGTCGAACTCGAAGTCGAGCCAGGAGCCGCGGTAGGGAATCACCCGGGCGGAGAAAAGGAGCTTCCCGGAGGAATGGGTCTTCCCCTTGTCGTTCTCAAAGAAGATGCCCGGAGAGCGGTGCAGCTGGGAGACGATGACGCGCTCGGAGCCGTTGATGATGAAGGAGCCCTTCTCGGTCATGAGCGGGATCTCGCCCATGTAGACCTCGTTTTCGCGCACTTCCTTGACGGTGGTTGGCGCATCGCGGTCGTAGATCTCAAGCTGGATCTTCGCGCGCAGGCGGCTGCAGTAGCTCAGGCCGCGGAGCTGGCACTCGGCCACGTCGAACTCCGGCTTCGCAAGCTCGTAGCTGATGAAACGAAGCCGGGCGAGGCCGTTATGGCTGGAAACCGGGAATATGGAGGTAAAGGCAGCCTGAAGACCGTTATCCTTGCGGGCGCTCGGCTTGACGTCAGCCTGCAGAAAATCTGCATAGGACCGCAACTGAATATCCAACAGGTGGGGCACTGCAAGGACGCTCGGACGTTTGGCGAAGCTTTTCCGGATGCGCTTCTTTTCAGTGAACGAGTACGACATGGACACTCCGTTCGACGCGAGTCAGGGCAGAAGGCCCTGCTCCAGAGAAGAAAAAGCAAGGGACGGCAAAAGCCGCTCGGATACATGCATGGTTATCCTAGCGGCTGTGGATCCAGCTCATGCGGCGGGACTCAACTACCAACTCTTGCTCATTTAGGGAAGATGATTTTGAAAGCAGCTCGCCTGCAGCGGCAAACTCTTTTCAAAAGCAGCTCCAACTGACTATTGTACCCGGCCCGGAGGGTTTCCCCTCCCGACGGCCGGGTATTTCAAGCTTTCAAGAAGAAATTACTTGAGTTCGACCTTGGCGCCGACTTCTTCGATCTTCTTCTTCATCTCTTCGGCTTCAGCCTTGGCGACGCCGGTCTTGATGGCCTTCGGAGCAGCCTCGACGAGGTCCTTGGCTTCCTTGAGGCCGAGGCCGGTCAGTTCGCGGACGACCTTGATGACCTTGATCTTGTTCGCGCCGATGTCGGCGAGGACAACGTCGAATTCGGTCTTGGCTTCAGCGGCCGGGGCGGCAGCGGCGGCGCCAGCAGCGGCGACGGCGACCGGGGCGGAGGCGGAAACGCCGAACTTGTCTTCCATCATCTTGATGAGTTCAGAGATCTCAAGGACGGACTTGGAGGCAATAGCCTCGAGGATTTCTTCGTTAGAGAGTGCCATTTGTAATGACTCCGTATTACGTTGTTAAAAGTTAAATTGGTAAGACTTCGGACTAGGCGGCAGCCTTTTCCTTCGAATCGCGGACTGCAGCGACGGTGCGCACGAAGCGCGCCGGAACTTCGTTGAGCGTACGGACGAAACGAGCGATCGGTTCGTTCATGGTCGCCATCAACTTGGCGAGGAGTTCGTCGCGGCTCGGCATCTTCGAGAGGGCCTCGACGGAAGCAAGGTCAAGCGCCTTGCCGTCCATAACCCCGCCCTTGATGGCGAACGCTTCGTTCTTCTTCGAGAAGTTGAAGAGCACCTTGGCGAGAGCCACGGGGTCGGCGGAGAAACCGTAAATCAGCGGACCGACGAAAGCGTCGGACGCGCAGGCAAACGGGGTCTCGGCGACAGCATGGCGCACGAGGGTGTTCTTGGCAACACGAAGCTTGATACCGTTCTTGCGAGCTTCCTTGCGGAGAACGGTAACAGCCTCAACGCTCAGTCCACGGTATTCGGCGAAAATCAGGGAAGTGCTTTCGGCGGCAAGCGCCTTCACTTCCTCGATAACAGCCGCTTTATCTTGACGATTAAGACCCATGGTCTGGCTCCACTCAGAGGTGCTAGGTACCTAGCACCGGTTCTTTCATGACCGGCTCACCTCGAGAGAGGAGAACGAGCATCCGCAGGAAAAGCCCGCGGCACAACGTAATTCACTCTCTTCGGTTTTGCCGTCTGCGCTGGATGTCTTCCTCCCGGCTGTCCTTGTCCAGGGTCGGCCGAGCTGATGGCAATTAAGGCAAAAGCTTCCAGCGGTCTTTGACTTCAGGCTCGGGCAGCAGAGCTGCCGAAGCCACCAAAGCCCTTGAGGCCTCGCGGCCTCGCGCAGGCAGCCGGCTTTCGCCGGAAGCCTGCGGATGAATCCATTTAGTTGGAAAGCGTGCTCAGGTCGACGCGGGCCCCAACGCCCATCGTGGAGGAAAGAGCAACCTTCTTCAGGTACACGCCCTTGGCAGCAGCCGGCTTCGCCTTGTTCAGGGCCTCGATGAGGGCCTTGAGGTTGGTCTCGATCCGGGCGGCGTCAAAGGAGGCGCGACCGATGGCGGCGTGAACGATGCCGGCCTTGTCGGCGCGGAACTGGACCTGGCCAGCCTTCGCGTTCTTCACGGCCTGAGCGACGTTCGGCGTAACCGTGCCGACCTTCGGGTTCGGCATGAGGCCACGCGGGCCGAGGACCTGGCCGAGGCGGCCGACAACGCGCATCGCATCCGGAGAGGCGATCACGACGTCAAAGTCGAGGAAGCCACCCTTCACCTTCTCGGCGAGGTCGTCGAAGCCGACGATGTCAGCGCCGGCGGCCTTCGCTTCCTCAGCGCGGGCACCCTGGGTGAACACGGCGACGCGGACGGTCTTGCCGGTCCCTTCCGGGAGAACGCAGGCGCCGCGGACGGTCTGGTCGGACTTCTTCGGGTCGATGCCGAGCTGAACGGCGACGTCGAAAGACTCATCGAACTTCGCGGAGGCGCAGCTCTTGACGAGCTCGATCGCTTCCTTCACGCTGTAGAGCTTGCCGGGCTGGACCTTGGAACGGTTGGCGGCAACGCGCTTGGACAGTTTCTTAGCCATTACAGACCCTCCACCGTGACACCCATCGAACGGGCGGAACCCGCGATGGTACGAACAGCCGCATCGAGGTCGGCGGCGGTAAGATCGGGCTCCTTCGCCTTGGCGATTTCCTCAGCCTGGGCGCGGGTGATCTTGCCAACCTTGTTCGTGTGGGGACGGGCAGAGCCCTTGTCGATCTTCGCGGCCTTCTTGATCAGGATGGTCGCCGGAGGAGTCTTCATCACGAAGGTGAAGGACTTGTCCGCGAAAGCCGTGATCACGACCGGGATCGGAAGACCCTTTTCCATGGACTGCGTGCGGGCGTTGAACGCCTTGCAGAATTCCATGATGTTCAGGCCGCGCTGGCCGAGAGCCGGGCCAATAGGCGGCGCGGGATTTGCCTTACCAGCCGGCACCTGCAGCTTGATAAAGCCGATGATTTTCTTAGCCATATCTATCCTCTTGGGTTCATTCGCCCGGTAGTCGGGCTCCCCACAGTTAGATCAAAAGAGCCTTTGATTATAGCGAATCAGAGACTCTTTTCAATAATTCAAGCAAAAAACATTTGATTTGAATTAAACTTTCTCGACCTCGCTGAAGGCGAGGTCTACCGGAGTCGGGCGTCCGAAGATGGACACGAGGACCTTGAGGCGGCTCTTTTCGTAGTTCACCTCGTCCACCCTGCCGTTGAAGTCGGCGAACGCGCCTTCCTTCACGCGGACAGTCTCGCCAAGCTCGAACAGGACCTTGGGCTTCGGCTTCTCGACGCCCTCGGCCACGGTGCCCTTGATGCGGGCGATGTCGGAGTCCGGAATCTGGGTCGGATGATTGCCGCCGAGGAACTCCATGATGCGGGGAGTGTTCTTCACGAGATGCCAGGTGTCGTCGTTCATCACCATCTGGATGAAGATGTAGCCCGGGTAGAGCCGGCGCTCGGAGGTCACCTTGCGGCCGTTGCGGACGTCCTCGACCTTTTCGGTCGGGAGCAGGACCTCACCGATCAGGTCCTGGTAGTCCGAATGGGAAATCCGGTCGACAAGGCCGTTGTAGGCACTCTTCTCCATGCCGGAATAGACATGGAGGACGTACCACTTCATGTTGCCGGCCGCGGGCGCAGCGCCCTCCGCCTGCACTTCCTCAACCTTCGGATTGGCTTCTTCCGTCATTTCAATCTCCGTCCCCGCTCCTGGCCAAGATCTAGACCAGCCTCAGGAGCACATCATAAAGTCCCCATTCGATGATCTTGTCCATCACAAACAGGAACGCAGCAATGATTACCACAAACGCCATGACCAGGCCGGTGCTGGTCAGGGTCTCCCTGCGTGTCGGCCAAACGACCAGCCGCAGCTCATCGTAGGAGTCGCGCCCATAGGCGATGAAGGCCTTGCCGGAAGGGCTGAACCAGGCGACAGCGCCGCCCACAATGATGCCGCCGAAGAGACAGCCGAGGCGAATCCCGAGAGCCTGATCACTGAGGAAAACAAAGGCAAGGACGCCGGCAATCGCGATGACGGCGGCAATGGTGACAAGGAGGTAGTCCTTTCCCTTCGCGGACTTCTCGACCTGCTGCTCTTTTGGTTTGGTCATTATTGGTTCTCTAACCCGGGGCACGCCCCGATAAACAACGAAGCCGCGGTCACTGATCTGATCGCGGCTTGCTTTGCAAAACTATTGGCAGGGGCAGAAGGAATCGAACCCTCAACCTACGGTTTTGGAGACCGTCGCTCTGCCGATTGAGCTATGCCCCTGCGACGTCGGTCTTCCGGAGAAGACCGGCGGACATTTTACAAACTACTCAAGGATCTTGGCAACAACGCCGGCGCCGACCGTGTGGCCGCCTTCACGAATAGCGAAGCGCAGGCCTTCTTCCATGGCGATCGGGGCGATCAGCGTGACGGTCATCGTCGTGTTGTCGCCAGGCATCACCATCTCGGTGCCTTCCGCC
>CADBTW010000098.1 GCA_902797695.1 uncultured Sutterellaceae bacterium
CCTCAGGACCATTTTTCCATGACTCCACCGAACCACTGCACAGCGAATGACAAATTTGGAAGATTTTTCTTCGACTAGCTAAACCCTCGGAGGCTTCATGCGCCCGTCCCTTGTCCCCTTCGCCCTGCGCTGCTCGAAGGGCGGGGAACTCCCGGGAATCGAGCCGCTTTTCTCCTCCCCTGGCGCCTTTCCCGTCCGGGCCCTGAAGGGAGGACCGGCGGAAGAGACCGTGACGCTCGCCGGAAGGCTCTGCACGGCCTCCGACATCATCGCGGAGAATCTCCCGATGCCGCGGCTCGAGCCGGGCGACATCGTCATTGTGGGGAACGCCGGGGCTTACGGCGCAACGCTCTCGCCCGCGGCTTTCTCGTCCCTCCCAAAAGCCCGGGAATTCTTCCTCACCGAGGACGGACGGCTTCTCGGCTGACGAGGTCTCCCCGTACCACCTGCCCGGCCGGAGACTGAAAAAGGGACGGGCAGCGTGCCCGGATAGGAAAAACCGGCCCGAGGAAGCCCCCTCGGCTCCCTCCAGCCGGCTTCCCTTCCACGCGCCAGCAGCCCGAAGCCGCGGCGCCTAGGGCTTTCCGCCCGACTCCCGAACCATCTCGAGGAACAGGCGGTGAACGGCCGGGTCCGGATCGAGCTCGGGGTGGAAGGTGAGCGCGAGCTGGTTCCCGAAGCGGACCGCGCAGATCCCGCCCTTCGACCGGGCAAGGATGTCGACCCCGGGGGCCGTCTCTGTGATGAGGGGCGCCCGGATGAAGGTCATCGGGATCCGCCCGATCCCCTTCATCTCCTCCTCAGCCCGAAAGCTCCCGAGCTGGCGGCCGAAGGCGTTCCGGTGAACCGTCACGGGGAGCGTCCCGAACCACTTCGTCGGATCGTCCTCGAGCCTTGAAGCGAGAAGAATCGTGCCCGCGCAGGTCGCGAGAACGGGAAGCCCCCCTTCGATCCGCGCTTTCAGGGCATCGAAAAGCCCGAGCTCCAGGAGGAGCTTTCCCTGCACCGTGCTTTCTCCCCCGGGGAGCACGAGCCCGGAGAAGGGGCGGGCGAGGTCTGCCGCCTCCCGGATCTCGAACACTTCGGCACCGAGCGACTCGAGCCGCTTCTCGTGCTCGATGAAGGCGCCCTGGAGCGCGAGGACTGCGATTGCCATTTCCGACGCCTCCTACTTCCCGCGCTCCGCCATGAGGAGGCTGATCTCGCTCTCGTTGATCCCCACCATCGCTTCCCCGAGGTTCTCTGAGAGGTGCGCGATGAGGGAAGCGTCCCGGAAGTTCGTCGTCGCCTTCACGATCGCGGCGGCGCGCTTCGCGGGGTTCCCGCTCTTGAAGATGCCGCTCCCGACGAAGACCCCTTCGGCCCCGAGCTGCATCATGAGCGCGGCGTCAGCCGGGGTCGCAATGCCGCCCGCCGCGAAGTTCACGACGGGGAGGCGCTTCCTCTCGTGCACTTCGCGCACGAGCTCGTAGGGCACCGCGAGCTTCTTCGCGGCTTCGTAGAGCTCGTCCTCGCGAAGCGAGGCAATGCGGGCGATCTCCTCATTCATCGCTCGCATGTGGCGGACGGCCTGGATGATGTCTCCGGTGCCGGGCTCGCCCTTAGTCCTGATCATGGACGCGCCCTCCGCGATCCGGCGGAGCGCCTCGCCAAGGTCCCTCGCGCCGCAGACAAACGGCACGCGGAACTGCTTCTTGTCGATGTGGAAGCGGTCGTCAGCCGGGGAAAGCACCTCGCTCTCGTCGATGTAGTCGATCCCGATCGCCTCGAGCACCTGCGCCTCGACGAAGTGCCCGATCCGGCACTTCGCCATCACGGGGATCGAGACCGCCTTCTGGATCCCCTCGATCATCGCGGGGTCCGACATGCGGGAAACGCCGCCCGCCGCCCGGATGTCGGCCGGGATCCGCTCAAGCGCCATCACGGCGCAGGCTCCCGCGTCCTCCGCGATCTTCGCCTGCTCGGGCGTCGTCACGTCCATGATGACGCCCCCTTTAAGCATCTGCGCGAGGCCGCGGTTCAGTTCAACCCGGTCTTCTGCCGGACGCGCGTTTTCATCAGCCATTTCATTCTCCTTCCTTGTTGGCCTTTGTTTTCGTTACCTATCACCTAAAGAGCGAGGCAAGGACTTAACCATGTTTCACGTAGGTTTCAAATCCTGAAAATTCGCTTATCGGCGGCAAAATTGAGATACGAAAACACCGATAGGAGTGATTATTCACAAATCTGGCCTGATTAAAATATCCAGCATATGAATGCCAGAACAAGCCAGTTAAAGAAGTAAATTCGGGAATGCTCACCTATTCGATAGAAAAAAGCAGGTCAGTCCCGCTTTACGAGGGACTCGCCGAAGCGATCCGGCAGGACATCGCGAGCGGGAAAATCGCCTCGGGCGAGCGGCTTCCCTCGAAGAGGGCTCTCGCGAAGAATCTGGGACTAAGCGTGATGACGGTCGAGCGGGCGTACGAGGAGCTTGAGGACGAGGGATTCGTCGTTCCTTCGCCGCGGCGCGGGTTCTTCGCCGCGTGCCCCGGTCCGAGGGGCGTCCCGAAGGCACCCCGGGCAACGTCACCGGTTCGAAAATCGGAAAGGCAGCTTCTCGCCGACTTCGCGGGAAGCGGAACCGAGCCCGAGGCATTTCCCTTCGACGCGTGGTCACGGATCATGCGCCGGGAGCTGCGGGAAAACCGCGCGGCGCTCCTCGGGAAGCAGCCCGCAGGAGGCGCGCTGCCGCTGAGGATCGAAATCGCGCGGCTCCTCGCGGACTTCCACGGAATCGAGGCATCCCCTGACCGGATCGTGATCGGAGCCGGAACCGAGTTCCTCTACGGGATCGCGCTCCAGCTCCTCGGAAGCGGCAGGCGCTACGCGCTCGAGGACCCGGGCTACGGCCCGGCGGCCGCGGTCTGGCGGAACTTCGGGGCGCGGGTTTCCTTTATCCCGATCGACCGGAAGGGAATGCCGCCCGACCTCCTCCGGGCTTCCGGCGCCGACACGGTCCACGTCACCCCGTCCCACCACTTCCCGTCAGGCGCCGTGATGCCGATCTCCCGCCGCTACGAGCTGCTCGGCTGGGCTTCTGACGCCCCCGGGCGTTTCGTGATCGAGGACGACTACGACAGCGAGATGCGCCTCTTCGGGCGACCGCTCCCCGCGCTTGTCTCGCTCGACCGCGCGGACCGCGTGCTCTACATGAACACCTTCTCGAAGACGCTCGCGAGCTCGATCCGCATCAGCTGGATGGTCCTTCCGGATGAGCTCGCCGAGCGGTTTTCCGAGAAGCTCGCCTTCTACCGATGCCCGGTGCCGGCCTTCGAGCAGTACACGCTCGCCGAGTTCCTGCGGCTCGGGTACTTCGAGCGGCACCTGCACCGGATGCGGGAGCACTACAGGCGGAAGCAGGCTTCGCTCCTCGAACTGATCCGAAAGGATCCCGTGCTCGGAAAAGGGGAAATCCTGAATTCGGGCGAAGGCCTTCATTTCGTCCTCAGGCTCCCGCCCCGGAAAGGAACGGAGGAGGACGCCGTGAAGCGCGCCGCGGCGTCAGGGGTCCGCGTCCGCCCCCTCTCATCCTTCTACGAAGGGACTGTCCCGAACGAAGCCCGGAACTGCTTCGTGCTTTCATACTCCCCGGTCCCGGCGGAATCGTTCGGACCCGCGGTCAGGGCCCTTTCCGCGGCATTCGGCTGAAAAAGCCTGCCGCCTTTCCCTGGCCCTAGGACCTGGTTCCTCCCGCCATCCTGCGGAAGGCTCCCGCGAGGATCTCGTGGTAGTGCCTCGCGTCCTCAGGCGTGAATTCCGGAATCACCATGCGGTCCCGGTACTCCCGCGTCACCATCATCGAGAGGACCGCCGTGATGCCGGGAAGCGTTCCCGCGCCCCGCATGCGGTCGTTCACCTCGTTCCCCATGAAGGTGACGCCACCGAGGTCCTCGGAGCAGAAGCGGTTCAGTTCGGCCGCGAGCTGGACCTTGTCCTCGCACTTCGACGCGGAGGCGAATTCCGATGCGAGCTTCATGATGCGGGCCGCGGCCTCCCTCGTCGCCCGCTCCATCGAGCCGGGCGCGAGCGGCATCATCGAGTCCGAGAACTCCGAGGGAAGCCCGAGCCTGTCGGCCGAGGTCTTCAGCGCGGCGCCGAGCGCCGTGCAGTCCACCCCGGCCTGGGCCCGGACGAGGAACGTGTTCTCGCGAAGCCCCTCCGCCTTCGAGGGGATGTAGGCCTTCGACTCAAGGACCGCGGTCGGGATCTCGTTAAGGCCAAGATCCGCCATGAGCCGGCCCTTCGCGCCAGGGTTCGTGTTCCCCTCGCAGTCCTCGTCGGGGCCGAGCCCGCCGTCAGTGCCGTTCACGACAAGGAGAACGCTGCAGGGGATGCCGTCGATGTCAAGGACCGTCCCCGCATACCGGTCGTAGTTCCCGGGGATTTCGCCTTCGGCAGTGCGGAGCCTGCCGCCTGACGCCTTCACGAAAGTGTCGAGCGCCGCAAGGGCGCACGCCCCCTGGAACGCGGCGGGTGCCTCCATCGAACCCTGCCCCGCTATCCGGCCGAAGGTTTCGGTCGCGGCCACCTGCGAGAAAAGCGCGTCCCGGCCGACCGCTGCTTCCGCGAGACGGAGCTCAGCCGGGGTGATCCCACGCCTCGCGTGCACGGTGCCGCGGCCTCCACCCTCTGTGAAGACCGTGAAGAGGCCGGTGTGGCGGTTCGCCTGCACGAGGGCGATCCTGGTACTCGCGTTCGTAGCGTCGCGAAGCAACAGGCCCGCAGCGGCGAACCCCGCGGAATCATCCTGCACGAACCCCGAATGGCTGTGCACGTGGGCGACCCCTACGTGCCCGACGATCCCGAACGCGCCCCTGCGCCCGCCGGAAAAAGAAACCTTCGCCATCCTGCTGTCTCCTGAAAACACCGGTGCGGGAAAGGCCCGGGGATCCGGGCCAGCGCCCCGCCGTTTCCATTCCGGGGCGGGGCTTCCGGACTCATGCGTGAGGAACCTGCTTTAGCTTCCCCATGCCTTCTTCGCCTCGAACTTCCCGCGGTCAAGCGTTCCGAGGATAGAAGTGGTCGTTACCATGCCGACCGTGTCGCCCGTGACGTTCAGCATCGTGTTCGGCATGTCGATCAGGCGGTAGATGCCCGCGACCCACGGAACGATCGTGAGGGGGAGCCCCATCGACTGCATCATGATCGCGCTCATCATGATCCCGCCGCCCGGGACCCCGGCGACGCCAGCCGCCATGATGATGCCGAGGAAGCAGATGAGGATCAGCTGCCCGAAGGAGAGGTCAAGGCCGAACATCTGCGCCGCGAACACGGCGTAGATCGGCATCTCGGCGCAGCAGGCCTGCATGTTGATGGTCGCCGCGGGCGGCGCGATGAGGTTCACGGTCTCGTCCGGGACGCCGGCCCGCTCCTTCGTGCACTTCATCGTGAGCGGAAGCGTCGCGCTCGAGCTGCAGGTGGAGAAGGCGAGGATCATCGCCGGGAAGACGTTGAGGTAGTGCTGGATCGGGCTCACCTTCGCGATGAACTTGAGGATCAGCGGGAAGATCACGAAGATGATCGTCGCGTACGCGGCGTACTGCGTGAGAAGCATCTTCCCGAGCCCGGTGAGGACTTCGGCCCCGAGGGTTCCGGTGACGTCCGCCATGAGGCAGAGGACGCCGAGCGGAGCGAACTTCATCACGATCTCGACCACCTTCATGATGACGTCGTTCCCGTACTCGAAGAACATCAGCGCGTAGCGCCGTGCGGGCATTTCAGAGGGCATCAGCGCGATCGCGAACCCGATGAAGAGCGAGAAGACGATCACCTGGAGGATGTTGAACTTCGCGAACGACCCGAAGGCGTTGTCAGGGAACCACCCGACGAGGCTCTGCACGATCGAAACGTCCTTCGTGCTGAAGGCTCCCTTCTCGGCAAGCTGGATCCCGACGCCGGGCTCAATGATGTAGGACCAGACGATGCCGCAGGCCGCGGCAAGGAGCGACGCGATGAACCAGTAGACGAGGAACGTGCCGCCAACCCGCTTCAGGCTCTGCAGGTTCGCGACGCTCGCGACGCCGCAGACGATCGAGAAGAAGATGAGCGGAAGGATCGTCATCTTCAGGAGCCGGATGAAGACCGCGCCGATCGGGGACGTCACCTGGCCCCAGATGTCGTAGCTTCCCTTGAAGAGAAACCCGAAGAGGGCACCTACCACCATGGCGATGAGGATCTTTGTCGCGAGCCCCATCTTCTTTTTCTTGAGTTCCGGCATGGCCGCCTCCCAAAAAGGAAAACCCTTGCAAGAGGAAGCACTGCATAAAACATGCCAGTAATACAGAAAAGTTAACAATTATTTGTTTTTGTTATTATTTTTTTAAAATTCCGCATATTTGCCTCATCACCAGCTTCACAGCAAGCCCCTGACAAGCACCAGCTCGATGCAAAAACGCGCACTGATGTAGTGCAAAAACAAAGGGCGCTCCCCAAGAGAAAGCGCCCAGGTTCGAGTTCCCGCAAAAGAAATCCCTCAAACTCCTACTTGAAGCTCTCCCGGTACAGCCGGTCCTGACCCTTCAGGAATTCGGCATAATCCCTCGGCTTCTTGTATTCCGGAATGCTTCCCAGGTCGCGGATCTTCTTCTGCACGCCAGGGTCCGCAAGGGCAGAGCGGTAGGCAGCCGCGAGTTTTTCCACCGCTTCCGCCGGCGCCCCTTTCGGAAGGAACACTCCCCGGTTTGTCGCAAAGGTGAAGTTCACCCCAAGTTCCTTCAGCGTAGGCACTTCCGGACAGGCTTCAAGGCGCTTTTCAGAAGAAGCGGCCAGCATCATGAGCTTCTTCTCCTTCGCGAAGGAAAGTGCGCTCGGGACATTCCCCATCGCGATGTCGACGTTCCCGCCGAGCACCGCGCGGATCTGCGGGCCGGTCCCGTTGATCGTGACGACCCGGGCAGCCGACTCGGGAACGCCGGCGAGCGCGAAGACCTGCTTGAAGAAAAGCGTTCCGGTCGAGGCCGGGGAATACGTCACGGTGAGCTTCCCGGGATTCTTCTTCAGGTATTCGACAAGGCCGTGGAAGTCCCTGAAGGGGAGCCCGGGCCTTGCGACGATGATGTTCGGGGTCTGCGTGAGGAGGCAGACCGGCTCAAACGCGGTGTACTGGAAATTGGAAAGTTTCCCGTAGTAAGTCGTGAAGAGAAAGTCGTGCCCGGCGAGCGCCGTGTATCCGTCAGGCGGTGCTCCCTTCACGAACCGCGCGCCCTTCGACCCTCCGGCTCCTCCCATGTTGACGATGACGATCGGCTTCCCGAAGGTCTTCACGGCCGCTTCGGACGTCACGCGGTAGATGATGTCCGTCGCGCCGCCCGGCTTGAACGGAACAATGAGCTTCACTTCCTTCTCGGGGAAAGAAGACGCGAGGGCCGCCTGGAAGGGAAGGCTGGAAAGAGCCGCGGCACCCGCCGCGCCGAGGATCATGGTTCTGCGTTGCATCTGGTAGTACTCCCTCAAAAGATTGGACATGGCTTCGACCAAGTTCCATGCATAAAACGTGCCACGTCGGGCCATCCGGGAAGACGGCCGTATCGGCGCACCACTTCCGTTCGGCGCCGGGAAAGCTCCCTCGCCCAAATGCACCAGAGCCGTGCACGTCCGACACGAGACACGAACGGAGAACCCCGTCAGGAGAACCGGAGAGAGAGAAGGAGCGCCCGAAAATGAAACCGGCTGCCAGCCCGGGGAAAGAGGACGGCAGCCGCAGCATGCACCTGCAAGGCCTGATGCCTAGCTGAAGAAGATTCCCGAGGGGAGCAGCACGTGAAGGCCTCGCGCGAAGACAAAATAGATGAGGATCGGCATCACGATAGAAACCGCGACGGAGGGAATCGTGAAGCGCATTCCGGCGAGGAACCATGTGAGGAAGAGAAGGAAGGCCCCGGTCGAAGCGTAGAACCCGGCGAACGGGATCAGCGCAACCCAGGCGAGGAGCGACGCGAATACCACGATCACGGTCGCATTACGCTCAATCGCACCTTCCAGCCCCTCCCGGCTAATCCGCCCGGTGCGTGCACCAGAGCGGACCACGCGGACGACCCCGCAGATAAAGACGACAAAACTGCAGAACGCAAGTCCGAGGACGTAGATCTGCGGAACAAGCCGCGACCCCACAACGTCCCACTCGGTCGCGCCGGGGATGAGAAGCGTAGCGGCATAGAGCACGGCGCTGAGGACGATGAAGAACCCGGAGCAGATGATGTCAAGCATTTTCCCCTTTCCCCCACGGAGGCAGGCCCGTTTTCGAGCCTGCCACTTCGTTACTTGAAGATGTCCTTGTAAAGCTTGTCCTGCCCCGCGAGGAATTCCGCGTATTCCTTCGGTCCCTTGTAGACCGGGAGGCTTCCGAGGTCGTGGATCTTCTTCTTCACTCCCGGATCCGAAAGCGCCGTGCGGTAAGCCGCAGCGAGCTTCTCGACCGCGTCCTTCGGGGAGCCCTTCGGAACGAAAACGCCGCGGTTGGCGCCGTAAGAGAAGTTCACGCCGAGTTCCTTCAGGGTCGGGACGTCGGGACACGCCTCAAGCCGCTTCTCAGAGGCTACGGCAAGCATCACGAGCTTCTTCTCCTTCGCGAAGGATAGGGCGCTCGGGACGTTCCCCATCGCAAGGTCAACGTTGCCACCGAGCACTGCGCGCATCTGCGGGCCGGTGCCGTTGATCGTGACAAGGCGAACGGACTTCGGAGAAACGCCCGCAAGCGCCAGAACTTTTTCAAAGAATACAGTGCCTGTGGAGGCCGGCGAATAGGTTACCGTAAGCTTCCCGGGGTTCTTCTTCAGGTAGTCGACGAGCCCCTTGAAATCCTTGAAGGGAAGTCCGGGGCGCGCGACGAGGATGTTCGGGGTGCTCGTGAGGAGGCAGACCGGTTCGAACGCAGTGTAGGGAAAGTCAGAAAGCTTTCCGTAATAAGTTGTGAAGAGAAAATCGTGGCCTGCGAGAATCGTGTAGCCGTCAGGCTTCGCCGCCTTCACGAAACGTGCGCCTTTCACGCCCCCGGCGCCGTTCATGTTGACGAGGACGATCGGCTTTCCAAAGGCACCTGCTGCTGCCTGGGAGGTGACACGGTAGATGATGTCCGTCGCGCCGCCCGGCTTGAACGGTACGACCAGCTTCACTTCCTTCGCGGGATAGGAAGACGCAAGGACTGTCCTGAAGGGTAGGCCGGAAAGTGCCGCGGCTCCTGCCGCTCCGAGAATCAGGTTTCTGCGCTGCACGGGTTAAGTCTCCTAGGGGAAAAAATTTCAATTGAAAGACGAATGCGTTACGAATGGCTTTCCTTCTTCTCACTGCGGCCTGAAAGCATTGCGCGAAGCCCCTTGCGGCCCCGGAGCGTCTGACGGGCACAGAAGATCACTGACGCCACGGTGAGGAGGAGGAACGCCGCCGAGATCGGACGCGTGAAGAAAGGTGCCGGACCGGGAACTGTCGAGAGAGCCTGCCTCAGGTTCGTCTCGCAGAGCGCGCCGAGGATGAGCCCGATCACAACCGGAGCGAGCGGGAAATCGGCCTTTTCAAGGAAGCATCCGATCACGCCGAAGATGAGGAAAAGCCAGACATCGAAAAGCTGGTTGTTGATCGCGAAGCAACCGATCCCGCACATCACGAGAACGGTGGGAACAAGGAGATGGACCGGAACCGTCGCAATCCGAAGGAACACACGGTTCCCCGCGACGGTCTGGATGAAAAGCATGAAGAAGTGCGCGAGGATGACAGTCGCGAAGATCCCATAGACAAGCTCGGGCTCGTCCCGGAAGAGTGCGGGACCCGGAGTGATCGAATGCGTCATCAGCACGCCGAGCATCACGGCCATCGTGGCGGAACCGGGGATGCCGAGCGCAAGAGTCGGGATAAGGGAGCCGCCTGCCACCGCGTTGTTGCTCGATTCGCTCGCGATCACGCCATTAGGTTCGCCTTCACCAAAGTGTTCTGTGCGCGAGGCATGACGCTTCGCCTGGTCGTAGGCGAGGAAGTTCGCGACCGTTCCTCCCTCTCCGGGAAGGGCACCGACAAAGGCACCGAGGAAGCTCGAGCGGAGGAGGTTCTTCCAACCGAGCCGGAGGTCGCGGAACACTTTCCTGTAGGGAATTGAAAGATTCCCTGTCACAGCATCATCCGCATGGGCGCTGCCGCTGCGGCGTGCGCGGTCCGACTCGATCGCCCCCATGAGATGCGGCATCGCAAAGAGCCCGACCAGAACCGGAAGCAGGCTCACGCCGCTCTCAAGTTCCTCGAACCCGAACGTCCAGCGGAGCGCGCTTCCCATTTCATCGAGTCCGACGAGAGAAAGCACGAGTCCGAAAAAGCCCCCGATCATGCCCTTGAAGAAGCTCTGCCCGCCGAGCGACGCGATGAGGGTGAGCGAGAAGAGCACAAGGCTGAAGATCTCCCAAGGACCGAACTTCAGCCCGAAGTCTGCCATCGGCTTCAGGAAGAGGATGAGGCAGGCGACGCCGATGAGACCACCAATGAAAGAAGAGAAGATTCCGATCCCAAGCGCTTCACCCGCTCTTCCCTTCCTTGCCATCGGATACCCGTCGAAGACCGTGCAGATCGAGCTCGGAGTCCCGGGAATCCCGAGAAGGATCCCAGCGACCTGACCGCCCGAGAATCCGCCGACATATACCCCCATCAGGGTGGAGAGCCCCATGAGCGGCGACATCGAGAAGGTGAAGGGAAAGACAAGGATCACGGCCATCAGGATGGTGAACCCGGGAATCGCCGCCGCGATGATCCCGACCAGCGTCCCAATGAACGTTGCGAAAAGCACGGCGGGATCCGCCACCTGTCCTAACGCGCCCAAGAATTCCATTCGCCTGCACTCCTCTCTTTCCCGCCGAGGCGAGCGGCAACGGGAACCGCTTCCTCTTTTTCCTTTTCAGAAGAAAGAGGAAGCAATTACCGTGCCAAGAGGAGGAAAAAGCGGCTCATCCGGACGCTCCGGAACGGTGCGTTCCGGGCTTTTCCTTGGATATCAGAATAATGCTGTGCCGATCACAGATAATTTCGGAAGAAACCTGGCCTTCCAAAATTTTGGTCTTCCAGATAAATTACGCACCTTTATGATGCAAACGCACCATAATCAGGCATTACGCTGGTGCATCCTACAACCTGCTAAAAGCGTTTCCTCTGCGACGGCGAACCGTTTCAGTGCATGGAAGACCGGCTTCGTGAGGCTGGTGCACGCTTTCCCGAGCGCCGCGTCCGCGACGCTCTTCGCGAGCGGCGAAGCGTGGCCGAGGAAGAGCTCCCGCTCCCCCTCCCTGTCGCCTGAACGCATGAGGATCGCGCCGAACGCGAGCTCGAGCGGCAGCGTGTCCGCTTCCTGCGAGGCACCAGGCGCGGGCGCGAACCCCTTCCGGGCGTAGAGCGCCCTCATCCCCGCGAAGGACTCCTGACACATGAGGCCGAACTCGTTCGTCCAGACGGATTCGGAGAGGGGAACGTTCCCGTCCCCGACCCCGTAGAAGAGCTTCGCGAACTCGGCTTCGAGCGGGGTACCCGCCACGAGCGGAGGATGCGGCTCCTCCGCCTCTCCTGAGGGGATTCCGAGAGCGTCGAGAATCGCGCCGAGGGACGCCTCCACCGACGGAAACGCGCTGAGGAGCTCGTCCGTCCGCGGCCCCCTAAAGAAAGAGGAGAAGAACTCCGCGATCCTCGCCCGCTGCTCCACCGTTTCATCGAGGAGCGAACCCATGCTCCCCGTGCCCACTTCTTCCATCGGTTCCCCTCCCGGCTACCTGAAAGTAAAGGAGGCGCCCCGGGGAGGAGGAAAAATCCCCCTCCCCTGCAGCGCGTTCCTTCCTGCGTCCTGCTCCTCGCCCTAGCCCGGCTGGACCATCTTGTCCTTCAGGGCCTCGGGCTTGCAGTGGGTCGCGAGGAACCGCACCTTCGGCTTCCGCTCCTCGTGGCCGCCTAGCGCCACGGACTTCGCCGCCCGGTCCTTCAGCTTCGGGTCGAGGCTGTCCCAGTCGACGAACGAGAGGCAGCCGGTCGGGCAGACCTCGACGCACTTCGGAGGCATGCCCTTCCCGGTCCTGTGGACGCAGAGCGTGCAGCGCTCGGCCTTTCCGGCCGGCCGCTTCTGCCACTCTTCGAGCGGGGCCGCGGCAAGCGGCGCCTTGTCGAAGTAGTTCGTGCGGCCAGCCTTATTGAACTGCGGCACGCTCCAGGGGCATGCCGCGCGGCAGGCGCCGCAGCCGATGCACTTCGCGGGGTCTACCAGCACCTCTCCCGCCGGACCCTTGTGGATCGCCTTCACCGGGCAAACCGGAAGGCATGCGGGCTCGTCGCAGTGCATGCAGGAAACGCGGAAGTAGTTGATGATCCGCTCCTTCGCGTTCTCGGTCCTATGGATCTGGTTCCACTGGATGTTCGGCGCAACCTTGTTCTCTTCCTTGCAGGCGACGAAGCAGGCCATGCAGCCGATGCACTTGTCTACGTCAACCAAAATACCGAATCTCGACATGGCCTAGTATTTCATTCTGTAAATTCGCTAATTAATAAATTAGAGTGATAAAATCCCTTCCAACACACGGAAGGGATTTTTCATGGCAGG
>CADBTW010000099.1 GCA_902797695.1 uncultured Sutterellaceae bacterium
GAGAGAAATGGCCATACTCTTCGGTGACAGGCTTACAGCGTATATTGACTAGGGAAGGGGTCAACCCACAAGAATCTTTACACCCTCAAGGCGGTCGCCGCCTGGGCTGACAGCCGGATCTACGACAACAACCACTGGCTCTTCGAAAAGGCGCCTGACGCCCTCAGCACCCTGCACTACGTCGCGGGCGGCCATTTCTACACGATGGGGAAGCCGATCGACGTCAAAGGATACGACGAGTAACCGCTTCGCCGCGATTCCCCTGCCCCTTTGAGAATCCCTCCTGCAAGCCTCACAGGTGTCAGGAGGGATTTTTCATGTGCACGCGCGAGGACCCTCCAGACCTCCATATTGTGCTTCGCCTCCATCTGAGCCTGCCCCTCCTTCCTGCCTTGCCGCCTCTTTCACTGTCTACCCGCAACAGGGACCAGGTTCTTTCGAGCTACCCCTGGACCCGGTTCGGCCTGCCATAGATTTTCCCTTGTTCGCTCAAGGCGCCCAAATGTCGGCCTTTCCGCCGGATACACCTCCCTTCGCGCCCCATGTTGGAATTTTCCCAAACTAGTTCGCAAATACTTTATGGCTAATCCTTTTTGCTGAAGATACATTTGGCGGCAAGTTCATGGCGAGCGCGCCGCCCTGGGCCTGAAACCGAAAGGAAGTCCAAGGGAAAAGAACCCTCGTCACAAGGAGAGAAAGAAATGACTGATCTCAACCGCCGTTCGTTCCTCGCGGCCTCCGCCGCGCTCGCCGGTGCCGCCGTAGTGCCCTCGGCCGAAGCCGCGACCTACAGCCCCTGCACCCGCATGCCCCGCAAGTGGAACGAGACCTTCGACGTGATCGTCGTGGGCTCGGGCTTCGCCGGGCTCGCGGCCGCTGCCGAAGCGAAACTTTCCGGCGCGAAACGCGTGGTTGTGCTTGAAAAGATGCCGCTCCCCGGCGGTAACTCGAAGATCAACGGCGGCATTCTCGCCGTTCCGGGAAACCCGGTCCAGAAGGCGAAGGGGATCCAGGACTCCGCCGCGAAGCTCGCCGAGGACATCATCCGCGAGGGCCAGGGCTACAGCTACCCGGACAAGGTGAAGACAATGACCGAGAACGCCTACAGCACCTGGCAGTGGACGAAGGACGTGCTCGGGGTCCAGTGGCGCGACCAGGTCGGTCAGGAAGGCGGCCACTCCGTTCCCCGCCACCTCTTCACGATGCACGGGATCGGCGCCGACATCGTCGAGAAGGAACTCTCCTACCTCGAGAAGGAAAAGGTCCCGGTCCGCCTCAAGTGCTACGTGGAGCAGATCCTCCGCGATTCCGACGGCCGCGTGAAGGGCCTGAAGGTCCGCGAGGGCTACACGTTCCCCAATAAGAACAGCGGCACCGTGAAGTACCTCCGCGCGAAGAAGGGCGTCGTGCTTTGCCACGGCGGGTTCGGCGCGGACGTCGTCTACCGCATGAAGCAGGATCCGAAGCTCACCGGGAAGTTCCAGACCACGAACCAGCCGGGCGCCACGTCCGAACTCTGGCGTGAGGCGTCGAGGATCGGCGGCATCATCGTCCAGGCGGACTGGATCCAGTGCGGCCCGTGGAACTCGCCTGAAGAGGACGGGATGGGCATCTCCTTCTACTTCTCGCAGAGCGCGGGCGCCGAGCGCGGCGTCTGGGTCGACAACACGGACGGAAAGCGGTTCGTAAACGAGCTCGCGAACCGCAAGGTCCGCGCCGACGCGATCATGGTCCGCAACAACAAGGGCCACACCTGCCTCGCGATCTCGGACCAGAACGGCGTCGACACCTCGATCAACAAGATGATCCCGGGGATCCTGCAGAAGGAGCTCGAGAAGAAGGTCGTCCACAAGTTCGACACGCTGGAGGACCTCGCGAAGGCCTACAAGGTCCCGGTCGAGGCGCTGAAGAAGACGGTCGCCGACTACAACGCGGCGCTTGCGAAGAAGGGCGGGGACGAAATGGGCCGGCCCTTCGCCCCGGGCGCCCTCCCGATGGAGAAGGCCCCGTGGTACTGCGCCCTCCTCTCCCCGAAGGTCCACCACTGCATGGGCGGCCTCCAGACCGACAACAACGCCCAAGTGCTCGACGTCACGACTGACCAGCCGATTCCCGGGCTCTACGCTGCGGGCGAAGCGGTGGGCGGTGTCCACGGCGCGGTGCGGCTCGGCTCCTGCGCGACGCTCGACTGCCTCGTGAACGGCCGGATCGCGGGCCGCGCCTGCGCCAAGGTTCGCGAGGGCTAGGGAAGAATCTCTCCTCCTCGAAGAGGAAAGCCCCGGATTCCGGCAAGGGGTCCGGGGCGGTCCCCGGGGAAAAGAGAGCAAGGGAAACATAAAAGCGAAACTGCACAGAACAACAAGCGATTGCAGCAGCCCGGGGCGCCGCGAAGAGCGCCTCCGGGGTTTCTTAGTTCAACAGGAGAATCAAAATGCGTTTCAGCAAGTCACTCATTGCGGTGGCCATCGGCTTCGCCGCGACGTCTGCCTTTGCCGTGAACGTCACGCTCTACGGCGTGATCGAAACCGGCATCGTGGCCCAGAAGGAGAAGCACGAGAACGAAGTCGTCCGCCTCGGCAGCCAGTTCGACCTCGGCTCCCGGTGGGGCATGAGGGGAGAAGAGGAGCTGAACAACGACTACTCGGTCGGCTTCCGGCTTGAGAACGGCTTCAGCCCGAAGAGCGGCGAAACGACGATCGGCGGTTCCGGCGCAATGTTCGGCCGCGAATCCGTGGTCTACGTCCGGAAGAAGGGCCTCGGCCGTCTCGGCCTCGGCCGCGCGGGGACGCTCTGGTGCGGGCTCGGATCCTGGGATATGCAGCTCGGCTACGCCTTCATGGGCGGCTACGGCCTGATCGGCTGGCCGATCGCGCAGAACTTCGCCGGGAACTTCAACCGCGTTAACAACGCGATCATCGCCGAGACTGACTGGCTCGGGCCCTGGCGCGTTGGCCTGATGTACTCGAACGGCACCACGAAGGACGACTACTCCTGGGGCCGCAACACGCACTACTACGGCGCCGCGGTGAACTACAAGCAGGGCCGCGTGAAGACGGGCGGCGCGGTCGAGGCGACCGGCGACACCTACACGAACGGCGAGAAGACCGCTGACGACAAGCTGATCGTGAACTACGGCCTCGAGTACCACCTCGACGGCTGGACCCCGATGTTCGCCTACCGCTACCTCACGCAGGATAACGGCATCAAGGCCCACTCGTTCGGCCTCTCCGCCCTCGTGCCCTACGGGAACGGCCGCTTCAAGGCCGCTCTCCGCTACACGTTCGGCCGCACGACGAGCGAAGCCGCGAAGGCTGTCCACAACACCGACAAGATCAAGAACCTCGCGGCCGGCGTCGCCTACGAGTACTCGCTCTCGAAGCGCACCGTCCTGAAGCCCTTCGTCGGGTACTCCTGGTCTGACGACGCGTGGAAGACCCAGACCCACCTCGCGACCGACGAGAACGCGATCTTCAACGGCTGGCAGGCCTACTTCGGCATCCACCACTTCTTCTAGCCGAAGAAAGGGCGATCCCGGCTTCTCGCCCCTCTTCCGGAACCGCACGGAAGAATGGCGACCTCGGGAAGCCCTGCAGCACCCTGGAGACCCGGCCGGCCGCGGAGGTGAAAACGAGGTTTCTCTCCTGTTCCACCTCCCTGCCACTTCGCGGCGGCCGTGCTTCCGGCTTTTCCTTGATTCCCGGCAGGCGCCCTGCGTCTCCGGGAATTTTTTGTTCCCGGTTCCTCACCTTATTTCAGAAGGATTCATAAAATCAGGGAAAAGGATCGTTCTGGCAACTGCCGCATATTCGGTCCCTGCTAATCCCAGGGTTTCTCAGCAGGAGGGAAAATGGAATTCTCAGAACTCATTCGCGCGAGGCACTCGGTCCGGTACTTTGACGAGAAGAAACCCGTTCCGGAAGAAACGCTCCGCGCAATTGTGCAGGACGCGTCCCGAGCACCGTCCTGCATGAACGCCCAGGAGTGGCGCGTCTGGGTCGCGACGGGCGAAGTCCTTGAAAGGATCCGGCGCCGCTACGCCGAGAGCTTCGCAGGGAACGCGAAGGCCGACCCGGGTTTCGGGACCGTCCCGATCCGGCTCTGGTCCGAGGGGGCGCAAAGGCGGATCGCCGCGTTCCAGAAGTCCCGCGCGGACGCGGGGCTCGCCGAAGTGAAGCTCGCGAGCCAGTCGCAGCTCTTCCACGCGCCGGCGGTCGCCTACCTCACGGTTCCGAAGGTGCACGCCGAATGCACGGCGTTCGATATCGGTGGGCTTGAGGTGATGATGATGCTCGCCGCCGCCGACCGCGGCGTCGGGTCTGTCCCCGCCTACAACCTCGTTAAGTTCCCGGACATCCTCCGCGAGGAGCTCGGGATTCCGGAGACCGAGGTCTTCGCGGTCGGGATCGCGTTCGGCTACGAGGTCGACTGCCCGCTGAACCGCTTCCGCTCCACCCGGATGCCGCCTGACGACTTCGCCGTGTTCCGGAAATAGGCCCGGCCCGGGAAAAGGAAGCCGCCCGCGGAAAAACGGCACCTTCCAACATTAAACGCCCCGGTGCCGGAGGGTTGACCCCCTTCGGCACCGGGGCGTTTTTCAACTGACGTTCAGTTCGAGAGAACCAGATCAGGCCTTGCGGAACGTGTTGAGCGCGGAACCCGCGCGGAACCACGTGAGCTGCTTCTCGTTATAGCTGTGGGTGGCCTGGAACTCCTCGGTCTTCCCGTCCTCGTGCTTCAGGCGCACGGTGACGGTCTTCCCCGGAGCGAGCTTGTTGAGGCCGACAAAGGAGAGGCGATCCTTCTCCTGGATCCTGTCGTAGTCCTTCGGGTTCACAAAGGTGAGGACGAGGATGCCCTGCTTCTTCAGGTTCGACTCGTGGATGCGGGCGAGGCTCTTCGCGAGGACGACGGAGACGTTGAGGTAGCGCGGCTCCATGGCGGCGTGCTCGCGGGAGGAGCCTTCGCCGTAGTTGTCGTCGCCGACGATCACGGAGTGGATGCCCTTGTTCTTATAGAGCCTCGCGGTCTTCGCCGGGGTCTCGTAGTCGCTGTTCACGACGTTCCAGACGCTCTGGCTCTTGCCGTTGAAGGCGTTCACCGCGCGCGTGAGGAGGTTGTCCGAGATACGGTCGATGTTGCCGCGGTAGATCAGCCACTTGCCCCCCGGGCTGATGTGGTCGGTCGTGCACTTGCCGCGGACCTTGATGAGGAGCGGAAGGTCGACGAAGTCCTTGCCGTCCCACTTCTCGAACGGCGTGAGGAGGCGGATGCGCTCGGCGTCAGGCGCGACCTTGATCTCGACCTTCTTGAAGTCGGGGAGCTCGCAGCCCTTGATGCCCTTCGGGAAGCCCTTCGGAGGAAGCTCCTGCCCAGTCGGGGGAACGAGCTTGAAGCTCTGGCCGTTCTCGCCGACATAGCTGTTCTTCAGCGGGTTGAACGTCATGTCGCCTGCGGCGCCCATCGCGATCACCATCTCAGGGGAGGCGAGGAAGGCCTGGGTCTTCTTGCTCCCGTCGTTCCGGCCGGCGAAGTTGCGGTTGAAGGACTCGATGATCGTGTTCACCTGGGTCTTGTCGCCGATCGTGCGGTGCCACTGGCCGATGCACGGGCCGCAGGCGGTCGTCATCGTCGTCGCGCCGAGCTTGTCGAAGACCTGGAGGATGCCGTCCCGCTTCAGCGTCTCGCGGATGCGGACGGAGCCCGGAACCACGATGAGCGGGGTCTTGTACTTGACGCCGTGGTCGACGAGCTGCTTCGCGATCGCGGCAGCGCGGGTGAAGTCCTCGTAGGAGGAGTTCGTGCAGGAGCCGACGAGCGCGACCTCGATATTGGTCGGAACGCCCTTCGCCTTCACCTTCTCGCCCACTTCGTCGATCTTCATCGCGGCGTCAGGCGTGACCGGGCCGTTGATGTAGGGGGTGAGTTCCGAGAGGTTGATCTCGACGATGCGGTCGTAGTACTTCTCGGGGTTCGCGAGAACCTCGGGGTCCGCGCGGAGGTCCTTCGCAACCCCGTCCGCGAGCTTCGCGACCGCGGCACGGTTCGTCGCCTTCAGGTAGCTCTTCATGTGGGAGTCGTACGGGAAGACCGAAGTGGTGGAGCCCATCTCGGCGCCCATGTTCCCGATCGTCGCCTTGCCGGTCGCGGAAAGGGTGTCGGCGCCGTCGCCGAAGTATTCGACGATGCAGTTCGTCGCGCCCTTCGTCGTGAGGATGCCGGCGAGCTTCAGGATGACGTCCTTCGGGCTCGCCCAGCCCTGGAGGTGCCCGGTGAGCTTCACGCCGATCAGCTTCGGCATCTTCAGCTCCCACTCGGTTCCCATCAGCGCGTCGACGAGGTCGGCGCCGCCGACGCCGATCGCGAGCATCCCGAGGCCGCAGGCGGTCGGGGTGTGGCTGTCGGTGACGAGCATCATGCCGCCCGGGAAGTCGTAGTTCTCGAGGAACACCTGGTGGCAGATCCCGGAGCCCGCGGGCCAGAAGTCAAGCCCGTAGCGGTGGGAGGCCGCGCGAAGAAAGTCGTACGTTTCCTTGTTGAACTGGTCGGCGACCTTGATGTCCTTCAGGGCGCCGGCGTTCGCGGTGACGAGGTGGTCGCAGACCATCGCGGCCGGAAGCGCGATGCGGTCCTTGCCGGAAGCGAGGAACTGGATGATCGCCATCGGGCCGCCGATGTCGTGCGTGCCGGCGCGGTCCGGGCGGAACTCAGCGTATTCGACGCCGCGCTTGTAGCTCTTCAGCTGCTTCGGGTCGTAGAGATGCGTGTAGAGGATCTTTTCAGAAAGCGTGAGCGGGCGCCCGAGCTTCGCGCGGACCGCGGCGAGGCGCTTCGGATAGTTCCGGTAGAACGCCTGGATCATGTCGAAGTTGCGGATCTGGGACGCGGAGTCGGCGGAAGCCTTCTTCTGCTTCGCGGACACTGCGCCCGTAAATCCCATCGTGCTGACACCGGCCGCGCCGATCGCTGTATTCTTGAGAAGCGTGCGGCGGGAAACCTGGAATGCCTTTTCCATTTTTCTTTTCTCTCCCGGGGCGAGCGAAGAATTCCAGTGCCTTTTCAGCTGAAAGCATGCCGGGTGGCAGCCCGGACAGGCTTCCGACACTTTCTCCGAAGCCCCTTTTTCAGGTATCTGTGACCCCGGAAACCGGTCGAAGCCCGGCCTTCCGGAACGGAAGGGATTCTTCACCCGCAGCACCACTACGTAGTGTGCCGTCAGTCAAAGGAACGGCCTGAATACCCATGAAGAGGCAATTCTTTCGCAAAACCGCAGCCGGCATGCTGCTCTCCGCGATCTGCGCGATCTGCGCGCTTTCCGCACCCGCCTCACATGCCGCGCCTGTTCGGCCGCTCCCCGCCGAGGCGGGTGACGTAAGGGTCGGGATCGTCGCCTTCACGAGTCCCTCGCCTTATGAAGAGATCATTCCGCAGACACTCGCCGTGCTCGGGGAGAAGCTTGGGAAATCCCGCATCGTCGTTCGCGAGTACACGCTCGCGGATCTCGCCGAAGCCGTGCAGGCGGGAAGCGTCGACGTGTTCATCGCGTCGGCGGGCTTCTACCGGAGCATGGTGCCGCACGGGGCGAACCGAATCGCGACCGTTTTCTCGCGCCTTCACCCGGATCCAAACCACGCGGTCGGGTCGGCGTTCATCGTGCGGGCTGATTCGCGCGCGAAAACCCTTGAGGACACGCGAGGACTGACGCTCGGGGCCACTTCTCCCACGGCCTTCACGGGCTACCTGATCGGGCTCGGGGAGGTGGCGGACCGGTTCGGCGATCCGGACAAGTTCTTCGGAGGGACGAAGTTCTACGGCGGCGGAGCGGGCGCCGAAAAGGCGCTCGACGCGCTCCGGAAGGGCGAAGTCGGGGTCATTTCGCTCAGGAACTGCTGGCTCGAGCGCGAAGTGGAGACGCATCCGGAAGAGAAAGGCGAATTCCGCGTTCTCGACCCAAGGGGAACGGACGAGCCCTGCGCGCGCTCTACCGACCTCTACCCTTCCTGGACAATCGGCTCAAGCCCCGGCACCGCGCCCTGGATCTCGAAAGCGGTCACCTCGGCCGTCCTCGCGATGCCGGAGACCGAAGGCGGCTACAGCTGGGGCATCGCGACCGACTTCCGGGCGGTGGACGAGCTCTTCAGGAAGCTCCGCGTCGGGCACTACGCCTACCTCCGCGAATGGTCGCTGACGCGATTCCTCGTCGCCTGGTGGCCCGCGCTCCTCATCGCCCTTCTCGTGGTCCTAGGCTCCGTCGCCCACGCGATCCGGACGGACAGGCTGGTGAAGCGCCGGACCGCCGAGCTCCGCAACGCGCTCAGGCTGCAGCAGGAGTTCGAGGCCCGGGCCCGCAGGGCGTCCGAAAAGGCGGCTTTCATCGAGAAGCTCGGCATCGTGGGCGAGCTCTGTTCGGTCTTCGCGCACGAAATGCGGCAGCCCCTCGGCGCGATCACGCTCTACGCTCAAGGGATGCGGAGCCTTATCCGACGGGGAAAGGCTTCCGGCCCCCAAATGGAGCGGGCGCTCGGGAAACTCGAGGAGCAGGCGGCCCGGGCGAGCGGCATCGTCGACCGGGTCCGAGCCTACGCCCGCGAGAAGGAGTTCGTGCGGAAGCGCTTCTCCCTCACCGCCACGGTTTCGGACGCGCTCGAAAACTATGAAGCTTCCGCTTCAGTCCGGGCGAAAATCACGCGGCACTTCGCGAACGACGCCGTTCTCACGGGAGACCCTGTCGAAATCGGCCTTCTCGTCCACAATCTCGTGAAGAACGCCGCGGAGGCCGTGCAGGGGCGGCCGGACGGGGAAGTGCAGGTGACGGTCGCCTCAAGCGGCGGAACTGCTCTCCTCTCGGTCTCCGACAACGGCCCCGGGCTCAGCGCCGAAAGGCTCGCGGAACTCGAGTCGCCGAAAGCCTCGGTGAAGAGCGGCAAGCACGAGGGCCTCGGGCTCGGGCTCCTCATCGTGAAGGCGATCACTGAAAGGGCGGGCGGCCGGATCGAATTCAAGTCTGACGGCGTGAAAGGGGTCGCGGCTTACGTCTGGCTTCCAGTGCCTGCAGAGGAAGAACCACAGGAAGAATCGGAAACCCCGCAGGAAAGCATTGAAGAGAAGGAAGGGAAAAATGACTGAAGCAGCCGGGATTATTCCGGAATCCGTGAAGGAAAAATGCCTCATCCGGGCGGTGGACGACGACCCGGCGATGCGGGAAGCCCTCCAGTTCATGCTGGAAGCGGAAGGGTGGCGGGTAGATGTGTACCCGGGAGGGCGCGAGTTCCTCGCCGGGGACGCGCCGTCAGTCCCCGGGTGCGTGATCACCGACGTCCGGATGCCGGGCTTCTCGGGGCTCGAGCTCCAGCACGAGATGAACGTGCGGGGAATTGCCCTTCCCGTGATCTTCCTCACCGGGCACGGCGACATTGAAATGGCCGTTTCCGCGATGCAGGAGGGAGCGGTCGACTTCGTGCAGAAGCCGGTGAGCCAGGAGCGGCTTCTCGCCGCGATCGGTCGGGCCGTCCGCCGGAGCCTCGACGAGACCGGCACTGCGGCGACCGAGGCCGAAATGCGGGCGAAGGCTTCCCAGCTTACGGACCGGGAACGGGAAATCGCGCGGCTCATCGGCTCCGGGCTCACGAACCGGCAGATTTCCGAACGGACAGGAATCACGGTGAGGACGGTCGAAGTGCACCGTGCGGCGATCATCCGGAAGCTCGGAGTCCGGAAACCCGGCGAAATCGCGAAGTACCTCATCTAGGACGGCCAAAGTGCAGGAATTGCCTTGGGCCCCGGATTCCAGCCGCATTCCAAATTTGGACGAAGTTCTTAATCACGGTGAGTCCGAAGATTCCCACGATGACGGTAGAACTCGCATTTGCCCGCCCCCTGGACCGAGGGGGACTTCTAGCCTGTTTCGATATGGCTCGTTTAAAAAAGCGAGTCTTATCTTCCTGAAAGCTCGGGACTGCCGCTCCAAGATGAAAAGCGTGTGGGAGAGGAAACAGCGTCGAACCCGCCCGAGCCTGCTGCTATTCCGATGGCAGCCTGACTTCCGGACTTGTCTGAGGCGCGGACCAGCTTCCCGCCCTCCTAGCCGAACTTCTTTTTGACTGAAGAATTCAATTCTATCAAAGGGTTCGAATGAAAATACTAAACATGTGAAAAAACAGCTTAAAAAGGCGTTAATTTTGTGATCCCATCCGGCAAAAAGTCACCCCTCTATCAATAATATTGCATATAATTCAATGCGTTAACTTCATATCTTCATCCGGTCGCGCCCCTGCGCCGCGAAGGACAAGCTTTGAAGGTTTTTCTTCAGTTAGCTACCTTCATTGCCGTGAAATGGCAGTACGCCTGAGCGAAGCGGTTCAGGCAAGAAACTGATCCGATTGTCCGAAGTCGCTTCAACACCCTCCGATAGAATTTTCTTGAACGGCCGGCCTTTTGCGGCACAAACGAGGGCGGGGCGGCTACACAGGGAATTCTTTTTTCTCCTCGGACGGACAAGGATCATGGCTCTCGGAAGAAGGAAAGTTGTGGCTGGATTCGGTGTCGCCGCGGCGGCAGCCGCAGCGGGAGGGGCGCTCTTCCTGCACAGGAGGGATGAGGGTCGGATTGAGCGCGTCCGCCAGATCGTGGGGCCTGACAACGGCACTTCGCGCACGATCTGCTGGGAAGGCCCGCAGGGCGCAACGCTCGAGTTACGGTCGCCTGACGGATCGGTGAAGCGCTTCGCCTCCCGGAGCGTGGCCCACAAGTCGGGGAAGGAGCTCTTCCGCATCAACACGGTGCGGCTTGAAGGGCTTTCCCCCGCATCTTCCCATGCCTATCGGATCGAAGGCGGGAACCGGGAGTGGACTGAGTTCAGGACCGCCTCGCCCGAGACGCTCGAAGCCCTCGTCTTCCCCGACAGCCAGTCAACAGACCATTACGCGACCTGGAAACAGCTTTACGAAGGGGCGCTCCGGCGCCACCCAAAAGCCGACTTCACGGCTAACCTCGGGGACCTCGTCGACTGCGGAGCCTGGACCGGGCACTGGAAGGACTGGTTCGGAGCCGTCTCAGAAGGCATTTCCCGCCTTCCCATTGCCCCTGTCATGGGGAACCACGACACTTACGACGAAAATGCCCGGATAGGAATGCCGGAAAACTACCTCGCCGCGTTTCCGGTCCCCGGGAACGGCAGCTCCGGGTGGGACCGCTGGTACTACGCCTTCGACTCGGGACCCGTGCGCTTTATCGTGCTTTCGACCGAGTGGCTTGAAAGCGACCACTTCCGCCCGGGGCTTCTTCCCGAAATGAAGGCGTGGTTCAAGGACGCCGCCAGGACCAATAAGCCCTGGAAGGTCGTGATGATGCATAGGAACACCGTGACGAACAACATCCGGGGGCGCCGCCCGTTCGATTCCCCCTTCTCCGAGATCGGCCGCGAGCTGATGCCGCTCTTCGACGCCGCCCGAGTGGACGCCGTCCTCTCGGGGCATCTCCACACGTACAGGAACCGCGGCCATATCCGCGCCTTCATGCGGGATGAGTCGGGTCCCCTTTACATCATGAGCGGGGTCGCGGGGAACATCCGCTACAACAATTTCTGGATAGATTCCGCCTTCGACCGCTTCATCGCGCCGCAACCCGAAACCGACAACTACATCGTGCTTTCCGCCAAACGGGATTCTCTTTCCGTTCGTTCGCATCTTCCGGACGGTTCCCTCATGGACGAAACCGTGCTTCGGAAGACCTGAGGAACAAGTGCGCCGCAACCCGTAAAAGGCACGAAGGACAGGAAGAGGAAACGAAACCGGCGCCCGGCGAGGGACTGAACTCCCCCGTCCGGACGCCGGCTGGAAAAACAGGGAAGCTTCTCCTTCTCCGAAACCGTTAGAGCCAGGGCGCCTTGGCGTCGTTGCAGGGAACGCCGTCCGTCATCGTGAAGTGCTCGAGGCTTCCCTTCTTCGTCTGGATGCAGAGGAAGCGAAGGTCGGAGTCAGCCGCGGCGCGGATCGCGCGCTTCGCGGCCGGATCGACGCGGACGCAGTCGCCGGCGGCAAGCGTGATCACTTCGCCGTCAAGCCAGAATTCGCCCTTCCCCGCGAGGACGATGTAAAGCTCCTCGTTCTCCTTGTGGCAGTGGACGAACGGAACCGCGGCGCCGGCCGGCAGGTGGTTCGACGAAACCTCGCAGCCGGAAAGCTCGAGCGCGTTGTGAAGCTCGGAGCGGGGAGCCATGAGGTCGATGGTGGTCTTCTTGAAATTCATTTTTTCTCCTGATAGTCAGTTTTTTTGCTGATTGACACTGCCAGGCGCAGAAAAACGCGCCGGCAAAGACATTCACCTAGGGGAAAAGAGCTCAGCAAGGCTCGCTTCCCGCTGGAATCCGATTGAAGAGCCGGGGCTTCACCCGCCCTTCGTCCTACCCGCGCACGGTCCCTCGGAACCTTCTGAAAGGTTTCCGATCATGCGGGCCATGAATTCCTCCACGGCCTCCGCCTCCCACGGCCGGATGTTCTGAAGAACCTTCGAGGAAAGGCGCTCCCCGATCTCAATGGCGACATTGCGGTACCGAAGGCCCTTTTCGGTAAGGAAAACGGCGACCGCGCGGGAATCCTTTCCGTTCGGCCCCTTCCTCACGTAGCCGAGCTTCTCGAGGCGGTCGATCATCACCGAGACCGTCGACTTCGTGCGGCAGGCTGCCCGGGCGATTTCCGAAACGCTCTGTCCGTCTCGCTCGAAGAGCGGGAGAAGGACATCGGTGTTCCCCGGAGCGATTTCCGAATACCCCTCGCGGACAAGCTCATCGTGCAGATACCGATTCGCCCGGTCGACGAGGCGTGAGGAGAGCCAGACAATTTTCGTGTTCGTCATAGAAGCGGCCTGTTCCCTGTCAGGGCGTGGTGTGCGAAGCCATCCCGCTCCCGGTTATTCGGCGAGGAGCCTGCGGTAGGCGGCAGCCCTTTCCTTCAGGGCTTCGTCCGACATCCCGAGTGTGCCGTAGGTGACGAAGGGCTCGGCGTACTTCATTCCGGTGTAGCCCGCGCTCGCTTCGAGCGGAAGGAGCAGCGATCGGACGGTCGGGTTCTCGTAGGAAGAAGCCGGGGAACCGGTAGAAACGGCGACCTGGAGGATCTTCCCGACAAGCGCCTTTCCCTTGGATCCGTAAGCCCATCCGTAGGTGAGGACGTCGTCCATGAAGTTCTTCAGCATCCCGGGAACGCTGAACCAAAACATCGGGAACTGGAAAACGATGCGGTCGGCGGCCTCGATCGCCTGCTGCTCTGCCTTAACGTCGATCTTCGAACCGTCACGCCCGTAGAGCGACTCAAGCTCGCGGACCGTGACATTCGGCAGGTCCTTCACGGCGTCAAGAAGCTCCTTGTTCACGCGGGACTGTCCCGGATAGGAATGGGAAACAATGACGAGCGTCTTCATTTTCGGTTCTCCATATGTTCGAATTCGAACAATTTTTGTCATCGAATTCAGATAAATTAGAGCATTGTAACTTTTCAGCATCGAATGATGAAATTAATTTCAAATCATTCAAATATAAGAAAACATCACCCGCTTGTGCCTGAATTCGTGATGGCATGAATTATATGTTCGTATACGAACAATACGAACTGATGGTTACATTTTGAAACCATTAAAGTGAAAACGCCCGGCCGGAGTGGTCAGGATGGAGATCTTCCGCTCAAAACACCTTGCACACTAAAACCACAATCACTACATGCGTTAAGCCACAACGAAAACCGTTGACCGAACTGACTGAAATTTCAGAATCCGCATTGGCAGTGAACCACAAAATCCTCGGGACTGAAAAGAGAAAAGGCGGCGGCGGGACTGAAGTTGCCGTTGGGCGCCTGGCCGATCTGGAATCTCCTTCCTGTGGTCCGGCCAGGCCTGCGGTTGTTCCGAGTCAGACTGATTTACGGCTTAGTTTGGTGCGCGTATCAGAGTCCGGTTTTCTTCCCGATCTTCTGCGGAATTTCCTTCTCCCTGCAAAAACGTAATTCCAATCAAAGAGCCAGGCAGAAAATATGAAAAATGTGACAGAACGGCATACAAAGATATTAATTTTGTGATATGGTCCCCAAAAAACCATCTATTTCTGTGATTCGCGGCACAACCAATTGAATTAAAACAACATGTATCTGAACCGAAAATTTGACGATTATTTAGCCAGTTGGAAAAAGGACGAAAGCCGCCTTCCTCTTATCATCCGAGGTGCAAGGCAGGTCGGGAAAACTGCTTCGGTCAGGCATTTTGCGAAGGGCCTTTACGAATCCTTCATCGAAATCAACTTCGTTGAAGAACCGCGTTACAAGCGAATTTTCTCTGACGGCTATGATGCAGCAAGCATCATTCGGAACATTTCATTCATCGATCCCGGGAAAAGATTCATCCCGGGGAAGACACTTATTTTCTTCGACGAATTCCAAACCTGTCCTCAGGTTGCCACCTCCCTCAAGTTCTTCAAGGAAGACGGGCGATTTGACGTCATCTGCTCCGGGTCCCTGCTGGGAATCGGCTATCAGGAAATAGAAAGCGTTAGCGTCGGCCATAAATCCGACGTGGAGCTGAGGCCCTTTGACTTTGAGGAATTTCTTTGGGCAAACGGATATGGCAGGGACATTGCGGACATCCTGCTCGAGCAGCTTGTCTCCGGAAAACCATTCACGGAAGCCGCCATGGCATCCCTGACTGAACGGTTCGGGGACTTCTTCGTCCTTGGAGGGATGCCCGCGGTGGTGAAGCAGTATCTGGAAAGAAAAACCTTTGAGGGTTCCCTTGGCCTTCAGAAGCAGATTCTGCTCGATTACGAGGAAGATATCCAAAAATACCTTAATGGCCTTGAACGAACCCGCGTTCTCAGTGTCTTTCGCGCGATCGCGCCACAGCTCGCGAAGGAAAACAAAAAATTTCAAATCTCGAAAGTTGCCAGAGGGGCGAGGCTACGGGAGTATTCAGGGTGCGTGGAATGGCTTGAAAAGGCGGGAATCGTCCTCCGCTGCAGTTGCCTTGATTTTCCCGAACTTCCCATCCGCGGCAATGTGAATCCCGACAAATTCAAACTCTATTTCCTGGATACAGGCCTTCTGATCGCCTCTCTCGACCCAGAGGCCCAGGATGATCTCAGGGCAAATCGCAACCTTGGCGTATATAAGGGAGCGCTCTACGAAAATTTCGCTGCTTCCGCCCTTGTCGCGCAGGGCCTCCCTCTCTGCTACTACAGAAAAGAGGATGGGCAGCTCGAAGAAGATTTCTTCGCAAGAACCGCCGACAGCCTTGTTCCAATTGAAGTCAAGGGAGGAAACGGAAAAGCAGAATCGCTCAGGGTTCTGATCCGCAATCCCCGGTATTCAGACATCCGTTTTGGAATCAAACTTTCCCGAAGGAATGTTGGCTTTGAAAACAATGTCTACACAATTCCTCTTTTCTGCGCGTTCCTTCTCCGGCGTTTCCTGAAAACCGCAGAAGGCAAGTTCCCCGAAAACTAGGAAGCGGATCCGTCTTCGCCTGGGCCGCTCAATCATGAGCGGCCAGCCAGGAAACCAGCGCCTACGGAAGTATCGCGTCCGCCGCCCGCACAGCTCGCACCGTGAGCTCTACCGTACGCGCGACGTCTTCCGCGTCACAGTGTTCCTTCGGGCTGTGGCCGATGCCGGCGTCCCGGACAAAGGCCATCGCGACCGGGTACTTTTCTCCGATCGCCGCAGCGTCGTGCCCCGCCATGCTGAACATTTCGGGGGGCTCGAACCCCATTTCCCGGACCGAGGACCGGAGGATTTCCTTCAGCGCCTCGCTGCAGGCGACGGCCTTCGAGGAGTAGTAGCAGTCGCGTTCGAGAGCCACGCTGCGCCTCGCTGCTGAAGCCCTGGAGCGATCGAAAAGCCGGGATAGGAGCTCTTCGAGGTCCTCGTCCGTTCCGGCCCTCGCGTCGAGCGTAAGCGTGACCGCTTCCGGGATGCAGTTCGTGACGCCCGGAGTGACAACAAGATCCCCGACCGTCGCGACGGCGCCCCGCCCGATGCGCTTCGCTTCCTCTTCCGCTTCCAGCACGAATTCGGACGCGGCGCAGAGCGCGTCGCGCCGCCCCGCCATCGGCGTCATGCCGGCGTGGCCGGTTTTCCCCGTGAATGTGACGCGGAAGCGCTTCGCAGCGGCAATCCCGGCGACGATCCCGAACGGAACACCGGAGGCCGCGAGGTTCGGCCCCTGCTCGATATGGAATTCGAAATAGGCGGCGATCCGGTGCGCCGCCCGGGGGACCGCGTCCGGGTCGAGGCCAAAAGAGCGCATCGCCGAGCGAACGGAAACGCCCTCGCGGTCCTTCGCCTCATAAAGGTCAGGCGTCCAAGTGCCGGCGATTCCCCGGCTTCCGAGGAACGTGACGCCGAACCGGACGCCCTCCTCCTCGCCGAATCCCGCGACTTCAAGCGGATGACGGAGCGTGGCGCCTTCCCGGGCGAGCACCCTCGCCGCCTCTACGGCGCAGGCGACACCGAGGCACCCGTCGTAGGCGCCGGCGTTCACGACCGTGTCGATGTGGGAGCCGAGGAGAATCGGCGGGAGCGACGGATCCGATCCCTCGCGCCGCCCGATGACGGTCCCGGTTTCGTCAACGCGGGGCTCAAGGCCCGCTTCCTGCATCCAGCCGGAAACGAGCCCGTTCGCCGCGCGGTGCTCAGGCGTGAGGTAGAGCCGCGTGATGCCGGAAGGGGACGCGGAGCACCGGGCGAGGGCCCGGAGATGCTCCTCGACCCGCAGGGCGGATCCCCTGAAATCAGTGGGCATCGTAGAACGCCCAGGCGGCCTTGAGCGCCTCGCCCGCCGGGAGCTTCATCCCGAGCCGGAGCAGCACGCCCTCGAGCGCCGCGAGCGTCATGAGGACCGCGTCCCTCCGGGCGTTGTAGCCCATCACGCCGAAGCGCCAGATCCTGCCCTTAAGCGGCCCGAAGGAGGAGCCGATCTCGATCCCGAAGTCAGAGAGGAGGATCCTTCTCACCGCCTCCCCGTCGATCCCCTCCGGAATCTCGACCCCGACCACGTTGTTCATCCTGTGGGCCTGATCGCCGAAGGGCTTGAGGCCCATCGCCCGGATGCCGGCGAGGAGCGCGTCCCCGTGCTTCTTGTGGCGCGCGACCGCGTTTCCGATTCCTTCCTCGCAGAGGATCCTCGCCGCCTCGTGGGCGCCGTAGAGCGCGGTTGTCGCCTCGGTGTGGTGGTTCACTCGCCTCGGGCCCCAGTAGTCCATCAGCATGCAGCCGTCGAAGTAGTTCGAGCTGATGATCGCGCCCGGCCCGTCGACGTCGGACGCTTCACGCACGCCCTCCTCGACATGGAACCGGCCGCGGACCATTTCGGCGAACCTCGGGCTCATCGTGACAGGGGACGTTCCGGGGGTGCCGGCGAGGCACTTCTGCATGCCGGAGGCAACGGCGTCGAGCCCCCACTCGTCGACCGCGAGCTCGTTCCCGCCGAAGGTGGCCGTGGCGTCAGTGAAGAAGAAGGCGCCGTACCGGCGGCAGAGCTCCCCCACGCCCTCGAGCGGCTGTAGCGCCGTGGTGGAAGTGTCGCCCTGGACCGTGAGGAGAAGCTTCGGAGAGACCTTCTTCAGGCCCTCCTCGATTTCCTCCAGCGTGAAGACCTCACCCCAAGGGCGGTTGATCTGGTGGACATCGGCCCCGCAGCGCCTCGCGATCTCGCAGAGCAGCTGCCCGAAGCGCCCCGCGACCGGAATGAGAACCTTGTCCCCGGGTTCGATCGAGGAGCAGAGGAGCATTTCGATCCCCGCGCGCGAAGTGCCGTCGACGAGGAACGTCTGTTCGTTCCGGGTCCGGTAGAGCGTCCTGAAGAGCTGCTGCGTTTCCGCCATGAGGCGCGTCATCGCGGGGTCGAACTGCCCGAGGAGCTGCGCGCTCATCGCGCGGAGCACCCGCGGATCCGCGTTGCAGGGACCGGGGGCCATGAGGAGACGCGCCGGGGGATTCAGTTCGCCAATGTGTTCGAATTCCTGCATTTCAACGATTCCTGACAAAAGACGAAAATCTGCTAGAGCCCGCCGCGGACCCGGGACACGAACTGCTCGAGCTCCGGGGTCTTCGGGTGGGCGAAGATCTCCTTCGCGGGCCCTTGCTCGTGGATCTTCCCGTGGTACATGAAGACCACGCGGTCGGCGACGTCGCGGGCGAACGCCATCTCGTGCGTGACGAGGACGAGGGTCATCCCTTCGGAAGCGAGGTCCGCGACCACCTTCAGCACTTCGCCGACAAGCTCCGGGTCGAGCGCCGAAGTGATCTCGTCGCAGAGGAGCGCCTTCGGCTTCATCGCGAGGGCCCGCGCGATCGCGACGCGCTGCTGCTGGCCGCCGGAGAGCCCGGAGGGGTAGTAGTCGAGGCGGTCGCCGAGGTGGACCTTCTCCAGCATTTCGACCGCGAGCTCGCGGCACTCCTTTTCCTTAAGCCCGAGGACGAGCTTCGGCGCGAGCATCACGTTCTCGAGCGCCGTCATGTTGGGGAAGAGGTTGAACTGCTGGAAGATCATCCCGATCGAACGGCTGATTTCTCGGGCCTGGCGGGGGTTCGACGTGATCGTCATGAACCCGAGCTTCACCGAGCCCTTCTGGTAGGTCTCGAGCCCGTTCATGCACCGGAGCAGCGTCGACTTCCCCGAGCCCGACTGGCCGATGATCGCGACCACTTCGCCCTGCTCGATATTGAGGTTGATCCCCTTCAGGACTTCGTTCGTCCCGTAGAACTTGTGGAGGTCCGTAATGGTCAGGAGCGGCATTTCATTTTCCTTTCAATCCGCCTCGCGAGAAGCGAGAGCGGGAAGCAGATCGCGAAGTAGAGGGCGGCGGTGAGCCCGTAGATCTTGAAGGGCTGGAAGGTCGCGTTGATCATCATCGTCGCGACCTTCGTCATTTCGGCGAACCCGATGATCGAGGCGAGCGCCGTGTTCTTCTCAACCTGCACGAGGAACCCGACGGTCGGGCCGAGCGCCGTGCGGAAGGCCTGCGGGAGGATCACCCGGAAGAGCGTCTGCGTGAACGAGAGCCCGAGCACCCGGCACGCCTCCCACTGTCCGCGGGGGAGCGCCGCGATCGCGCCCTGCCAGATGTCGAGGAGGAAGGCAGACGCATAGAGCGTGAGGCAGATGCTCGCCGCGACCCAGGGGCTCACTTCGATCCCGATCAGGGGAAAGGCGAAGAAGCAGAGGAAGAGCTGCATCAGGACCGGCGTCCCCTGGAAGACGTTCACGTAAAAGCGCACCGCCATTTCGGCAGGTCCCCGGATGTAAAGGCGCGCGAAGGTGAGGATGAGCGTGAGGAGCCCCCCGCCAACGAACGCCGTGAGGGAGAGGATCACGGTCCAGCGGAGCGCGAGGAGGAGGTTCCGGAGGATGTCCGCGTCAGTGAATTCGGAAAACATGGCCTAGACCCCTCCCCTGAAAAGGAACCGGCCCGCGAAGAGCATCAGGCGGCGCATCACGACCGCGAGCGCGAGATAGAGGATGGTCGCGACGAGGTAGCACTCGAAGGAGAGGAACGTGAGCGACTGCACCCAGTTCGCGGCGTAGGTAAGGTCCTCGACCGAAATCTGGGAAATGACGGCGGAGCCGAGCATCACGAGGACGCACTGGCTCACTAGCGCCGGGTAGACGCGGGCGAGCGCGGGCGGGTTCACGACCCGGACATAGGCCTGGGCCCGCGAGAGCCCAAGCACCCGGCACGCTTCCCACTGGCCCTTCGGCGTCGTCCCGAGCCCGGAGCGGACGATCTCGGTCACGTAGGCCCCGAGGTTGAGGATCAGCGCGGCGACCGCGGCGACGTTCGCCGAAAGCTGGAGCCCGAGCTGCGGGAAGCCGAAGAAGATGAAGAAGAGCTGGATGATGAAGGGCGTGTTCCGGATCGCTTCGACGTAGCAGGTCCAGAACCCGTAGAGAAGCTTCCTCGGGAGGCTCTCGCCCGGGCCCGCGTAGCGGATCACGCCGCCCGCGATCCCGAGCGCGACGCCCCCGAGGGTCACGATGGCAGCGGTCACCGCCGTGAGGGCGAGGCCGTGCTCGAACACGGGGACGTATTCGGCGAGCCCCGCGAAGTTGAGGCTGAACGCTGCCATGCCGGTCTCCGGTTCCTAGTACTTGAGAACCTCAGGTTCCTGCTTCAGCATGTCCTTCGGGACAGACTGGTTCATGAACTTCTTGCAGAGCTTGTCCATTTCGCCCGAGGTGAACGCCTTCGTGATCGCCTTGTCGACCGCGGCCTTCAGGGCGGGATTCCCCTTCGGGAGGCCGACGAAGCACGGGGACTTGCGGAGGAGGAACTTGAGCTCGGGCTTCCTCGAGGCCGCCGCGCGGGGAACAAGGGCGCCAGCGATGACGTTCAGCGCGCCGATCAGCTCGACCTGGCCGGAGAGGTAAGCCTGAGCCGTGACGCTGTTGTCCTCGTAGCGGCGGAGCGTGCCGCCGGAAGGCATGAGGGGCGTGAGCATCTGGTCCTCGAACGCGCCGCGGGTGACGCCGAGGGAATGCCCCTTCATGTCGGAGGGCTTCGAGACCTTGACCGAGGCCGGGCCGTAGACGCCGATGAAGGTCGGACCGTAGGCGATCGAGAAGTCGATCACCTTCTCGCGGGCCGCGTTCTTGCCGAGGGTGGAAATGACGATGTCGGCCTTCCCGGACTGCATGTAGGGGATGCGGTTCGCGCTCGTCGCCGGGACGAGCTCGCATTTCACGCCGAGCTCCTTCGCGATCCACTGGGCCATGCTGATGTCGTAGCCCTGGAGCTTCAGGTCAGGGCCGGCGAAGCCGAACGGCGGATAGTCCTGCGGGACGGCGACGCGAAGGACGCCGGCCTTCTTGATCCGGTCAAGCGCGTCGGCCGCGAAGGACGGGGCCGCGGCGGCCATGCCGGAAGCGGCGACAAGTGCGAGAAATGCTCTGCGGTTCATCATTTTTGTTTCTCCCTGATCTTTTTTCCGGGGGCGGATCCGAGTTCCGTCCTGCACCTTGCTCCAAGCAATAACCGTGCCAGCCTTCTGCCGGCGTTTTCAGGGACAAGCGGCGTCTGAAAGCCAGGCGGAAGGGCCAATTGCCTGATTTGCCAGCCTTTTGGAAAATCCGCAGCTTCTCGGCAGAGAGGCCGGCCGGTGAGGAACCCGGCAATTCGGGGCTCGTCATTCCGGTCCTTCCTTCCGCTTTTGCCTAGGGAATTCAGACGAGCTTCCGCTTGGCCCCGGATTCCTTCATCCGGAAGCCGCACGGATCCGGTGCAAGATTTCCGCAAGGGGTGCTGTCCGCCAAAAGCAGAAAAAACCCTTGTTTCAAGGAGGAAGGGCTGGAAACACCACCCTGTCGCGCATATTGGGGCAATGCACCGGAAAGGTGAGCGCGGCCCGAAAGGCGCACTTACGCCGTGCTTCGCGAATTCCTCCGCCAGACACTCTCGGATACCGTGTTTCCCTTTGTTTCCGGCTGAGTCCCTGCAGCCACATCGCCCTGAGGAAAGTGTCAGGCATGAACTTTGCTTTTGTTTTTTGGAAGCCCGACTGCCGGGCACCCGAGGGAGGGAAGGACCATGCCTTGCGAACGGGAAAACGCGAACTGCTTCATGACAGAAGGCCAGACGCCGGAGCTGCCCGCAGACGGGCCGCTCGCCGGGATGCGGCTCGCCGTGAAGGACCTTTTCAACGTGAAGGGGTTTCCGACCGGGGCCGGGAATCCCGACTTCCTCAGGCTTGCCGCCCCGGCTGAAAGGAACGCGGCCGCCGTGGACCTCCTCCTCGGAGCGGGCGCAGAGTTCGCCGGGAAAACAGTGACGGACGAGTTCGCGTACTCGATCTCAGGACGAAACGCCCACTACGGTGCGCCCCTTAACGGTGCGGCTTCGGAAAGGCTCCCCGGGGGATCTTCCTCCGGATCCGCTTCCGCCGTTTCCTGCGGCCTCGCGGAAATCGGCCTCGGAACCGACACGGGCGGCTCGACCCGGTGCCCGGCGAGCTCCTGCGGACTCTTCGGAATCCGGCCGACTCACGGCCGGGGACCGCTCTCGGGTTGCCTCCCGCTCGCGCCGAGCTTCGACACCTGCGGACTCCTCGCGCGCGACATCGGAACGCTCAGGGCAGCATCGAACGCGCTTTACGGCGAAGACAAGGGAACAGGCCCCGAAAGACCCCGGATCATCTTCCCCGAGGACGCGCTTGAAGCGCTCGGAGAACAGGCGGTCGAAACGCTCCGGTGCTCTGCCCTTCTCCTCCGGTCCTTCTTCGGGGGATCGGAATCCGGGCGGCTCGCCCTGGTGCCGCTTGCCGTGACCGCAGAGGCCTTCCGGAGGCTTCAGGCCGCGGAGGCCTGGGGGAGCTTCGGGGAATTCATCACAAGAGAGCGGCCAAGCCTCGGGCCCGGCGTGAAGGAACGGTTTGAATTCGCCCGGGAAGCGGCCGGCATGGATCTCGCGGAACCGCGCCGGGTTCGCTCAGGGCTCATCCGTCATCTCGACGGCCTGCTTGGGGATGACGGCGTGATGGTGCTCCCCACGCTCTCAGGCCCCTCCCCCTCTCGGGACGCGGAGGAGGAGGAGATCGGCCGGTTCCGGACAAGGAACCTTCTCACGCTCTCAGCCGGGTCGCTCTCCGGGCTCCCCTGGGTGAGCCTGCCGCTCGGGGAATCGGACGGGGCCCCGGTCGGGCTCTCGATGGTGGGGCCGAGGGGGCGGGACGAGTGGCTTCTCAGTCTTGCGGAAGCCTTCGTGGAAAACTGCTTCTAGAGGGGGAAGGAAAAGCTAGCCGTGCCAGCCGAAGGGCTTCGGAACGGCATCGGCGCCGACCGCCGGCACTTCCTCCGCCGGGCCATCCATGTCCTCCCGGCGAATCGAGAGATTCCGCGCTTCGGCGATCACCCGCGACTCCTCGTCGATCAGGTCGAGGAGGTAGTTCATGTCGGGCTCGCATTTCGCGCTGACCTCGACCTTGAGGCCGACGCTTCCGGGGCTGCAGATGACGGGGAAGCCGGTCGTGCCGACCGACATCACGCGGACGCTCGAACCGTATACGTTCCTCGAGGCCGCCTCGATTCTCAGGATAAGGTCCGCCACCCCGCAGAACGCGGCGCTCGGACCGGAATCGCTCTCCTTCTCCTCGACAATGATCGCGATGTGCCTGAGGTCTTCCGCCTGGCCGTTCTCCGCATAGGAGAAAACATCCTTGAGCTTTGAGAGCATTGACATCGCATTCGCCTCCGCGCCACCGCGGCGCATCCCTCCGTATCGGACGGAAAAGGGAGAGCCCGCTGGAACACACTTTACCAATTTACGCCGGCCGGATGGGGCCGCGGGATAAGGAAACCACCTCAGAAAGAGGTTTTGGCAATTGGTAAATTTCCTTAAACACGCTTTTCCGGAAGCCAAAGCGCGACAATCTCCTTCCGAAAACAGCGGCCCCCTCACGCGCGCATCCGATAAAGGGAGGGGGAAAGGAAAGGAGAGCGGTATGAACTGGACACTGTCTGAAAAATCGAAGCCGGAATTCCTCAGCTGGGCGGACGAGCTCGCGGCGTTCCGCCGCGACACGCACGCCGCCCCGGAACTCGGGTTCGATACGGAAGGCACTGTTTCGAGGATCACGGACAAACTGAGGAGCTGGGGAATCGAAGCGGACAACAAGGTGTCGCCAGGCGGCTTGATCGCGATCGTCCGGGGGACGCTCCCCGGAGCCTCGGTCGCGTTCCGGGCCGACATCGACGCGCTTCCAATGGAGGACAGGAGCGGCTCCCCCTGGGCGAGCCGCATTCCGGGCCGCGCCCACGCCTGCGGCCATGACGGTCACCAGACCTGGCTCCTCGGCGTCCTCCGCTACTTCGCGCTCCATCGGGACTTCCCCGGGACTCTCGTCGGAATCTTCCAGCCCGCTGAGGAGACGGAGGGCGGTGCGCTCTCCGTCATCCACTCAGGCGTCCTCCGGAAATACGGCGTCCGCGAGATACTCGCGGCCCACGACGACCCCTATCTTCCGAAGGGCGTCTTCGGGTTCCACCCCGGCCCCTTCATGGCGTCCGCGGACGACTTCCGGATCACGATCCGCGGCAAGGGCACCCACGGCGCGCGCCCCCATCAGGGCGTCGACCCGATCCCGGTCGGCTGCACGCTCGTTTCGCTCCTGCAGACCATCGTTAGCCGGAGAACCGATCCGGCCGAGCCCGCCGTGGTGAGCGTCTGCTCCTTCACGGCGGGTCGGTTCGAGGCGACGAACGTGATTCCGGACGAGGCCCGCCTCAGCGGGACGATCCGCGCCTTCTCGGACGAGACCCGCGAGATGGCGGGGAAGGCGCTCGAGGAAATGGCGGACGAGGTCGCCCGGGCCGGGCACTGCGAGGCGGCGGTTGAAATCGGGCACGGGGTCAGGCCGACCGTCAACGACCCGGCGCTCACCCGTTCGGTGACTGAAGTCGCCCTGTCGCTTTTCGGGCCGGAGCACGTGAACCCCTGCGTTCCGATCATCATGGGGTCAGAAGACTTTTCAGAGTACGAGCGAATCCTTCCCGGAACGATCTTCCGTGTCGGAATCCGGGACGAGGCGCACAAAGCTCCCCTCCACAGCACGGCCTTCGACTTCAACGACGAAGTGCTCCCGTCTGCCTGCACGCTGATCACGGAGATGCTCCTCTCGCGTTTCCGCAGACTTGCCGGGTAAGACGTCTTAGGCATTACCTCCTAGAATGGCTTCTATTGCGTTCCATGTCATTCCCTGGAGGTTTTCCGCATGCCTTACGTGCTTTCAGACAAGGTGCTCCCCGAATTCGCCGCCTGGGCGGACGAACTCGCAGCAATCCGCCACGAAGTCCACAAGACCCCGGAGCTCGGCTTTGATACCGAGCGAACGGTCTCCCGCATCCTGAAGCTTCTCGGGGAGTGGGGCGTGGAGAACCCCGCCTCGACGACCGTCCCCGGCGGCGTGATCGCCGTGATCGTGGGCGAGCGCCCCGGGGCGACCATCGCGTTCCGAGCTGACATCGACGCGCTCCCGATGGACGACAAGAGCGGAAAGCCCTGGGCGAGCCTGATTCCGGGCCACGCCCACGCGTGCGGCCACGACGGCCACCAGACCTGGCTCCTCGGAACGGTCCGCTACCTTTCGCTCCACCGCGACTTCCCGGGCCGCGTCGTCGCGATCTTCCAGCCTGCGGAGGAAAACGTGAAGGGAGCGGACGCCATGATCGCGTCCGGGATCTTCGAAAAGTACGGCATCCGAGAAATCTATGGGGCGCATGACGAACCGAACCTTCCGAAGGGCGTCTTCGGGTTCCATCCCGGTCCCCTCCAGGCCTCTTCGGCGAACTTCTGGATCACGGTGAAGGGTGCCGGCACCCACGGCGGCCGCCCGCATCTCGGAACCGACCCGATCCCGGCCGGCGCCCTGCTCGTCTCGGCGCTCCAGACGATCGTCTCCCGGAAGGTCGATCCGATCGAGCCCGCTGTCCTCAGCATCTGCTCGATCAACGCCGGGCGGTTCGAGGCTCCGAACGTGATCCCCGGGGAACTCACGCTGAGCGGCACGATCCGCACCTATTCGGACGAGGTCCAGAAGCAGATCATCACGCTGCTTCGCGAGATGTGCGCGGATGTCGCGAAGAGCGAGGGCTGCACGGTCGATGTGAAGATCGAGAACGGCGCGAAGTCTGTCCTGAACGACCCCGAGCGCACGAAAAAGGCCGCCGCGGTTGCCGCGAACCTCTTCGGCCCGGAGCATGTCGCCGACCTGAAGCCCTTCATGAGCTCGGAAGACTTCGGAAGCTACCAGAGGATCGTCCCCGGCGTCATGATGCGGGTCGGAATCCGCGACGAGTCCCACGTGTCCGGCGTCCACAGCCCGAACTTCGACTTCAATGACGAGGTCCTTCCCGCTGCCTGCACGCTGTTCGCGACGATCATCCGCACGAGGCTTGAAGAGCTCGCGGGCTAGAGCATTCCTCCGCTTCTACCCCCTTTTCCCTTTCGCCCAGGCTCCTTTCAACGGGAGCCTGGGCTTTTTGCTTTTCCGTGCCGCCTGATGCAACGTCTGCCGTACCCTGCCGCCCTCCCACGGTACGCTTGACGTTATATCAGGAAGCAACACCTGCCAGATGCTTCAGGGGCTTTCCCACGCCAGTCCGCGCGCATTAAATTTCATTAAAAAAAACAATTAATTAGAAAATTACCCCAGAAGCAACGGATACCGTACCAGAACCGTAGCCCGGCCTGTCTCAGCGGGGAAAGAAGGTGCAGCGGAGACCGTACCCCGTGGGACAGATTCCGGCAACCGGATGAACTCGGGCTGGCATTAATAGATTTGTATATTTTTCCAATAAATTTTAATGAATTTCTATTATTTTTTAAAACATCAGAAAGTGCTCTTTCCCGCAATTTCCTGGGAAAGAAAACCAAGGCGCCGCTGTGTGCCGGAGTACTGGTGCAACGCGTTCCGTACCTTTGGGATACGCCTGCCGTCCGTGAAGCCGGATTCACTTCTCAATATAAAAACTCCGGAAAATCAATGGCTTTTAACAAGCGCCGAACGCCTTTCTGGCCATCGGCTGATCATCTGTTGCAACGGGAACCGTACCCGGGATCCCCGTTCCTGACGATTCCCCTCACGACCGCGGCGCAGTCTTCGGGCCTGGATCCGGCAGATGCAACGTTCACCGTACCCATTAACAGGGAGTACATTGTGAAGGGCCCGGATGAACTGATAAATTGATTCTATTAATTTTTACATAGAATCTATTTGTTAATCAGAAGATATCGCGTTGGGCTCCAGATCGCTTTACTTGAATAAAGCCGCCGGAGGGCAGGGAGAAGATCCGCGAGGCGAGCTGGAATAACGTTTCCCGTACCTGAACGCAGAACTTGCCAGTGCCGTGGCCGAAATCCTCCTGCCCCCAAAGCCGCCATGGACTGGAAGGATTCGCATCGGCCATTCCAGAACGCTCCGGTTCGGACTGACAACAGCCATGCCTGGGAAGGGCATGAGGCCGTGATGCAGCTCGAAAGCCCTAAGATCCCCGGAAATTCCCTGACGAAGACAGGCAAAAGAGCCAACCGTCCGACCGATGACCTCGCGCAGGACGAGACCCGTTCCTCGTTTTTCGCACTGGTGCGGATTTCCCGATCACACAAACAGAAACCCCACAGGTCCTTTCGGATCCCTGCGGGGTTCTTTCTCACTCGCGAGCCTTCAGGATCAGAGACCCCGAGGGCTGTGCCGAAGCGGAATTACATCTGGAACTTCGGGGCGATGAGGTTCTGGAAGGAGAATACCTGATTCCACTGGTCTTCCGTCATCAGCTTGCGCTCGTCGACGACGATCTGGTGGAGGGACTTGCCCTGGGTATAGCCTTCCTTCGCCATCTCGGCGCAGAGCATGTAGCCGAAGTGCGGCTTCAGCAGCGTGACGATGCCGAGGGAGTTCATGACGTAGTTCTTCGTGCGTTCGGCGTTGACCGTGATGCCGTCAACGCACTTCTCGCGAAGGGCGATCATCGCGTTGGTGACAGCCTTCATCATCGTGAAGACGGCGAAGGAGATCACCGGCTCCATCACGTTCAGCTCGAGCTGGCCGGCGGAAGCAGCAAGCATCACGGTCGTGTCGAGGCCGATCGCAAGGAAGCAGGCCTGGTTCGTGACTTCCGGCATGACGGGGTTGACCTTGCCCGGCATGATGGAGGAACCCGGCTGGCGCATCGGGAGGTTAAGTTCGGCAAGGCCGCAGCGCGGGCCGGAGGCGAGCAGACGGATGTCGTTGCAGACCTTGGTCAGCTTGACGGCGAGGCTCTTAACGGCGGAAGAAATGGCGACGTAAGCGCCGCAGTCGCTCGTCGCGGCGATCAGGTCGTCGCTGTTGTGGAAGTCAATGCCGGTCTGCTCAGCGAGGTACTTGACAGCCTTCGCCGGGTAGTCGGGGTGGCAGGTGACCGTCGTGCCGATCGCGGTGCCGCCAAGGTTGATCACGCGGAGATGCTTCTGGGCGTCGCGGATCGTTTCGATTTCGTCCTCGATCGTGCGGCCCCAGCCGTGGAACTCCTGGCCCATGCTCATCGGGACAGCGTCCTGCAGGTGGGTGCGGCCCATCTTCAGCACGCCCTTGAACTCATCCGCCTTCTTGTAGAAGGAAGCAACGAGCTTCTCGAGAGCGGCGACGAGGTCCTCGGACCGGTAGTACATCGCGAGATGCAGGGCGGTCGGATACGTGTCGTTCGTGGACTGGCCGAAGTTCGCGTGGTCGTTCGGGGAGACCTGCTTCTGGGAACCCTTCGGGAGGCCGAGCTTCTCGCAGGCGATGGAGCAGATCACTTCGTTCGTGTTCATGTTGGTCGAAGTGCCGGCACCGCCCTGAAGCCAGTCGGTCACGAACTGGTCACGGTACTTTCCGGCGATCAGCTCATCGCAGGCGGCGATCAGCGCGTCAGCGACGTTCGCGGGAACCGTTCCGAGTTCCTTGTTCGCACGGGCAGCCGCCTTCTTCACCTGGGCAAAGGCCTTGATGAAGTATTCGTCCTCATTCATCGAACGCTCGGTGATGTGGAAATTTTCCTTGCCGCGGAGGCTCTGGACGCCGTAGTAGACGTCATCCGGAATCTCAAGATCGCCAAGGAAATCGTGCTCGATACGTGACATCAGACAAATCCTCCGAGATTTCTCTCTTTTATCGCAGGGGAGCTGTTTTATCAGTTCCCGGCATCAGATGAAAACAAAACTCTTGAAGCAACAGCCGGACGACTGCTAATGCAATCTACCTAGCTGCTTAGGCAAAATTATCTATGTCAAAATTGATGCAGTAAAGGCTTATCATGTTCGCTAGAAAATCATTTTTGATCACAAGAGGCCGATCATGAGAAAGACCGAGAACCTCGACAATCTTCGCGTCTTCTGCACGATCGTGAAATCGGGAAGCGTGCGCGCGGCAAGCATGCAGCTGAACACCGAGACAAGCAACGCCTTCCGCACGGTGCGGCAGCTGGAGTCCGAGCTTGGCGTGCAGCTTTTCGACCGGAAGGCGCGGCCGATGAAGCTCACGCGCCAGGGCGAACAGTTCTACGAATACTCAAGGCGCCTCCTCAAGCTTCACCGGGAAATGCTGTCCGAGATCAGGGACGACACGGAATCCCTCAGCGGCCGCATCCGGATCTCATCCACCGCAGGGTTCCGTCAGGCCTTCCTCACGCCGGCGCTCGTCGAGTTCCAGATGGAGAATCCGGACATTGTCCTCGACCTGAAGGAAATGACGACCGGGGTGAGCGATGTGCTCGGAGCGGCGAGCGAGCGCGGAAGCGACATCGCCCTCACCTATATGCCGAAGGACGGCGTGCCAGCCGGGGTGGAAGTGAGGGAATGCGGCGAAATGCCCTTCATCTCCTGCACTTCGTCCGTCTACCTGAAGCGGTACGGCGCTCCGGCATCCCCTGCCGAGTGCGCGAACCACATCGGCGTCCTCCTCGCGCTCCCGAACCGCAGCTCGGTTTCCTTTCTCTCGAAGGATGGCGTCACCGAAAAGCTTTCATGGCGCCGGACGATGTCCTTCAACAGCCAGATCAACGCCCGCGACGCGATGCTTCTAGGCGCCGGGATCATTCCCGACCTCGCCTTCTATTTCGCAACCAAGGGAATCCGGAATGGCCAGATCGTGCAGGTGATGCCAGGCTGGACAATCCCCACACGAATCGGCTGCCTCTTCGCGACCGAATCCGCCTACAGGAAGAAGCGCGTCAGGTTCTTCATGGACTGGCTGGAGAAGCGCTTCACCAAGATCCTTGACGAAACCTGCGCGGCTTACCGGGATTTCATCCGCTAGGCGCGGGCTTCCCTTTTCGAAAGCGAAACGATCACGGTCATTGCCATGATGAGGAGCGCACCGAGGAGCTCAAGCCCGGTCAGCGCCGTTCCGACGATGACCGAGGAGAGCGTGACCGAGGAGAGCGGCTCGCTTACGGAAAGGAGTCCCGCGGTCGAGGCCGGAATCGACCTGAGGCTCGTCATGTAGAAGAAGAAAGCGGCAGCCGTTCCGACAAGGATCACGAACAGAAGCCCGGAGACTGACGCGGCGGAGAAGACGGCGTTCCCGACCCCGTGAGGAAGCAGCGCGGCTGACGCCATGCCTCCGATGAGGAGCCCCCAGCCGACGACCAGCACCGGCGGGACCTTCCGGATGAGCCTCCTTGGCTCGATCGAAGTAAGCGCTCCGGCGGCCGCGGACGCGATTCCGGCGAGAGCCCCGATGTTCGAAAACGAAAGCTTCGACAAGTCCCCGTTCGTCACGAGAAGGAATATCCCGGAAACCGCGAGGACAATGCCCGAGGTTTCTGCAAATCCCGGTTTCCTCCTTGCCACAAGCGCGTCCAAAAGCACAATGAAGACCGGAATAGCGCCTGAAAGAACCGCGGCGGTTCCCGCTCCGGCATATGCGACCGAGACGAAGAACGTGTACTGCATCAGGGCGATGAGAAGCCCGTAGGCAAAAGTGTCCCTTGCGTCCCTCGCTTCCCTGAAGACCGAAAGAACCTTGAAACCCGTCAGGCGAGCGAAAGCGAGGAGCGCGGCTCCGCCTCCGAGAAGCCTCAGGACGGTCAGGTTCTCCGGAGTGAAGCCGTAGCGGGTAATCAGAACCTGTCCCACCACACCCATTGCGCCCCAGCAAACACCGGCAGCACCCGCAAGAAACATTCCGAGCGTTGAACTCCGCATGATTCCGAACCTCTCCCCAGAGCGCCCTTTCCGACGGTCCCAGGATTGGCCAAGGCCGGGAGGTCATGCCGACTAAAAAAGAGGCGCCAAAACGCGGCGCTGAAAGACCCGCCGCCCGCGTGCCTCCTTTCTGCCGGAAGACTTTACAGGCGAGGCGAGGCGAGGAAAAATAAATTGACTTTTATGTCTTCTTAAATTGACCATAAGGACAATTAATGAACCCGCTAGGCCAAGTCCCCTACTGGAAGCTTTTCCTTGCAGTCGAGGCAACCGGATCCCTCGCCCTGGCCGCGAGCGCCCTGGAAATCGACCGCGCCGTAGCTTCGCGCACCATGGCAAGGCTCGAGGCGGCGCTAGGCTACGAGCTCCTCGACCGCAAAAGAAAACCCGTCGCCCTCACCCCACGAGGCCGGGCGCTTGTTCCGCTTGCGAAGAATCTCTGTTCGGCCTGGGAAGCGCTCGCTGAAGCGTCCCGCCTCCAGTCCCGCGGAGCGATTGGCGGCCGCCGCCATATTCGCGTCTCCATCCCCTCGAATGCGAGCCGCGGGGCCTTCTTTTCCCTTTTCCGGGACTTCGAGAAGACGCACCCCGGGATCGTGGTCGAAACAGCGCTCGACGTAGGTGTCGAAGGACTGGTGAACGAACAGGCTGACATCGCGATATTCGGATACGCGCCAGGCCGGGAGGTGTTCTCGATTCCAGCCGGCCGGAGCACGACGCTTCTGCTCGCCTCAAGCTCCTACATCGAGCGGCACGGTGCGCCTCGGTCACTCGAAGACCTCCGGTCCCGGACGATTCTCCTGAGGAATTCCTCAAGCCGGGCGTTCACAACCCGGCTTCAGAACAGCGCGGGAGAATCTTTTTACATCGCGCCAGGTCAGAAGGTCCTGATGGGCGACGCCCTGACTTGCCGGACGATGCTTCTAGAAGGAAACGGCATCTCGATCGACGTGGACCTCGGCTTCGTCGAGTCGGAGCTTGAAGCCGGCACAGTTGTTCCCGTGCTCACTCGCTGGCACAGGGAGCCCTGGAACAATTCGATCGCGTGCCGGGCTGAAGAGTCAGAGCGTCCGCACATACGCGCACTGATGCAACTGATCAGGGCGGAGTGGGAGAACGTCGCTTCCAGCCTTTGGGTCTACTGGTGCCGTCGCTTTGGCTTGGACCAAAGGCTTTAATACTTTCAATTATTTTCCACTCATTATTTGTTTATTTAATATCAGTTTCTATTAAATCAGAGAGCCAAATTTATTGGATGGTTTGGCCAGCTAAAAGTGTTTGCCTTTTAGGATCTAATAGTTTTTAATTGAGTACTACTATCTTTTCGATATATATTACCGGTATTTTATTAACTGTTTGTTTGAGGATTTTTCCGCCGCTGCCTCCTACCGTGGAGAAAGCCCACGTGCCGGAAGGGACGGCTGCGAATGCCGCCCAGTTGGAGCAGGGAGACGCAGAATAAGGAGTGGCCCGGTTTCCCGCAGCTTTGAATATCGGGAAGCAGGGATCCCGCATCCAGTGCCGCAGATCTCTGCGGATGATCCCGAAACGCGTGACGGAGCAACTATATGGGCACGAAGTCAGGCAAGAACCAAGCCCCCCTCTCTTCCCTTTCCGATTTGTGCAGAGCTGGCGGCGAGGAAGACAGTGCGGAAAACTGGGATCAGGAAACCGATGTGCTCGTCATCGGATATGGCGCCGCTGGAGCCTCTGCAGCAATCGCGGCGCACGATGCGGGAGCTCGCGTCCTTATCGTGGAAAAGATGGAGGAGCCAGGTGGTAATACCCGTTCGGCAGGCGGCGGTTTCATCATTCCCGAGGATGCAGGCAAGGCATACGAATACCTCTCGATGACTTTCGCCTTCGCTGACGATGAAATGGACGAGGACCTGGTAAGAACGTTCTGCCAGGGCGCCTCAAGGCTTCGGGGGTGGTTTGAACGAATCGCCCCGGAAGCGCGGCTTGAAATCCTTGGTCACGCGAACTTCCCAAACCTTCCATTTGCGGAGACCATCACGAAGTATCGGATCGCGGGAAAACGGAACGGCGGACAGGAACTGATGGCAACGCTCAGGCGTGCGGTAGAAGAGAAGAGGCAGATCCCGGTCTGGCTCAGGAGTCCCGCGCTCGAGCTACTCCAGGAGGGAAAGCGGGTCGCGGGAGCCATTGTGAGGCACGCGGGGAAAGAGCTTCGCATCAGGGCGCGGCGCGGCGTAATCCTCGCACGCGGCGGGTATGAATTCGACCGTGAGTCCTTGAGAACCTTCTGCCCGGGGAAGGAAATCCTCGCTCTCGGAAACCCGGGGAACACCGGGGATGGCCTTCGGATGGCGGCGTCGATGGGCGCTCGCATGTGGCACATGACCTCATACTCGAGTCCGTTGGGCGTGAAGGTTCCCGGCTGCCGTGCTGCGGTCTTTATTTCCATGCAGTCGCCGAACTACTTCGTCGTGAATCAGAGCGGGGTCCGATTCTTCAACGAAGCCGGCGTCGATTTCCACGGCTTTCTCTATGCCGTGAATCATTTTGATCCAGAGAAACGGCGCTATCCCTTGCCAGGCGCAACGATAAAGTACCCTACAGGGCGCAATGAGAACTGATCCCCCCTAGTCAAGAAACAAGGGGATCACCAAATGCACC
>CADBTW010000100.1 GCA_902797695.1 uncultured Sutterellaceae bacterium
CCTTTCCCGGCTTACACAAAACAAGAAAACGGTTCGTAAAAAACGTTTGATGGCTGTCGTTCAAACACGGATTCCTGCATCAGATCCTGTTTTTTAGCCCGACTGTTTTGTCCATCAACAATTCCCTGTAGAATGGGCCACAAAGCTGATGTTCTTTGGATGCTTGCCCCCTGCAGCGAGTTACCGGGATGGGTGGCAAAAAGACTCAGCCGAAGCTCTCGTAAATTCAGGCTCCGGAAGCGCGAACCGACCTGATGAACGAGAGCTTTATTTTTGCCCGAACGGAAATCGCATCATGGAATGTCGAAGAATGTCGTTCGGATAACCGCAAAGCAGATCTAGTGGCAATGAAATGGTTGATTTTCAAGTCATCGTTTCTTAAAACCGTTTCCCGAAAGTGGCTGGGGGTCTGATAGACCGTTGACGCGGTTAAACAACGGCCGCAGGTTCTCATGTCCATGAAGCCCTGTGTACTCAGGCTCTGCTCGCGCGGTGCATCCTGGGATGCAGGGCTTCCATTTTTCTTGTGCCCGACCTAGAAGCGATGTCTGGTTTGGAGACATCGTTCTGCCCAAAGAGTTGAAACTTCTTCCTTCGGATCTTTACGCTTCCTTAACCTAAACTTGGGGTGAGGAGGGCGGGATCATGAAGAGAAGAGCGCTGGTTGTTGGGGTGTTGGCAATGGCGTCAGCGCCGGTTTTTGCCTTGCATGACGAGATCATTCATTTTACAAGACCAGACGGATTTCAAGGTTACAAAATTATCTATGTTCGTGATCCTGAAGATGATGAGCCTAAACCGGCCTACAAGTCAAAGCCTAATGAGTGGCAATACAATGGAATAGACCCTGGAACCGGAGATATCGTTTATAAAAACAAATATACCGGTGACAACATTTTGGTAGATCCGAATACGAGAAACATCAAACTGCCAAAATAACAAAGTGCCCCGAGAAATTGGGGTTTTTCATGGCAAAAGGAAAGGAGCTTTCTCTATAACCCCAAGAGTGAGAATGTCTTGAAGGAACAGACGGGATGATCATTAGCCGAGCAGGATTCTCCACTCTGACGAAGGCAAGGTCGAAGTGCCCTTGCTCACCTTCCAGAAGGTCTCTCACAACATCTCGAACCAGTCTGAGCGGGGGAACTTCTCTCTTATCTTTCCTTTATTAATCGTATCGGTAAAAATCGCGCGCTCATGAACAGCGGAATCCCTTTCAAGGGTAGGAATCTGAGGCGCTTCCGCTGACTGTAAAGCTTCCTATACCGCAATGGCAACACGAGACTAGAATCCTTTGCTTTAGCCGAAGCATTCACGTCTAAGCGGAAAGGAAACACGGAAGGGCAGCGTAGCCATAGGGCGGCTTATGTCCTTGACCGCCCTTCTCTCAAGAAGGGATTTTCAGGCATAGACCAGAGGTTGGTCTCGTGAGCTTGAGAAATCCGCTTCCACGCTCAGACTCACGAAATGCGTTGACCAGAGACAGGGCGAAGGACATCGCTGACTGAAAGGCTGGAAAGAAGGAAGAAGAGAGCAAAGAAAAAACGAAGGCAGGATCGCACGCTGATCTCAAAGAGCTGTCTCTTTGATCCAGCGCGCAAGGACCGCCGTTCCTTTCAGGACCGGCCAGGGCGAAGAGGTCGCCCTGCCCGACACACCGCCGAAGGCGGTCGGCAGCAAGCTGCCGGTGTTTTATGATTAGCTACAGAAGAAGAAAGCGATGTTTTTCTTATTCTTTTTGGCTCTGAAGTTTGACGAGAATCAAAAAAGTTGGATGAGGGGATACATAAAAGGGATACATAAGTGGTGACAAAAAAATTGATCAACGTAACCTATTGATAAATATATTTTATTTTCATAATTTTTTATTTAAAAACTTTGCATGTGCGCGCTTTTTCCTTTTCATCAGTTTTTCTTATTTCAAATATGAGTAAATATCAGAAATAATTCTAGCGGAGACGCCTAGAATCCCTTTCTACTTAAAATTACCTAAGAGATAAGAGGAAGGGATGCAGACATTCCTCGTCATCCTCCAGCCATTCATCCTGATCGCGCTCGGGCTCGCGCTCTCGCGCCACCCGATGTTCCCGAAGCCCTTCTGGTCCGGGGTCGAGAAGCTCGTCTACTACGTGCTCTTTCCCCCGCTCCTCTTCAACAGCGTTTCGCGCGCCGACCTTACGGTGTCCCAGGCGAGCCTTTTCCTCGCCTGCGGCGTTGGCTCGATGGCGCTCGGAATGGTTTTCGCGTGGATCGTCTCGAAGCTCGCTCCGTCCGACCGGATGACGGACGCGAGCATCCGGCAGTGCGGCTACCGGTTCAATTCCTACATCGGCTTCGCGATCTCGCTCGCGCTTTTCGGCGAGAAGGGCCTCGCGCTCTTCGCGCTCCTCGTCGGGGTCTGGGTCCCGATCTCTAACGCGGTCGCGGTCGCGGACCTCGCGGCAGGGGCGCAAAAGAAGAGCTCCGGAGCCGCGCGGGCGCTCGGAATCGTCCGCTCGATCTGCAAGAACCCGCTCATCATCGGCACCGTTTCGGGCCTTGTCTTCAATGTCGCCGGGCTCCAGATGCCAGGGCTCGTCACAATGGTCTTCAAGAGCCTCGGGAGCGCTTCGCTCGCGCTCGCCCTGATGGCGATAGGGGCGGGGCTCAGGATGGAGAGCTTCTCCGCCTACCGCCGGCTCCTCAGCCTTGCGACCGCGGAGCGGCTCCTCGCGGTGCCGGCTGTGTCCTACCTGATCGGGACCTCGGTCGGGCTCTCGGCGGTCGAGCTCGGCGCGCTCCTCTCCTTCACCGCGTTCCCCACCGCGAACTCCTGCTACATCCTCGCGGTCCGCATGGGCGGGAACGGCCCCGCCGTCGCGAGCCTCACGACGATACAGACCGGGGCCGCGCTTGCGACGATTCCCTTCTGGTTTTGGGTGATGGGAGTTCTCTAAGGCCTTGCCTCGTCGGGCCCTCCGCGGAGGAGAGCCCGTTCCGCTAGAGCCCGAACCAGAGTGCGAGCTTCGGGACGTAGCCGAGGACGAAGATCACGATGCCGAGGATCGGGATCCCCCAGGTGCACCAGCCCCGCATCCAGCCCGGGAACCGGACACCGCGCCCTTCGTCCGCTTCCCGGACGAAGGCGTCCCATCCCCAGCCGAACTTCGCGCAGCAGAAGACCGCGTAGACGATGCCGCCGAGCGGGAGGATGTTGTTCGAAACGATGAAGTCCTCGATCCCCTGGATGTTCCCGATCCCGGGGATGTCGATCCAGGAGAGCAGGTTGAAGCCGAGGACACAGGGGATGCTGAGGAAGAAGAGCGCGACACCGGTCCGGAGAATCGCCTTCTTCCGGTCCCAGCCCCAGCGGTCCATGCACCAGGTGCAGATCATCTCGAAGACGCCGATCACGGTGGAGAGCGCGGCGAAGCTCATGAAGACGAAGAAGAGCGCGCCCCAGAGCGACCCGAGCGGGAGCTGCCCGAAGACGACGGGGAGCGTCTGGAAGATGAGTGACGGGCCGCTGTCAGGCTTCACCCCGTAAGCGAAGCATGCCGGAAAGATGATGAGCCCTGCCATGATGGCGATCAGCGTGTCGAGCCCGATCGTGGCGAGAGCTTCGCCCGTGAGGCTGTTCTCCTTCCCGACGCGGCTTCCGAAGATCTGCATGCAGCCCATGCCGATCGAAAGCGTGAAGAAGGCCTGGCCCATTGCGGCGTAGACCGCTTCGCCGAACGTCCCGAGCTGTTCGGAAAGCGTCTCCCCCGCGAAGAGGTGACTGAAGTCGGGGAGAAGGTAGAACCTGAGGCCCGCCTCCGCTCCGGGAAGAGTCACCGCGCGGACGCAGAGCGCGAAGAGGATGACGAGGAGCGCCGACATCATGAATTTCGACACGCGCTCCACCCCCTTCTCGATTCCCATTCCGCAGACCACGACACCGATCATGACGGAGACGAGCATCCAGGCGATCTGCTCGCCCGGGGTTCCGATGAGCGAACCGAACGCGGCGCCCGCCGTCGCCGCACTGGCTCCCGTGAAGGCGCCCGAGGCGAGCCTCGGGATGTAGGCGAGCATCCAGCCGCAGACCGTCGTGTAGAACATCATGAGGAGCATGCTCCCCGCGTAGCCCCAGAAGGCGAACCAGCGGAAGTTTCCTCGCGAGGGAAGGACGTCGAACGAGCGGGCGATCGAGCGTTGCGAGGCCCGTCCCACCGCGAACTCCATCACTAGGATCGGGAGCCCGAAGATGAAGAGGAAAACTAGGTAGAGGAGGATGAACGCCGCCCCGCCGTACTGGCCGGTGATGTAGGGGAAGCGCCACACGTTCCCGAGCCCGATCGCGCAGCCGGCCGCTACCATGAGGAAGCCGAGCCTGCTCGAGAAGTGTTCGCGCGGGGCTTCATCCCGCATGTTTTCCTGGCTACTCATGTCCGTTTCTTCACCTGTCGTAGTTTCTGTTTGTCATTAAGGTTTCCCGCGAAGGCGTTTTCCCAGCGGCGGTTGGCAATACTGCACCACGGGGGCGCTGTTGGCAAGATGCCGGACGCGTGGAGTTTCCGGCAGCTTTGCAATCCTTCAATTCCAAGAATCGGGGAGGCATGAATTAATAGAATTTATTATTAATCTAACTAATTTATATATAAAAATTAAATATCATTTTTTTGGCGGGGCTCGATTCCCCGGCTCCGCCGTTAGTCCCATATGCAGCCGTCTCCCTGTAGCTCGGAAAACTTTCCTCCGCATTTCGGGCAACGGATCTCCCCGCTTTTCCATATCTTCATCCGTGTGCCGCAGTGCGGGCAACGATGGACAAGAAACGAGGCCAGCCTGTACTTTGTGTGCGGCAATTCTCTCTTCAGATCCGACATCCATGCCCCGGTCTCGTCCACGGGAATCCAGATCATCACCTGGTCGCACGGTTCAGCGGTTCGGCACTTCGGGCAGACGTAAAGCACCGTGTCAACGCTAGCGTGTGCATTCGGGTACTTGTCGGCTGCTTTCTTAAGCGACGGGAACTTCTTCCCGGCCCGGATTTCTTCCAACGTCTTGACACAGACAGAGGGATAGAAATACCCGGGCCCGGTGGTGAAATGCTCGGTGAATCCGCAGTCCTCGCACGTGAGGTAGTAGCCTTCCATGAGCATGCCCTCCAATAAAAATGCTTTCTTGGGTAAGCCATTACTCTCTTTCATTTGGGAACGCAAGGGGAGAACAGGATGCTAGTTTGGTAGGGCGATTTGGCTCAGAACTGGTGCCCTTCGATTTTCCCTGCCGGGATAAGATACCTGGCAATGACACGACCCATCTTGAGCCGCTTTGCCCTGAGATCCGCAAGATGCAGATACCCAATTTGCCGATCGCGCTCGACCGGCGCGAGGAGACGCTCCACGGCTCGAAGGAGTTTCCCTTCGCGTGCTACGAGAGCCGGCTCTCCCGGAACGCCGGCGGCGTCGTTCCCTGGCACTGGCATGAGGAGATCCAGTTCTGCCTCGTGAAGAAGGGCGCGATCCGGGTGTCGCTCGGAAGCGGCACGATGGAGCTCGGGGAGGGCGAGGGCTGCGTCATCAATTCGGGGTTCCTGCACATGATCTCCCCGGTCGAGGATCCTGGAAGCACCTACTGGTGCATCGACTTCCTCCCGAAACTGCTCAGCTTCTTTCCTGACAGCGTCTTCGAGCGCCGCTACGTGGCGCCTTACTCCGGGAATCCGGCGTACGAATCGTCGCCCCTCATGGAGGGCGTCCCGTGGGAAGCCCGGACCCTCGGGGCAATCCGGACGGCCGTGAAAGAGGATTCCGAACGTGCGAACGGCTACGAGTACCGGGTTGTCTCGGCCCTCGCGGACGCGTGGCTAAGCTTCACCGAGGGGTTCGCGCCGGCCGAAAAAGGCTCTTCCTCACTCGCGTCGTCGAAGCGGAACGACGCCGCGCGGGCGATCATTTCCTGGATCCGGAGGCATTACGCCGAGGATGTTTCGATCGAGCGGATCGCCGAAGCCGTCCGCTACAGCCCGGGGGAATGCAGCCGGATCTTCCGGGCCGTGACCCGGAGCACGATCTTCGACTACCTCAGGCTCTGGCGCGTGATGGAAGCGTCACGGCTCCTGAGGGAAACGAGCCTTCCCGTTTCCGAGATCGCGTACGAATGCGGCTTCTCAAGCCCGAGCCACCTCATTTCCTCATTCCGGAAAATCGTCGGACAGACGCCGCTTCAGTATCGGAAGAGTTCTCCCGCGAGCTGAAGGGATTCTGGCTGAAGGATCCCCTGAAGGTAAAGACCTGCTTGGGATTGGATAAAATCGCATACGCATATGCGATAAAATCATACATGTGTATGCGATTTTATCCACCATGAAGGCCGGGAGACCTGAAAATGAAGGAAATCTATCTGCCGAGAACCCTGGAAAAGGTGATTCGCAGGGCTACGGACTCTTTCAAAGTGATCATGGTTTCCGGAATGCGGCAGACGGGGAAAAGCACTCTTCTCCGGCATCTTGCCGAAGAGGAGGGAAGCATCCGCCGATACGTCACGCTCGATTCTCAGAGAATGCTGGACTTCGCAAAGGATTCGCCCGGGGATTTTTTCTCGTTCGTTACTCCGAAGTCGACTGTGGATGAAATTCAGCTCGCCCCCGGGCTTTTCCGAAGCCTCAAGGAAAAGGTGGACAAGACTCCGGAACGCGGGCAGTACTGGCTCAGCGGCTCGCAGCGCCTCGAGCTGATGGCTGGGGTCACGGATGCGCTTCCCGGAAGGCTCGTCCCGCTCGAACTCATGCCGCTCTCGATCTACGAGAGGGAGGGACGGGGCCTTGAGCAGGAGCCCTGGCTTCCGGCGCTGCCGCCGGCAGGGCGGCTCACGCCGCGGACACCGGAAGACGCATGGGAAATCATTTTCGAGGGCGGTTGGCCCGGATCGCTCGGACTTGGCGCTGAAGACCGTGAACGCTACTTCGAAGCGCTTCGGCAGACTTATCTCGCGAGGGACGTCTCGGCACTTTCCCGGGTCGACAGGGTCGACGCGTTCAGGCGGTTCCTCACGGCCCTTGCGGCACGGACCGGGCAGGAGCTTCGGCTCCAGCCGCTTGCCCAGGCGGCTGGCGTCAGCGTCCCGACGGTGAACCGGTGGCTTTCCATTGCCCGGTCCTCCGGTGTCATCTGGTATCTCAGGCCCTTTTCAGCAAACATCGGGAAGCAGCTCGTGAAAAGCCCCAAGGTCTATTTCTCGGACACGGGGCTCGCGGCATCGCTTTTGGGAATCCGCAGTCCGGAGGAACTGTCGCGGCACGCAAGCGCCGGGAGCTTCTTCGAGACTTTCGCAGTGAACGAGGTCCTGAAGGGCTGGGTGCATAACGGGAAAGTGCCGGACTTCTTTTTTTACCGCGACAACCGTGGAATGGAAATCGATCTTCTGATACGCAAGAGTGGGCTCCTGTACCCGGTCGAAGTGAAGGCGAAGTCCCACCCGGATTCCCATGACGCGAAATGGATCAAGGCATTCAGGGAAGCGCTTCCCGGTGTCGCGGCGGACACGGCGGCCATTCTTTCGCTGACGGACGAGCCCTATGCCGTGGGCCCCGGGATTGTCGTCCAGAACGTGTGGAGCATCTAGGCCTGCTCCTTCCCGGGAGGCATTCCGCGCTGGGAACGATGAGGCCCCGGTGCCTGAACAGTCCCCTGGGGGCGAACCCGCAGGCGTGCCTTGGCGGCAGGGTGCCGCCCGGTGAAAGAAAAAGCCCGGGCGCACCGTTCGCGGTGCCCCAGGCTTTCTTCCTGAGAACGGTTCCCCTTAGTGGTTCAGCTGGTCAACGTCGAAGAGGACCGTCTTCCCCGCCTTCCGGGTCGCGTTCATATCGATGAGGCGCTGGTTCTCGGACCCCCGGAAGGGGAGCGAGATGTTCTTCTTCGTGATCACGAAGCGGCCGTCGACGAGGATGTCGATGAGGGAAAGCATCTCGTCCGTCGCCTCGCACCGGGCGCGGCTCGGCCGGAGCAGCTCGTCCTCGAGCCGGTACCCCGTGTAGCACCAGACGGTTTTTCCCGGATAGGCCGCGCGGAAGCGCCTGAGCAACGGGAGGAGTTCCCGCTGGTTCTCGGGTTCGAACGGTTCGCCCCCGAGCACCGAGAGTCCGTCGATATAGGAGGGCTCGCACATCCGGATGATCCGGTCCTCGGTCTCCTTGGTGTATTTCTCCCCGAAGTCGAACGCCCAGGTCTCGGGCTGGAAGCAGCCCTTGCAGTGGTTCCTGCAGCCCGAGACGAAGAGCGAGACCCGTACGCCGATCCCGTTCGCGATGTCGCAGTCCTTGATGTTGCCGTAATGCATCTGCTTTCCTGAAAGCGCTGATGAGAGGGGAGAAGGAATCCTGGGGAGGCGGCCCGGAGCCGCGTGGGAAAAGGAAAGCGGGGCGCGCTTATTTCTGGCGCTCCCCGCCTTTTCCCTCTTCAGGGGGCCGGGTACTAGAGGTGCAGGACGCGGTCGCGGATCTCCTGCGTCCGGCCCTGGTTCCAGAACTGCGTCCCGATGTAGCCGCAGGTGCGGCGCGCGACGTTCATCTTCGACTGGTCGCGGTTACCGCAGTTCGGGCACTCCCAGACGAGCTTCCCGTCGTCCTCGACGATCTTGATCTCGCCGTCGTAGCCGCAGACCTGGCAGTAGTCGCTCTTCGTGTTGAGCTCCGCGTACATGATGTTGTCGTAGATGAACTTCATGACCTCCAGCACGGCGTCGAGGTTCTGCTGCATGTTCGGGACCTCGACA
>CADBTW010000101.1 GCA_902797695.1 uncultured Sutterellaceae bacterium
TCCTGAGGTTATCCTCGAGGATGTACCACGTGCCGTCCTTCCCCTTCACGAGGTCGATGCCGGAAACGTGGCTGTAGATCTTCTTCGGGGGGACGATCCCCTCGCACTGCGCGAGGTACCCGGGCGAGCGGTACACGAATTCCTCCGGCACCACGCGGTCCCGGATGATCGCCTTTTCGCCATAGATGTCGGCGAGGAACCTGTTCAGCGCGTCCACGCGCTGCCGCAGGCCCCGGTCCAGCATCTCGAACTCGTCCGCGGCTATCACGCGCGGGATCGGGTCGAAGGGGAAGAGGCGCTCGTTGAACACCCCGTCCTTGTAGATCCCGAACTTCACGCCGTAGCGCGCCATCTGCCGGTTGATTTCACCGGCGTGCTGCTTCAGTTCCGTTAGTTCCATTAGTGTCGCACCGCCCTTCCGTTCCTTCGGGAGGCGCCCACAACCTTCCAGCTGTGAGGCCCACAAGTACTGCATTTATTAAAGATAGCTGAGTTTGGTGAATTTTGGGATAGGGAGAGTGGCATAGGAAGTGTTGACTAGAGGCGACCGAGCGGAAGCCGGATGGCCCCGGGCCCTCGGAACCACAGGCTTTCGCGGAGGATGAGGACCGGGCGGGAAGGGATAAGGCCGGACGAGGTCGAGGCAAGGCGCGTTTCCGCAGGTACTTTTTCCCCAGGCGGGGAACGGACCTCCAGACCGTCCGGCGCCGTGAAGGGAAGCGTCCCCCGTGGTAAAACAGCCCTGCATAAGGAAAAAGGAACCCAACATGGCTGAAGAACCGAGGCGATGCGGCTGGCGGGGAATGGACAGTTCCCTGATGCAGGCCTATCACGACACCGAGTGGGGCGTTCCCGCGTGGGACGATGGGAAGCTCTTCGAATTCATCGTGCTCGAGTCCGCCCAGGCCGGGCTCTCGTGGCGCACGATCCTCGAGCGGCGCGAGGGCTACAGGGCATGCTTCGCGGGGTTCGACCCGGCGAAGGTCGCGGCGTTCACTGAAAGAGACGTCAGCCGGATCCTCCTCGACCCCCGGATCATCAGAAACCGGAAGAAAGTCGAGGCGACCGTCGCGAACGCCCGGGCGTTCCTCGAACTCGCCTCGAAGCACGGGAGCTTCGCGCGGTGGTTCTGGGACCATACGGACGGGTACCCGATCGAGAACGCCTGGAAGCGGATGGAGGATGTCCCGGCGACCACCGCGCTCTCTGACAGCATGGCCCGCGAAATGAAGTCGCTCGGCTTCCGGTTCCTCGGCTCAACCGTCCTCTACTCCCACATGCAGGCCTGCGGCATGGTGAATGACCATCTCACGGGCTGCTTCCGGTACGAAGAGGTCCGCGCGATGTCGGACCGGATCCAATTGTTCGCGGCCAAATGATTTTTCGAGGCGCGCGAATGGCGCGCCAGCCAGACAGATGAGGAGACTCAGAATGGAACTCTATGAAACCCTCGCAGCTCGCCACTCGACCCGGAGCTTCACCGGCGGGAAGGTCCCGGAGGACGCGCTCACCCGGATCCTCCGCGCGGGCCGCGCGGCACCGGTCGGGATGGGGCGCTTCAGCGACGTGAAACTCACGGTGGTCGAAACCGCGGAAGGGATGAACCGGCTCCGCGCCGTTCTCGCGAAAGACGGCGCGGGCGACGCCCTCTACGGCGCCCCGGTCTTCATCGCGGTCGCGTCGAAGGAGGGCCCGGTCGGGTTCCTCAACGCAGGCGCCGTGATCGAGAACATGCTCCTCGCCGCAGCGGCGGAGGGCCTCGGCACCTGCTTCATCGCGGGCTGCCTCCTCGGCTCCAAGCACAAGGCGGAACTCGCGTCCGTCCTCAAAGTTCCCGAGGGGTTCGAGATCATGTCCGGCGTCGCGCTCGGTGTCGCGGCCGGAAGCGCGCCGAAGAAAGCTCTTGAGGCCGAGTTCGAGACGAAGCGGATCTGAAAGCCGGGCGATTGCCCGCGGGACGGGCAGGCAGCTGAAGGCGTCAGGGCCCTCTCGCGGTCCCCGTTCCCCGGGGATCCCGGTCCCCTGTGGAAGGAGGAAAAGGAATGCTTTTAGGCGCAATCATCGGGGACATGGCAGGGAGCCGCTTCGAATTCGAGAGAAAGCCCTCATTCCCGGACACCGTCCCCCTGCTCGGCCCGCTCGCGCACTTCACGGACGACACCGTCATGACGGTCGCGGTCGCGGAGGGGCTCGAGAACGGGTACGGCAACCCCGCGAAAAGCGCGGCGGAGGTCGTGCGCTCGATGCAGAAGTTCGGAAGGGCGTGGCCGCGCGCCGGGTACGGGCCGCGCTTCAGGAAGTGGCTCGGGTCGCCCGACCCCGCGCCCTACGGAAGCTGCGGGAACGGTTCCGCGATGCGGGCGTCGGCCGCCGCGTGGCTCTACGGGACGCTGGAAGAGGTCGAGCGGTATTCGGGCATCCAGGCCGCGACGACGCACGACCATCCGGAAGGCATCCGGGGCGCGACGGCCGCAGCCGGAATCACGTTCCTCGCGAGGACCGGAGCGACAAAGGATGAAATCCGGGATGCGGCCCTGAACCGCTGGGGCTACGGCGCGGGTTCGAGCCTCGAAGACTTCAGGCGAACGGCGCACCCCTCCGTCCTCTGCGCGGACACGCTCCCCGTCGCCCTCGCCTCCTTCCTCTGGTCAGACTCGTTCGAGGGCACGATCCGGACGGCGATCTCGTTCGGCGCCGACACCGACACGCAGGCCGCGATCGCGGGGTCGTTCGCGGAAGCCTTCTACGGGGTTCCGAAGAAGTTCGAGTGGCAGGCGCGCGGGAAGCTCCCGCGCGACCTCTCGGACGCGCTCGACCGGTTCCAGGCGTTTGCGAGGCACTGCGGAGCAGACGGCCGGGCGCACGAATGATTCCCGGGGCACCGTTCCTCCCGGGACACGCTCCCCGCCCCAGGAAGGGATGCAGGGCGTTCCCCGAGGGGGGGCTAGGCCTTCGGGGCTTTTTCGGACACCTGGTAGCTGTACCAGTCGACCGAATCCATGCGGACCGCGAAGACCGGGTTCTGCGGGGTCGGGGTCCAGACGAGGGAGCGCTGGCCCTTCCTGAACGCGTCGACGAATTCGACGAAGGGCTTCGGGGCCGCCTGCTGGTCGTTCTCGACCGTGACGACACGGGTCGTCGAGCCGATCCCGAGAGTGAGGACGTGGACGTACTGCTTCTTCACTTCGGGCTTCGTCGCTTCTTCCAGTTTTTTCTCTTCAGCCATTTCACGGTCCTCCTACAGAACCCGTTACCAGAAAACGAACAGCAGTAACCATACTCTGTTTTCGGGCCGGGTTTCCACCGGGAGCAAGACCGCACGGCCTTCCCCGGGGTTCTTATACTCGCGGCATCAAATAGGAATATCAGAAAGAACTGGCAAAGAAAAACATGCAGCGCAACCCTGAGGGAAGAACAAGCGGGCTGAAGGCCTGGCTTCCCCTTCTCGTCCTCGCCGGAGCGGTCTTCTGCTTCAATTCGTCCGAATTCATGCCAATCGGGCTCCTTTCCGACATCGGCGAGGACCTAGGGGTCGCTAATTCGACGATGGGCCTCCTCATCACAGTGTACGCCTGGGTGGTGTGCCTCATGTCGGTGCCGCTCATGGTCGTCTGCTCGCGGCTCGAGTACCGGAACCTGCTCCTCGGGACGATCGCGCTTTTCGCGATTTCGCATGTCGGCTCCGCCCTCTCCGCGTCCTACGGGTTCCTCATGGCGAGCCGGATCGGCGTCGCCTGCGCGCACTCGGTCTTCTGGTCCATCGCGCCCCCGATCGCGGTGAAGCTCGCGCCGGAAGGGAAGCGCGCGGCGGCCCTCTCCCTCATCGCGACCAGCACTTCGGTCGCCCTCATCCTCGGGCTCCCGATCGGGCGCGCGATCGGGCTCGCGGTCGGCTGGCGCGCGACCTTCGGAATCGTCGCCGCGATCTCGTTCGCGATCCTCGCCTTCCTCGCGCTCTCCTTTCCGAAGATGCCGAACACGAGCTATGTGCCGCCCTCCAAGGTCCCCGAGTACCTCTCGAACCCGGCGCTTGTCGGGATCTTCGGCGCGGTCGCCCTCACGATTCTCGCCCAGTTCACGGGCTACAGCTACATCGAGCCCTTCCTGAAAACGGTCGCCCGGATGCCGGACGCGCTCGTCACCTGGGTGCTCTGCCTCTACGGCGCCGCGGGGATCGCGGCGAGCGTCCTCTTCTCAAAGTTTTTCGAGCGCCACAAGCGGGCGTTCGCGAACGCCGCGATCCCGGGAATCGGGATCGTGCTCCTTCTCCTCCTCCCTGCCTCAGCCTCCTGGTGGACGATGACCGCCGCGGTCCTCCTCTGGGGGATGGCGCTCACGATCTTCAACCTCACGCTGCAGTCGCTCGAGATCGAGGCGGCGCCCCCCGCCGCCGTGATGGTCGCGACCGCCGCCTACTCCGGGATCTACAACTTCGGGATCGGCACCGGGGCCGCGATCGGGGGCGTGGTCGAGCGGACGGTGTCCGTCGCATGGATCGGGATCGCGGGCGCCGCGATCGCGCTCGCCGCCATGCTCTGGTACCGGAAGGTGCTTTTCCCTCGAATCCGGGAGCTTCTCTGAAGGCCGTTCCTGCCAGCCCCCGGTCCCCGAGAAGTCCCAGACCGCAGTCGCGGAGCCTTCCCGCGGTTTCCGTTTTGTTACAAATGAGGTCCGCGGCGTGAAGGAGATTTTCGTTTCTTTGCACTCCGAAGCGACCCTCCCACGTAGACTTTTCCATAAGGAAGAAGGGCATGGGGAAGTATTAGTTCCAGCCCTCTCCATCAAGGTCACTTACGTCTGGGAGGCAATCATGATGAAACGCAGGACGCTACTCGCGGCATTGGCTATCTTTCCGGCAGCCGCCTTCGCGGCGCCTTTTGAGCGCCGCCCCTTCGGAGGGAATCCTCCGCCCCGGCCCGCCGCGCCGATGCCCCCCCGCCCGAACGGGTTCGGCCCCGGAAGGCCCCCGTTCCACGCACCCCGTCCGGCGCCGGCGCCCCTTCACGCGAGGGGGTTCGAGCCGCGCAGGCCTCCGGTCCCGGCAGCCCGCCCCGTTCCCCCGCCCGAATACCGCCGCTGGGAAGCCTCGAGGCGGGAACGCTGGTGGCGGGAGCGCGGCTACGAAGCCGCTGCCCGTCGCCGCTGGGAGAACGAATACCGCTGGGACGCGGCGCTCGGGGCCTGGGTCCGGATCCTCCTCGGAGGCTTCGGCTAAGGGGGCTTCGCCTCCTGATGCGAACATCTTCAGAAACAATTGCCGCACCAACTTTGCAGACGACCGGGTTAAATTAACCGCGAGCCTTGAAGGCTGAAGCGGGGGACAGGGCAGGCCTCGAAGCCCACCCCCGAGACTAAAAAAGGAAAAGAAAATGAAACGCAGGACACTTCTCGCCGCGCTCGCCGTCCTTCCGGCAAGCGCGTTCGCAAACCCCCACGGGAATCCTCATGACAATCCGCCTCCGCGCGGCAACCCCAGGGGAAATCCGCCTCCTGCCCCCCGCGGAAAGCAGCTTCCGCCCCAGGCGAACGGCAGGGCCGTCGGCCACTCGAAGCAGCCGAAGAGGAAACCCGCGCCGGATCCCCGCCCGCTCCCGCCTGCCGACTACCGCAGCTGGGACACCGCGAGGCGCAACCGCTGGTGGAAGGAGAAGGGGTACGAGGAAGCCGAGCGCCGCCGCTGGGAGAACGAGTACAAGTGGGACGCGACGGTCGGCCGCTGGGTGAGGATCCTCCTCGGAGGCTGATTCCCCGGACAGATTCGTCTCAGGCAACGGGCCCCGCACGGGGCCCGACTTGCTTCATGCTCTGGCGTCAGGCCGTTCGGGATCCGAAAGTGAACCCGGGGATCCGGATCTGTCGGGATCCGCGGGACGCTTTTTCCCCGGGCTCATGCCGCCATGGTTTCGTCCGGAAACCTGAGCCGCCGTTCATCGGGGCCGGGCAATGCGCCTGAGCAACGGCCACCATGGCCGCAATGGGCGGCTGGAGTTGGAGAAGTCGGGCTTCGGCGTCTGCGCGTCCTGCCCTCGGGGACTCCGAGAAGTTGATCGCTAGCGGAGCCGCCAAATATAAGGACTGCGGCCAGCCGAGTCCTCACGCGCAGCATGACGGTGCGCTCCACTGCACCGAGTGCCACGGAGGCCGCCGGGCTGTCGTGAACGGCTGAGCCCGGTGCCACAGCGACACCTGCAGGGTCCCGTAGGGAACAAGGAAGCCCCGGTCGGCTTGGGCGGGAATCCCCTCCCCCGCTCGCCCGGGGCTGTCCGGAAGCGGGGCGCCGCGGCGCCAGCCTCAGGACGGAACCGCCTGGAAGGCGATTAGTCGTCCACGCCGACCATCACGTTCGAAGCCTTTACGACCGCGTAGGCGGTCTTCCCGACCTCGAGGCCGAGCTCTTCGACCGCGGTGTTCGTGATGGAAGAAGTGATGACGGCGCTGCCGATGTCGATTTTCACGATCGCGTTCACGGCACCCTTCTCAATCGCGACGACCTTGCCCTTCAGCTGGTTCCTTGCGCTAGGTTTCATTTTTTAAGATTCTTCTTTGGGTAGACCAAACAATGCTTCCCTAGCCTGAATTTTTCATGAGCCGCTAAAGAAGCGGCTCATGATGCCTCAGGCGGATGCAAACTCCGTAAATCAGGAGACGGCA
>CADBTW010000102.1 GCA_902797695.1 uncultured Sutterellaceae bacterium
GCAAACCTGAAATTTATATTTCTTATTTGTTTTCAACAAGAAACGCTTGCTGATGGAATAGTTCCGACAAATGTGAATGTTTTATTTTCTTATCCACTTTTCAAAATTCCTTTGCGGAATCCGGCTTCGGCGGAAGGCCGCGGATCGTTCGAACGAGCCTTTCAGACTGCCTGAAGCCAGAAACGTTCCATTAAGTGGATAGCAGAATACAGCCAGAAAATTGATATAAATAGGTATAAATTGCCTATTTTTATCTAAATATCGTATTTTCAGTCTATTTGTGATGGGAACCGGCCAATTGTGCCATCGCCCGCCAGCGAAGAAGGAAAACATTTTCCTTGCATCAGAAACACTTCTGTTGCAATTGCCAAAGGAAGTTTTCAGGGAGGACCGGTAAAGTTTTCCCTAAGCAAGAGGGCGGCAGTTCCCTTCCCGCGAAGGAGCCCTCCGGCAAGCTGGCATGATCTCTCCTTTGAATGTTTCTGCTTAGGTGTCAAACGCAAGACAATACTGCACCATGGACGCAAGATAAAACTGCACCAGTTTGTAACATCTATCCCTTTGTGCCTTTATATTTTTAACTAAGTTTTTTCTTTTAAACCTGCAGTTCTGTTTTCTCCTTTTCATCCTGTTTAAACAATCCCTGGCGTCTTTTCTCTAGAAGCCTGTAGCTGTCTCCTCTGATCGTCACCACTTCACTGTGGTGTAGCAGCCGATCCAGAATGGCTGTAGTAACGATGTTTTCTCCGAAGACTGCACCCCATTCGCCTACCGGACGGTTGCTTGTGAGAATAAGGCTGTTCCTCTCATACCGTCTGGAGACAAGTTCATAAAACAGATAGGCTGTCTCCCTTTCCAAGGGGAGGTATCCGATCTCATCGACAATGAGCAGTCGTGGTTTTATGTACTGCAGAAGCTTCTCATCCAACCGTCCGGCCTGGCTGGCCTTCTTCAGCTGCTTCAGCAGGCTTGAGGCTGTGATGAAGGTGACGCTGTACCCGGCCTCCACTGCTTTTCTTCCCAAAGCGATTGCCAGATGGGTTTTGCCAACACCCGGCGGCCCGAGAAACAGCAGGTTTTTGTTTTCTCCGATCCATTCCAGTCGTGCGAGATCTCTGATTTGGGCGGGATCTATGCTGGTCTGACAGTTGAAGTCGAAGTTCTCCAGCGTACAGACTCTCGGAAAATGCGCCAGGCTCATACCGAGGGCCAGGCGCTTGTTTTCCCTGCTGTCCACTTCCATCGACAAGGCATATGCAAGGGTTTCAATGGGAGTGAGCCTGGCGCTTTTTGCTTCGTTGAGCACAGTATCGAGACAGGAGCCCAGATAGCCAAGTTTCAGCCGCTTCAGGTACTTTTGGATACTGGTCTTTGAAAGAGCTCTCTTATCCATCAGAAAGACCCTCCCGCAACTTCTTCATATTCCAGCAAATCCCGATCCAACGAGCCTTTTTGGAGAGCTTCCTCTGAAGTAGCTCCAAAAAGCAAATCGCCTTTACCATCCGTTATCCGGTCAAACATGGTATGTTTGACTGCGTCAAGGCTTTTGTTGAATGCCTGAATATAATTCGTGCCTTCAAAAACACGGATTTCCTGATCAGTAATTTGGACTCTGACCTGATGGCTTGCCATTGTGGCCGGCAGTTGATAATGCTCGTTATCAACGGTCAACAAAGCCTTGGCATCCACCCGTCTGTATTCTTCCCGAACGGTAAGAAAGCTAGGTCTGTCAGCTGGCTTCAAATACTTTTTCTCGACTTCAAACCTCTTCCTCGGCACGGGCTCTTCTTCCGGAGGCAGATTTCTCATGACCCTTTCGTCGGAGACATCCCTAAGCCATTTTTCAAGGTGCCCCTGCAGCGCGCCGAAGCTTTCGAATTCATAGCCCCTCAGGGCGTTGTTCTTGACGTACTGGACCATCCTCTCCACCTTTCCTTTCGATTGGGGATAGCGGGGCATGGAGGCAATCGGTGTGATTCTCCAGTAGCTACAGAAAGCCGCGTATTTGTCGTTGAACGTGCATTGGCGCTGCCCTGGTGCAGCGGGCTTGAAAACCAGGGCCTTGGCATTGTCGCAGAGGATGAACCGAGTCTTGCCGCCAAAGTAACGGAAGCTGTCTTCTATACCTCTCAGCCAGAAATTCTGGGATTCGTTTTCAGTGACTTCCACATAAATCCGCCTGGAGTAGCCAAGAGTGGCCACGAACAGATGGACCTGCATCATCAGTTTGCCGACTGCAAGCTTCATACTTCCGAAATCAATCTGCAGAAAACTTCCGGGCGGGGTCTCAATGAAACAGATTTCCTTTGAATTCTTCTCCCGCTCTTCCAGCCACTTCTGACGGTATGGCTTCATGAAATGCTGAAGTGTGCGCAGAGGAACGCTTATGTTTTTTTCCGCCTTAAGCCTTTGGCGCACTACGTCGCAGTTGCCAGCGTGCTGGTTAAAACAATCCTCCAAAAATTTTTTATATTTCTGAAGTTTGCTGACCCTGTTCGGTCGCTTTTGCTGAATAGGCCACGGCTCGCCGTCTGCGAGCTGATCTAGGTCCCAGTATCGCCTGACCGTGCGGCGATTGATGCCGAGTCTTTTGGCCGCCTGTCGTTGGCTCCAGCCTTTTGCCTTCCACTGAAGGACTTTCTGAATTTCCTGAAAAGACAGCATGCGTACCCTCCCTAAAGAGCGGTTGCTAAATTTGCTGTCTCTAATATGACGTTTGCTCATCTAAACCACCTTAACTCGTCTCAAGGTGGTGCACTTTTAAATTGCGTTAGTGGAGCATTCTAGAGTTGCGCTCGACAGCCCGGCGCTTCCTCTAGGAAGCCGCCGGGCTTTTTTCACTTCCTTTCCCCTTCCGCCCCACGGGTAAAATTTTTTCTTATGCCGTGTCTTTGCCACGGGAACCCGTTACCTTCAGCGAAGGAGCCGTTTCATCATGAATTTCATCTGCACCGGATGCGGAAAGGAAACCCCGGTCACGACGCTCGAGCCCGCCTGCAGCTGCGGCGGCCTTTTCGAACTCGGCTTCACTCCCCCCGCCTGGGACGAGAAGCTGATCGACCGCGACGAATGGAGCCTCTTCCGCTACCGCGCCTTCATGGCGATCGAAGGCGACGCGTGGAGGAGCGTGACGATGGGCGAAGGCCGCACGCCCGTGATCCGGTTCTCGGACGACATCCTCGTGAAGATGGACTACATGGCGCCGACCCTCTCCTTCAAGGACCGGGGCGCCGCGGCGCTCGTCGCCCACATGAAGCAGATCGGCGTGAAGCGCTGCGTCCAGGACTCGAGCGGCAACGCGGGCGTCGCCGTCGCGGCCTACGGGGCCCGCGCCGGGATCGAGTGCGAGATCTACGTGCCTGAAGGCACGAGCCCGAAGAAGATCACGATGATCGAGGCGTTCGGCGCCCGGGCGGTCGTGGTCCCTGGAACCCGCGACCACTGCGCGGACGTCTGCCGGGCGAAGGTGAGGGAAACGGGCGCCTACTACGCGAACCACGTCTTCAATCCCTTCTTCTACGAGGGGACCAAGACCTACATATACGAACTGATGGAGCAGCTGCACCGGATTCCTGAGAACCTCTTCATCGAGCTCGGAAACGGCACGCTCTTCATTGGCGCCGTGAAGGCGCTCGAGCACCTGCTCGCGTCCGGCGCGATCGACCACTTCCCGCAGGTGATCGCGGTCCAGGGCGAGAACTGCGCGCCGTTCGCCGAAACCGTGGAAGCGGGAGCCGAGGAGCTCGTCTCGATCGTCCCGAAGCCCACGATGGCGGAGGGAATCGCGATCGGGAAGCCCGCGAGGGCGGCTGAGATCCTCGGCATGATCCAGCGCCACGGGATCCGCGTCGTCACGGCGCCCGAGGACCGGATCCTCGACGCGAGGGCGAGGCTCGCCCGCCGCGGGATCTACGCGGAACACACAACCGCCGCCGCGCTCGCCGCCTACGACCGCTACTGCTCGATCTACGGGAGGACCCCGGACTCGCTTCTCTCCATGTGCAGCGCCGGGATCAAGAGCGACCACTAGCGGCCTCTGGCCTCCTGACTCCAGGCAAAGAAAAGCCCCGGGGCTTTCTCAAGCTTCCCGGGGCTCATGCTGTCCGGGCGGTCCTCGAGGACCGTCCCCTAGCTCTTATTCAATCGCGATCGTCTGCTTCGCGGCCCGCTCTTCCTTCGTGAGCTTCGGAACAGTAACCGTGAGAACACCGCCCTCGTACCCTGCGCGGCAGTCCTCCTGCTTCACTTCGTCGCCAACATAGAACGTGCGGCTGCAGGAGCCGGAAACGCGCTCCCTTCTGATGAGGCGCCCTTCCTTCTTCTCCTCGTCCTCGTGGGACTTCTTGGCGGAAATCGTGAGGTAGCCGTCCTTAAGCTCCGCCGTGATCTCGTCCTTCCTGAAGCCCGGGAGGTCGATTGAAAGCACGTAGGCCTTGTCGGTCTCGCGGACGTCGGTGCTCATCATGCGGGAGGCGTGCTTACCGAACGCCGCGGTGGCGGGCTCAGCCTCCTTCGGGAACCTGAAGTCGGAAAAGACGTTGAACGGATCAAAGGTGTCAAGAACCGGATCGTCAAAGATAGTCGGAACATTAGCCATGACTGAATCTCCTAACTGGCGGCCGTTGTTCCAAGCGGTCAGAAATCTGCTTCCCGCGCGGAAAGGCTCCGAATCCGGAACCGATCGGCGGGAAGGAAAACTTTTCCGGGGGATTAACCCCCGCACTCTTCCATATGGGGTCGGTTCCGGGAAATTTCAAGCCCGGGGGCCTGACCGGCATTTGCGAAGGCAGGCCCTCGGCATGAAGCCGGTGTCTGCAGAAAAAGAAAGGTCCCGGCAGGCAGTTTTCGTTGCCCGCCGGGACCAGTTTCCTCGTTCCCTATCCGACCTCCTTAGTTCCCTGGCTGGATTCCCAAACCGGAAGAAGGCAAGACTTCAAACAGGGAAAAGCTCATTCAATCGTGATCAGCCGCTTCGCCTGGGCATTCGCGGCCTCGGTCTTCGGGACCGTCACCGTGAGGACGCCGCCCTCGTACCCTGCGCTGCAGTCCTTCTCCTTCACGCCGTCGCCCACGTAGAACGTGCGGCTGCAGGAACCGGAAACACGTTCGCTCCTGATCAGGCGTCCTTCCTTCTGATCCTTCTTCTCATGGTCCTTCCGGGCGGAGATCGTGAGATACCCGTTCTTCAGCTCAGCCGAAATCTCGTCCTTCCTGAAGCCCGGAAGGTCGATCGAAAGCACGTAGGCCTTGTCGGTCTCCCGCACGTCGGTGCTCATCAGGCGGGAAGCGTGCTTCCCGAAGACAGGGGCGGAAAGATCCGGAAAGCGGAAATCGGAGAAAACATCGAACGGATCGAACGAATCAAGCGGCGACTCGCTGAAGATAGTCGGAACATTAGCCATTTCAAAACTCTCCTAGGCCGTTGTCCTGCGGTCAAACACAACCATTCATCGCGCCCGGGCGGTGAAGCCCGGACGAAAGGCATTGCCTCCGGAGGGATCCTCTCCAGGCCCAGAGCCATTCCGGACCTTGTCCCTCCGGCAATCTCATATATGGGGACAGATCAGAAAATTTCAAGCCCGGTGACGGGCCAAGACGTGCAGCGGAAACGCGAAAGCCCTCCGGAAGGGAGTCCCGGAGGGCTGGAAGAGATGGGGGTCCTGCCGGCCCCCCGTGCCCCTGCTGGAGAGAGTCTCGGGGCGCGGAGGGCTTGGCCCGGCAGAAGCCTTTTCTACTGGGGAAGGACGGGTCCTTCCCCTCGAGGATCAAGCAGATTACTTCCCGACGTAGGCCGCGGCGCTCTGGCCCGAGATGCGGCCGAAGGTCACGATGTCGGCGACAGCGTTCCCGCCGATGCGGTTCCCGCCGTGCACGCCGCCCGTCACTTCACCGGCTGCGAAGAGCCCCGGAATCGGCTTCTCGGTCTTCTTCGAGATCACCTCGGCCTTCGGGTTGATCGTGACGCCGCCCATCGTGTGATGGATGCCCGGGGTCACCTGGGCAACGTAGTACGGAGCCTGGTCAAGGCGGATCACCATCTCGGGACGGCCGAAGAGATCATCCTTCTTCGAGTCGAAGGCCTTCCAGTACTGCTCGAAGGAAGCCTTGACGACCTTCGGGTCCGCGCCGATCAGCTTCGCGACGTCCTCGACCGAGTCGCACTTCGTCATGAGCTTCTCGGAGACGTAGCTGCGGAGCATCTTGTTCTTCTTGTAGATCGAGTCGTCAACAATGAGGAAGCCGATGCCGTCCGGCTGCTTCAGCTCGTTCTGGGAAACCACGTCGCGGGTGAGGAGCTCGTTCGTGAAGCGCTTGCCGTTCTTGTTGAGCAGGATGCCGCCGCGGGCGCGCATCGATTCGGAAATCAGGGCGCCGTTCTTCTTGATCACGGTCGGGTGGATCTGGATCTGCTCGATGTCGGTAAGGGAAGCGCCAAGCTTCTGGGCGAGGACGATCCCGTCGCCGGTCGCGCCGGGCTGGTTAGTCGTGGAGAAGCCCTTGAGCTCCGGACGGTACTTCTCGACCATCTTGTGGTTCGCGCCGAAGCCGCCGGTCGCGAGCACCACCGCCTTCGCGTTGATCGTCTCGACGCCCTTCGCGGTCTTCACCTTGACGCCGGAAACCTTGCCGCCCTTCGTGAGGATCTCGGTCACGCGGTTATTCACGCGGATGTCGATATGGTCCTTGTCGGCGCGCTCGGAAAGGACGCGCATCAGCTCGATCCCGACCGGGGAGCCGTCGCACGGACCGTGGCCGCGGGCACGGGTCTGGCCGCCGCCGCGCCCCATGCGGTGGCAGAAGTTCGCGCCAAGCGACAGGAGCCATTCCTCGGCGCCGGCAGCCTGCGTGGTGAGCGTGTGGAGAAGCTGCGGGTTGTTCAGGTAGTGGCCGCCGCGCATCGTGTCCATGAAGAAGATGTCAGGGGAGTCGTCCTTCACGCCGTCAGCGAGCTGCTGCTTCGTGCCGGCGGCGTTCATGCCGCCTTCGGACCGGTTGGAGTTGCCGCCAATGAACGCCATCTTCTCGAGGACGATCACCTTTGCGCCCTTCTCGGTCGCGGTAATGGCGGACGAAAGCCCGGCGCCGCCCGAGCCGATCACGACGATGTCGGCAGAGTCCGCGGCAAAGGCCGGGACGGACATCATGGCGGCGAGCGCCGCCGCAAGAATGGTCTTCTTCATAATTTTTTCTCTCCAGCGAAAACGATTGGAAATCCACCTTCCGGGGGCGGGGCTTTTTGCTCGCGCCCTCCGAAAGGACTAGGGAAGTATGTCGGAATGCGGAGGAATGTTCCGTGACATTCATCACACTTTATCCGCCGGAAGCGGGATATGGGGGAAGCCAATCCGGCAGGATGCGGAAAAAGTAGAATCGGGACACCCGATCCACCCGATCTCATCCACTGAGAGGAATTTCCTTAATCATGAAAGAGAACATTTCCCGGCGCACCGCGCTCACGCTCGCCGCGGCCGGCGGCCTGGTCCTTTCAGCCGGAGCCGAGGCCCGCCCCGCGAAGGTTCCCGTGATCTGGGACGGGAAGAAGATGTGGGAGACGTTTGAAGAGAAGGCTGTCGGCTTCGCCTACCCGGGGCCTGAAGGCCGCCCGAAGGCCTGGGTCGCCTTCGATCCGCAGTGCCCGGACTGCATGAAGTTCGCGGAAACGGTGCGCCCCTTCTACCCGAGGATCGCGGTCGTCTGGTGCCCGATCGCGTTCCTCAACATCCACTCCGAGCCGCAGGGCGCCGCGATCCTCGCCGCGCCCGAGCCCTGGAAGCTCTTCGACCAGCAGCACGAGCACTTCAGGGACGCCGGGTTCCGGGGCATCCGCTACGACACGGCGAAGATTCCCGTCAAGTGCCGGGAGCAGGTCTGGGTGAACACGAAGCTGCACCGCCGGTGCGGCTGCCGCGCGGTCCCCTTCGGCGTCTTCCGGAATCAGAAGGGCGAATACGTGGCGCTTGACGAGAACCTCACGCGGGAAGACCTCGAAACGGTCTTCGGCGTGAAGCTCTAGGCCTGCCGCCCCCTGTCCCCTTTCCGGCTCGTCTCTCCCAGTAGCGGCGGGGAGGGAGCAGGAAACTACTCGAGCAAAATATGCTTTATAACTGACGGATCGGCGGCAACCCGGCCGGCCGAATCCTCCGCAGACACGTTCCAGCAGATCCGCGTTTCCCATGAACGACTCACTCCTCCGAATTGCGTTCCTCCTCTTCGACACGATCGTCCCGATCACGCTCGGCTACGTCCTGCATAAGAGGGGAATCGTGACGGAGCGCGGCACGAAGAAGGTGATCACCTTCAACGTGAGGGTCGTCTTCACGGTGCTCGCCCTCATCGCGTTCTGGAAGCTCCGGTTCACGGCAGAGGTCCTGCTCGTCCCGGTCGCGGCGCTCCTCATCACGTTCCTGCCCTACTTCATCATGATGGCGGCGACGCGCCGGAACCCGGACCCTAGGGAGCGGGGCGCGCTCGTCACCGCGGGGATGCTCGGGAACACGGGAACGCTCGGTGGCCTCGTCACGGTCCTTCTCCTCGGGCCTGCCGCCTACGCCTATGTCCAGGTGGTCGCGGTAATCCAGAACGTGATCCTCATCCTCTTCAACTTCCCGGTCGCGCAGCGCTTCAGGGACCAGGCCGACGCCGGCCGCTCCGAGTCCCCCATCCGGAAGAGGTCCTTCGCCGAGCTCTTCTTCACCTGGAACCAGGTGGCGCTCCTCGGAATGATCGCGGGCGGCACGCTCTCCGTTGCCGGAGTCCCGCAGCCCGGGTGGCTCGCAGAGGTCTTCAAGCCCCTCATCCACATCTCGGCCTGGATCGCGTTCTTCCCGGTCGGGCTCCTGCTCGACTTCGAGGCGGCGCGCCGCGACCTCCCGAAGACCGCGTGGCTCGTCCCGCTCAAGTTCCTTCTCATGCCGGTCATCGTCTGGGCCTTCTGCGCGGCGTTCGTTTCCGACCCCGTGATGACCGCGACCCTTATCATCCTCTCGGCCTGCCCCACCGCGATCAATTCCGTGATGACCTGCGCCCTCTACGAGCTGAAGACGAACATCGCGGTCTCCTCCTTCATGCTGACGACGGCCCTGTTCGCGGTCGTCATGTGCCCGATCTTCTTCGTGCTCTTCGGCTGAGGACGGCGGGAGCTTCGCCACCCCTTCCCGGCGGACTCCTCGCGGGCCCGTCCTCCCCATTCCGGGCGTCCCCTGCCTGCCTTTCCGCGTCTGGCGGAGACCCTTCCCAACTCTGCGTCGTCCCCAGGCACAGGCTTCCCGTTTTCGCGGTCACGGATGCGGTTTTCCTGATCCTCTGGCGGAGTCCGCAATCGGCATTTTTTGCAAAACATCTTGGTTTTGCAAAAACAGCAGCCCGGATTAAACATTCATAAAATAGAAATTTTGAATTAAAAAATTTTTTAATTTCAATGTGTTGACTATATTTAAAATTTAATTTCGCAATAAAACTTGCTTTGCATAACTATCGGAGTAAGATGTTCTTCACTTTTGCAAAATTCATGCTTTTTGCTTAGGACATTCCCGCAGGAAGCATCCATTACGGACTTGAGAAGGACATGGCAGACGAAAAGAACCGAGTGCTGATATTCGACACGACGCTTCGCGACGGCGAGCAGGCGCTGATGCGCTCACTCACCCCCAAGCAGAAGCTGCAGCTCGCGATGATGCTGGACGAGCTCGGGGTCGACGTGATCGAGGCGGGCTTCCCGATTTCCTCCCCCGGCGACCTCCGCTCGGTGCACGACATCGGGCACGCCCTGAGGCACGCGACCTGCTGCGGGCTCTCCCGCACGGTCGAGAAGGACATCGACGCCGTGCACGAGGCGCTGAAGGACCTCGACCACTACAGGATCCACACCTTCGTCGCGACGTCGAACATCCACGTGAAGGACAAGCTTCACCGGAGCTTCGACCAGGTGGTCGAGATGTGCGACCACTGCGTCCGGTACGCGAGGAACTACACGGACGACGTCGAGTTCTCGTGCGAGGACGCCGGGCGCACCCCGATCGACAACCTCTGCCGGATCGTCGAGACCGCGATCCGCGCCGGGGCGACGACCGTCAACATCCCGGACACGGTCGGGTACACGCTCCCCAGCGAATTCGGCGGCATCATCCGGACGCTTTTCGAACGGGTCCCGAACATCGACCAGGCCCGGATCTCGGTCCACTGCCACAACGACCTCGGCATGGCGACCGCGAACAGCCTCACCGCGGTCCAGCAGGGCGCGCGCCAGATCGAGGTCTGCATGAACGGGCTCGGGGAACGCGCGGGGAACTGCTCGCTCGAGGAAGTCGTGATGGCGATGAAGCTCCGCTCCGGCTACATGGGCGGCGTCTGGACGAACGTGGTCGCGAAGAACATCGCGCGCGCTTCCCAGATGGTCGCGACGGTCTGCAACGAGCCCGTGCCTTCCCACAAGGCGATCGTCGGCTCGAACGCCTTCGCGCACTCGTCCGGCATCCACCAGGACGGCGTCCTCAAGGACAAGGCGACCTACGAGATCCTCACCCCCGAGAGCGTCGGCTTCCGGGAAAACAACCTCCACATGACAGCGCGGAGCGGCCGCCACATGATCAAGGCGGAGCTCGCGAAGCTCGGCTACCGCGAGGGGACCTACGACCTCGACGACGTCTACGCCCGGTTCCTCCGGCTCGCCGACCGCAAGGGCCAGGTCTTCGACTACGACCTCGAGGCGCTCATGTTCTTCAGCCAGGACGAGGACGAGAGCGACCAGTTCAAGCTCGACAACCTCTCCGTGATCTCGGGCGGGAAGAACGTGATCCCGGCCGCCTCCGTGCGGCTGCGGGTCGGAAAGCGCACCCGGACCGAGTCCGGCACCGGGAACGGCCCGGTCGACGCGGTCTTCAACTGCATCAACCGGCTCACCGGGCTCAAGCTGAAGCTGAACCACTTCACGATCGGCGCGAAGGGCTCCGGCATGGACGCGCAGGGACAGGTCGACGTCGACGTGATCGAGAACGGACGCCACTACTACGGGTCCGGCATCTCGACCGACGTGATCGAGGCGTCGGCCCTCGCCCTGATTTCCGCCGCGAACAGCCTCTACCGCACGCGCCTCATCGAGGAGCGCGAGGGCGGGAAGCGCCTCAGGGCCGTCGGACCGTAGGGTTTTGATTTGGAAAATGGAGAAAAAGGCATGAAGACATACAGGATTGCAGTGCTCGCGGGCGACGGCATCGGCCCGGAAGTGATGGCGGAAGCGAGGAAGGCGCTCGACGCCGCGGCCCGGAAGTTCGGCTTCGGGCTCGAGTACGACGAAAAGGCGGTCGGGGGCTGCGCGATCGACCGGTTCGGGACGGCGCTTCCGGACGACACCGTGAAGGCCTGCGAAGCGTCCGACGCGATCCTCTTCGGCTCGGTCGGCGGCCCGAAGTGGGACCACCTCCCCACCTCGAAGCGCCCGGAGAGCGGCGCGCTCCTCCCGCTCCGGAAGCATTTCGGGCTCTACTGCAACTTCAGGCCCGCGCGGGTCTACCCGGGGCTTGAAGGGATTTCACCTCTCCGGCCTGACATCATTTCGCGCGGCTTCGACCTCCTCTGCGTCCGCGAGCTCACGGGCGGGATCTACTTCGGGAAGCCGAAGGGGCGTGAAGGAACGGGGCCGGACGAGATGGCCTACGACACCGAGATCTACCACCGCTACGAGATCGAGCGGATCGCCCGGATCGCGTTCGAAGCCGCGATGCTCCGCAGGAAGAAGGTAACCTCGGTCGACAAGTCGAACGTCCTCGCCTCCTCCGTCCTCTGGCGCGAGGTTGTGGTCGAGGTCTCAAAGGACTACCCGGAGGTCGAGCTGAACCACCTCTACGTCGACAACACGACGATGCAGCTTGTGAAGGACCCGTCGCAGTTCGACGTGCTCCTCTGCTCGAACCTCTTCGGCGACATCCTTTCGGACGAATGCGCCGAGATCACGGGCTCGATGGGGATGCTCCCCTCCGCTTCGCTCGGCGAAGGCGGGTTCGGGCTCTACGAGCCCGCGGGCGGGTCGGCCCCCGACATCGCGGGGAAGGGAATCGCGAACCCGGTCGCGCAGATCCTCTCCGCCGCCCTCATGCTCCGGTATTCCCTCAGGGAAACCGCCGCGGCCGACGCGATCGAAGCCGCGGTCGCGAAGACGCTCGCAGCCGGCCGCCTCACGGGCGACCTGATTTCCTGCGGGAAAGCGGGCACGAAGCCCCTTACGACAAGCGAAATGGGCGACGCGATCGCTTCTGCGATCGCCGGATAGCAGGAGAAAAGCATGGGAAAGACCCTTTACGAGAAGGTCTACGAGAGCCACGTCGTGTTCCAGAACCCGGGCGAGCTCCCGACGCTCTGGATCGACCGGCAGATCTGTCACGAAGTCACTTCCGCGCAGGCGTTCGACGGGCTGCGCGCCGCAGGCCGGAAGCCCCGGCGCCCGGACCTGATGATCGCGACGATGGACCACGACATCTCGACCAGGCGCCAGTCGCTCGACGCCTGCTCTCCGATGGCGAGGATCCAGGTCGAAACGCTGCAGAAGAACTGCGACGAATTCGGCGTGAGGCTCTACGGGCTCGGGAGCCGCCACCAGGGGATCGTCCACATGGTGGGGCCTGAGACCGGATTCACGCTTCCAGGGACGACGCTCGTCTGCGGCGACTCCCACACGGCGACGCACGGCGCGTTCGGCGCCCTCGCCTTCGGAATCGGAACCTCGGAAGTCGAGCACGTCATGGCGACCCAGACCCTGAAGCAGGCCCGGTACCAGACGATGAAGATCCAGTGCGGGGGACGGCTCCGGCCAGGCTGCAGCGCGAAGGACCTGATCCTCGGAATCATCGGAAAGCTCACGACCGCGGGCGGCACCGGGTACGCGGTGGAATTCGCGGGGCCTGCAGTCGAGGCGCTCTCGATGGAAGGCCGGATGACGCTCTCCAACATGGCGATCGAATTCGGCGCGACGGTCGGAATGATCGCGCCGGACGACACCACGTTCGAATACATCCGGGACAGGATGCTCGCCCCGAAGGGCGAAGCGTTCGAGCGGGCCGTTGAGCACTGGCGGACGCTCCGCTCGGACCCCGACGCGAAGTTCGACAAAGTCGTGACGATCGACGCTTCCGCGCTCGAACCCCAGGTGACCTGGGGGACGAACCCGGGGCAGGAATGCGCTGTAACGGGAACCGTACCGTCGCCAGAAGACTTCTCAGACCCGGTCCAGGCGAAGTCCTGCGCGGACGCGCTCGCGTACACGGGGCTGAAGCCAAGAGCGCCGATCGCGGGGACCCCGGTCGACGTGGTATTCATCGGCTCCTGCACGAACGGCAGGATCGAGGACTTCCGGGCGGCAGCCGCGATCCTGAAAGGGCGCCATGTCGCGCCAGGTGTCAGGATCGCCCTCGCTGTCCCCGGCACCGCCGGCGTCAAGGCCCAGGCTGAAGCCGAAGGCCTCGACAGGATTTTCCGGGACGCCGGGTTCGAGTGGCGGCTTCCGGGCTGCTCCATGTGCCTCGCGATGAATGACGACCGGGCGCCCGCCGGCATGCGGGTCGCCTCAACCTCGAACCGGAACTTCCGCGGCCGCCAGGGCAAGGGCTCGATCACGCACCTCATGAGCCCCGCCTCCGCGGCGGCTTCCGCCGTGAAGGGCTGCATCGCCGATCCGCGGGAATTCCTCTAGGAAAGGAGAACGGAATGGAAAAGTTCACTCTTTACGAAGGCGTGGCCGTTCCCCTCGACTCGGCCAACATCGACACCGACCAGATCATCCCGAAGCAGTTCCTGCTCGCCGTTTCCCGGAAGGGGTTCGGAAAGCACCTCTTCCACGACTGGCGGTACCTCGACGACGCGGAAACGAAGCCGAACCCGGACTTCATACTGAACAAGCCCGAATACGCGGGCGGCTCGATCCTCGTCGCGCGCGACAATTTTGGGAACGGATCCTCCCGCGAGCACGCCCCCTGGGCGCTCCTCGACTACGGGATCCGGGCGGTGATCGCGCCGTCCTTCGCGAGCATCTTCACGAACAATTCGCTCGGAAACGGCCTCCTGCTCGTGCGGCTGACAGAGGACGAAGTGGATGAGATCTTCAGGGAACTCAGGGCTCATCCCGGCACCCGGATCCGGATCTCGCTCCTCGACATGACCGTGAACTGCGCCGGGCACACCTACCGGTTCACGCTTGACGAATTCCGCCGGAACTGCCTTCTCGAAGGCCTTGACGCGATTTCCCTCACCATGAGGCATGAGGATGAGATCGCGGCGTTTGAGAAGACGCTGCCTGAGTGGGAAGCGCCTGACTGGAAGAACGCGGACCCCGCTTAGCCGGGGCCTGGCCCAGGCGATCCGCGGGAAAAGGGAGGCACGCCATCGGCTGCCTCCCTTTTCCGTGACAAATACAAAATAATAAGAACAAAATATTTTTGTAATATTATTTATTATTAAGTATTAAGTTGGCGTAGCTTTCCCCTGCCCCCTTTCCGAACCGCAGCCGCCCTTCTACCCCGAACCTTTTCCTGCAACCGCGTGCAAGTTGCGCTCGGAATCCGATCCCCAAGGAATCGGCGCTTTGCCACCGGATCTCCCCCGGGCGCTTGCCCCGGCGGCGCTAATATTCCGTATCGACTCTTCTATTCAGCAAGCCTCTCCCGTCCGATGCCCTGCGCCATTCCCTTTGCAAAGAGCCTTTTCCTCGTTTCCATCCTTTGCCCCCTGCCCTTCCCTGCGAGTGCCTGCACGCTTTTCGGCGCGGCGGGAGACTCAGTGCAGGACTCAGGAACAATCGTCGCCAAGGTACGGGACTGGAGGCCGGAACCGCAGCAGTTCGTCATGTGCCGCCCGTCAGGCGGATACGCCTATTACGGTCTTGAAGCCGGGCGGCACCGCACGCTCAACATGGGAATAAACGAAAAGGGGCTCTTCATCGGTCGCGCGACGGCTGGATCCATCCCGAAGAAAGAGCGGCTCGCCATGCCGCATTTCAAGTCCGAGAAGGGCCTCCAGACGCCGGCCTGGGTCCTCGAGAACTGTGCCTCGGTTGAAGAGGCGGCCGCCTCGCAGGACGCTTTCGTGGAGCCCGCGATCTACATCCTCGCAGACCGCATGAAGACAGCGGTCCTTGAAATCGCTCCCGAAGGCAAGCGAACGATGAGGCTCGTCACCTCAGGAACCGTTTTCCACACGAACCATTACGTCGAGCCTGAGACCGAGCCCTTCAACAAGCGTTTCGGCGAAAGTTCCGGGGAGCGCTACCAGCGCGTGCACGATCTCCTCGAGGAAAGGCAGGCTGGCGGGAAGCATCGGCTTAGCCTTGAAGACTTCGTGAAGATCGCCCATGACAAGTCCGCGGGACCGGACAACAGCATCTGGCGCACCGGAAGCAAACCTGAGGGCACACAGACCGTAGCGTTCATGGCGGTGAGAATCCCGCCTGCGGGAAACCCCGTCATCCACATCGAGTGGCGCACCGATCCGAAAGACCCCAATTCCATGAAAACAGAGGAAAAAACGCTTGATTTTTCTTCTGAAGACAAATAATAGCAAATATTTATTTTGATATTGTTACTTAATAAATTTTTAATATTTTTTATTAATAGGTTTAAACTTCCGAATCTCCCGGCTCCTGCTGTTTTCCCAGCTTTCGGAATTTGTCCGGGAATCCCTTTGCCGCCATCGGTGCCTTGGCGAGACGCCCGAGCCTTTCCCGACTTCCAGGAAACTCGCAGGATGGTTTTCTGCCTAAAAAATCATATTTCCAATATAGAAAATCAATATTTTCTATGATCTTCCACATGGCTCGCCCCGACCTTTGGCACGAGGCAAATAAAAACGCGGAGGAACCAGGGCCCCGATTCCGGGTAGTTCCTCCGCGCTGAAGAGACTGCAGACTCCCTTCCAAAAGATCAGAGCGCTCCGAAAATGACAAGCGCGACGGACATGAACACGACAGACGCCGCGACGCTAAGCGAATTGATGTTGGCGCCGAGCGCGATGTCGCATCCGAGCTTCGCCGTGTAGGCAACGCTGATCGCCGGGATCGGCGAGAGGCAGACCATTGCGAGCGCCTTCCGCGTCTCCTCGTCGAAGGGAAGCAGGAAGAAGCACCCGACCGACATCAGAAGGCAGGCGCCCCAGCGGAGCATCAGGATCTTCAGGATCTTCAGGAATTGGCTGAGGGACATGAAGAGCTCGATCGCCTCGCCGATCATGATCATGCAAAGGAAGGTGTTCGCCGTAGCCGCGACCTTCACGCAGGTCATGACGCTCTCCGGGATCTTCAGCGAGAAGATCGAAAGCAGGATGACAATGAGAAACGCGTCGAGTGGCCCTGACCGCAGAAGCTTCCCGCCGATTTCCTTCAGCGTTCCGAGGAGGCTCTTCCTCGACCTTGACCCGGAAAGAATGGCATAGGTCCCGCCCGCCGACATGAAGCAGCTCCCCACGTCGAACATGCAGACGGTCAGCACGCCGGTCGTCGGATAGAACGCCTGCATGTAAGGAACGGCAAAGGGGCCGACAGAATATCCGCCTACGTTCATGCGGACGAAGTCCTTCATGCTCTGCGTCTTTTCCCTTGAGCCGAGGAACATCGCCCATAGGAAAAGAACGATGTTGGTGGCGAGCCCGAGGAACGCGATGATGAGAAGCTCCCCGGCGATGCTGATCCCGTTCAGGTTGTAGAGGATGACCGCGGGAAGCGTAACGTACTGCACGAGCCCGCTTATCGCGCTGAACGCTTCAGGCTTGAGGATTCCGAACCGTCTCATCGCCTGGCCAAGAACGATCAGAACGATGAAGGACAGAACCTTCGCTAAACTTTCTTCCATGAGTATGCAACGATGTCGAAGTAAACGGTTGATTTTCTGACACAAAGAAAGAAATCGCAATAGGGACAGATTGCATAGGGAAAAATTATTATTAATAATTTAATATCAAATATTTAATTTTAATAATAAATAAAATTATGGCCTTTCGCTGTTTTGAGTGGGTAAATTGAGGTTTAGGCCCTCTCTGTAGGCCTTTTCTGTATCAGTCCGTTCTTCTTCCGCAAC
>CADBTW010000103.1 GCA_902797695.1 uncultured Sutterellaceae bacterium
CAAACCTGAAAGAAGGACAAAACGGCATTTCTACCTCTGTTCTTTACCTATTACGGGATATTTTTCCCGCTAAACCTTGAAGAGCCGGGTGGGGTTTCCTCATAGCGTGCCGCAGAGCGCCGCCGCATCCCTTCATCAGTTCGAACGAGATTTTTCCCAAGTCAGGTTGGCAGGAAGCCGTATCCGGAAAGTGGCATTCCAACAAGAATTCCGGATAGGGATCGGACGCGGGTTACGAGCCGCTGTTGTCACCAGTTCCGGCTCACGCGCCCGGTCCCGCCGGCATGAACAGGGCCGCGCGGGGCGTGTTTCAGGCTAGTGGCAGGCGTCCCGAAGCGGGAAAAAGAGAGAAAAAGCCGGCACGTGCCGGACTTTCGGCGAACCGGGCGGTTCCGGTTCTTCGGAAGGCGAGGGCGCGGAAGCGGTTTTCGGGACCCGCAGCGAAGAAGGAAAAGCCCGGGCAGGGCCCGGACTGTCCCGATGAGAACTTTCTACCTGAAGGCGGGCCGCGGAAAGCGCGGCCTGCCCGACTGATGGGAGACTTGGTAATGATGAGATTCAACCTTGGCAGGAGAAGCTTCCTCAAGGCCGCGGCGGGAACCGCCGCCCTCGCGGGCTTTTCCGACGGCCTCGTGCAGACCGCGCAGGCGGCCCCGAAGGCTTCCGGGGCAAAGGACGACACGAAGATCGTGAAGACCTGCTGCCGCGCCTGCATCCACAACTGCGGCGTCCTCGCGCACGTCCGCAACGGGCGCGTCGTGAAGATCGAGGGGAACCCCGAGTACGGAATGACGACCGGATGCATCTGCCCGAAGGGGCTTTCCGGCATCCAGGCGCTCTACAACCCGATGCGGAACAAGTATCCGATGGTCCGCGTCGGGAAGCGGGGCGAGAACAAGTGGAAGCGCGTTTCCTGGAAGGAAGCGATCGACATCCTCGCGCATAAGCTGATGGAAACCCGCGCGAAGTACGGGGCGGAAGCCGTGATGCTCTCGACCGGCGGCGGCGGGAACCCGAACTTCCGCTCGATCGCGCGCTTCTGCAACATCTTCGGAACGCCGAACTGGTACGAGCCGGGCTGCGCGCAGTGCTACCTGCCCCGCACGCTCGCCTTCGGCATCCAGTACGGCGGCCCCTCCACCTCGATCGCGGACGAGTCCTGCCTCGACATCTATAACCCCAAGGCCCCCTTCAAGAACCTCGTGAGCTGGGGCACCGACAGCTGCTGGTCGAACCCGGCGGGCGGCGGCCAGGCCGTTTCCGCGATGAAGGCCCGCGGCGTGAAGACGGTCGTCGTCGACCCCCGCTTCACCCCTGAAGCGTCCCGCGCGAACGTGTGGCTCCCGATCCGTCCGGGCACCGACGTCGCCCTGATGATGGCCTGGATCAAGTACATCCTCGACCACAAGCTCTACGACCACGAGTTCACGCTGAAGTGGACGAACCTTCCCTACCTCGTGAACGAGAAGACGAAGATGTTCCTCCACGGCGACGACATCGAGAAGGGCGGAAACCACAAGGACTACGTCGTCTGGGATAAGAAAACGAACAAGCCCCGTCCGCTCTCCTACCCCTGGAACAACGCGTACGACGTGGAGCTTGACGGCACCCACACGATCAACGGCAAGGTCTGCAAGACGGGCTACCGGATGCTCGCCGACCGCTGCGCCCCGTGGACGATCGAGAAGGCGGCGAAGATCTGCTTCCTCGACCCGAAGAAGATCGTCGCGGCGATCAGGATTTTCGTTGACGGCCCGGGCGGGATCTCGCTCGGCGTCGCGACCGACCAGTCCCCGAACTCGGTCGAGGCGGCGAAGGGCGTCGTGATCCTGAACTCGATCATGGGCTATGTCGAAAAGCCCGGAACCCTGATGCAGCGCTTCCCGACCCCGGGCTGCGCCCCCGCGAACTCGCTCGCGCCGCGCGCGACGAAGTGCCTCCCGCAGGGGCAGCTCACGAAGCGGCTCGGGAGCAACGAGTACAAGGGGCTCCTGCAGTGGAGCGCGGGCTCGCCCTTCGCCCACCTCAACGCGATCCTCACCGGAAAGCCCTACCAGCCCCGCGTCTGGATCGACCGCTCCGGGAACAAGTTCGGCGTGCTCGCTGACGCGAAGGCCTGGGTCCCGGCGCTGAAGAAGCTCGACTACGTCGTGCACATGTACATGTACCCGACCTCCTTCACGAACTACGCGGACATGGTGCTCCCCACCACCGAGTGGCTCGAGACGAACCACATCGTCGAGTGCCTGAACAAGATCTTCGCGCGCCAGGCGGTCGTCCACCTCTGGGAAACCGAGGACGAGTGCCTCATCTGGTCCTGGATCCTGCTACGGTGCGCCGAGCTCGGCCACGAGGGCTGCAAGAAGGCGATGGACGCGAAGTACATGGGGGACGACCTTCCGCTCTGGCACACGATGGAGGAGCTCCTCGACGCGAAGCTGAAGAAGTACAACCTCACGTGGAAGTCCTTCGTGAAGGACCACAACCCCTACACCTGGATGCCGTTCGAGAAGTGGTCCGGGTACGGCGTCTACAAGCGCACGAACCCGAAGACCGGGAAGCCGGTCGGCTTCCACACGCCTTCCGGGAAGCTCGAGCTCTACGGCGAGGTCTATATCGAGCTCGGCCGCACCGGAAAGCCCTACGCGACGCAGCCGCTTCCGCCCGCGAGCCACGACTACGACCCGCTCCCGTTCTACATGGAGCCGTCCGAGAGCCCGCTCCGCGCGGCCGACAAGGCCTACCCGCTCACCATGACGAACGGCCGCATCCCGATGTTCCACCACGGCACGCTCCGGAACGCCCCGTGGGCCCGCGAGCTCTATCCGGTCCCGGAGATCTGGATCAACCCGGTCGCCGCGAAGAAGTACGGCATCCGCCACGGCCAGTGGACCTGGGTCGAGAGCCGCCGCGGGAAGATCCGCGCGAAGGCGAGGCTCACCGAGGGCATCGCCCCGGGCACGGTCTACATGGAGCGCTTCTGGCTCCCGGAGAACCTGCATAAGAAGACCGGCGGCTGGCAGGAAGTGAACGTGAACGTGCTCTCGAAGCACACGCCTCCCTATAACGAGGTCGTCGGCACGTACACGCTCCGCGCCTACCAGGTGCGGGTGTCGCCCGCCTCGTCAGCGCCTGAAGGCGTCTTCACGAAGCCCGAGCAGTTCAAGGTCTGGCTCCCGCAGCCTTCCGACCCCACGCCGAACCCGAAGAGGAACTAACACATCATGGCTCATAAGACAATGGTCATCGACCTCGACCGCTGCACCGGGTGCTACGCGTGCGAAGTCGCCTGCAAGCAGGAAAACAACGTCGCGCTCGGCATGCGCTGGAACAAGGTGTTCACGATCGGCCCGATGGGGAAGTTCCCGAACATCAAGATGTACTACTTCCCGCACATCTGCCAGAACTGCAAGGACGCCCCGTGCGTCTCGGTCTGCCCGACCCACGCCTCCTACCAGACGAAGGACGGGCAGGTGCTGATCGACAAGAAGAAGTGCATCGGCTGCAAGCTCTGCATGAAGGCCTGCCCGTACGGCGCCCGGTCCTTCAACCCGGTCACCAAGGTGGTCGAGAAGTGCACGCTCTGCCATCACCTTCAGGAAGTGGGCGACAAGCCCGCCTGCGTCAAGGCCTGCTGCGCGCACGCCCGGTTCTTCGGCGACATCGACGATCCGAACAGCGATGTCTCGAAGGCGATCAAGGCTGCCGGCCCCGAGAACGTCCATACGCTCCCGGATTCCGGCAACCATCCGACGGTTCACTACATCCTGCATAAGAAGTACGCGGATTGGCAGAAGAACCATCCGAAGATGAACGCCGAGCACTAAGGCGGGGAGCGGCTTTCCTTCCCTCCCGCGGGTCCCGCCAGAGGGGGCACGCGGGGGAGGGAAAGTCCCCTAGGGCTTCCGGCTCCTGTCTTTCGGGGTTTCACTCTCCTTGCTCCGAAAGGGCGGCAGGGGCCGGGGGCCACAGTTGGGAACGGCGGCCGCGACGGCGGCCGGCCGGTTTTGCGGGCGGGGTTCATTCCGTTGGAATTTTGGAGCGAACCCCGCTTTTTTCAAGCCGCAGGATTCTGCGGCGGACAGAATTCAAGAAAAATTAGGAAGCATCCAGATGGACGACTACAAGGACGCGCTGAAGGGCCGGGGCGACATGTACAGGCTTCTCGGAAGGCTCTATCTGAAGGAAGTGGACGGAGACCTTCTGAAGCTCCTCAAGGGAACGGAATTCCCGGAAGGGAGCGATAACCCGAAGCTCGCGGACGGAAGCGCGAAGCTCCGCGAGGCGCTCGCTGGAATTTCAGGCGACGAAGCCTCGATGGACGAGCTCGCCGCGGACTACGCGAAGGCGTTCCTCGGCGCGGGCCAGGTGACGGGCGAGCCCGTCGCGTTCCCGATCGAGTCGGTCTACACGAGCGGCGCGAGGCTCGTCGCGCAGGACTCTTACGAGGACGTGTACCGGATCTTCAGGAGCGAAGGGCTCGCGAAGCAGGACCGCGACCTCTTCGAAGACCACCTCGCGCTCGAATTCGCCTACATGGCGAGGCTCTGCGGCCGGGCTTTGGAAGCGCTCGAGAAGGGTGACGAGCCTGCGGCCGAGGCGCTCGTCGACGAGCAGGCGGCGTTCCTCAAGAAGCATATCCTCAACTGGGCGCCCGCCTTCTGCGAGGACGTGAGGAAGTGCCCGATCGGCCCCTTCTACAAGGCGGTCTCGCTAGTCACGCAGGGGTGGCTCGAGCTCGAGCAGGCCGCGATGTAGATAGCCTTTTGGATTGCTCTCCACAGGCGAATGCGAACGCCCCCGGCTTTGGAAAGGCCCGGGGGCGTTGCGCTTTCTGGAAGCCCGGGCCGAAGGATTTCCGGTCCTTTGAAGGAAAATGGCTTGGGAACAGGGCAAGGGGGAAGCGCTCGCGCCGCGAGTGAAAGTTTCGCGCTTTTGCGGGATCGGTTAAAGTGCGGGGAGCACGGTTCGTGCGCCATATTTCCTTCTGAATTCTGGAAGACTTTCCGGGCCTAGGCACCGCCGGGAGCGGCAGTCCCGGGGAAAAGGGCGGCCAGGCACGAAACCGAAGGGAATTTTCGGACTTTTCCGCAGGAATTCGTTCAAGGGGAGCTACAGGATGGCTTTGGGCATCGGATACACGTTTTCAGAAGGACTTTTCTTTTCCCCTGACAGCCGTCCCCACTGGGAGCCCGGGCAGTACGGGTTCAGGGGCGAGAAGTTCATGGTGGAGGGGCCAGGGAAGTCCGAACTCCACGGGCTCTTCGTTCCGGCGAAGCTCGCGGAAGGGACGCCGCTCCGCGGGACGGTCCTCTACTCGCACGACTGCGTCTCGAACTTCTCACACCACCTCGCCGACGCAATCTGGCTCGCGTCGTCCGGCTTCAACGTGGCCTACTACGATCCTGAAGGTTGCGGTGAGTCGACGGGGGAGCTGACGCTTAACGGCATGGTGGACGACCTCGAGGCGGTTTACAGCTACCTGCTTTCGGACGGAAGGGCGGACGCGGGAAAGCTCGTCCTCTACGGAAACGGGGTCGGGGGAGAGGCAGTGCTGAGACTCCTCGTGCGGCATCCTGAAGGCGCGGCGGCCGCGGTCGTCGAATCCGTCTGGGCGACGCACCGGGGCTGGATCCTCCACACCTACCTCCCGATCATTAGCCAGATCGCCGCGTCCTTCCTTCCGAAGGACCTGACCGAAGAGCCGATTGACGCGCTCGGGAAAGTCAGGATCCCGCTCGCGCTCCTGATCCCGGGCCGCGACGCGTTGGTGCCGAGGTCGGAGGCGAAGCGGATGCGGGAAGCCGCCCCGAAGCAAGCGGAGATCTGGGAGGCGGAGGGCGAGCGGCACCGGATGCCTCTCAGCAGGCCGGGCGAGTGGCGGAGGCGGTTCCTGGCATTCGCGAAGAAGGCGGTCGAACCCGCATCCTGATTTTCTGTTGGCGTTGCCTTTTGATGGTTCGTCTCGCCTGTTGAAGTTTTTCCAATTCGGAATCGCGGGCGATGCAACTGTTGTCCATCGAAGTTCAGGAATCCGCAGGTGGCGTGCTCCTGACCAGTTGAAGGCAGGGTGCTCCTGCTGTCGACGAATTCCTATGCCCACGACTGTCCGATGAATTCCCTGAAGTGCTTCGACGGCGTTTCCTGGCTCGCGTCTTCGGGCTGTGGCTTCGTTTTCCACAGCCTCCGGGCTTAATCGCCTCCGGCCGTCAATCTCCTGATATTCACGTTCTCCGAGGGCGGCAGCGGCCCGCGTCCTGATTCCGCCCTGTTTCCCTCTCAGCCAGACAGCCCCGTGCCCCGCGCGGCGAATCCCGCTCACACGAGGACATCGCCGAGCGCAGGAACCGGTTCGGCCGTAACGCAGGGTTTCCTCTTTCGAAACCTGAACATGCGTTGCATGCATGAAGAGGACGGACCGGCTCGTCTTTCCCCAATAATCCGAGGGCAGGCCGGAGGAAAGCTGGAATGGCGGCCATGCCGCTGGGATGCCCTGTCAGTGACTGGCTAAGGGCGAGCCGGCCCGAGTGTGGAAAGCAAAGGAGTTCCGAGAATGGAAGACAAGTACAAGAACCGCGGACGGATCAGTAAGGGCATCGCCCCGGAGATCGTGAAGTACATCAGCGCCCCGATCGCCGAGGCGGACTTCAGGCATTCCTTCGACACCTACCTCACGATCAACCGCGCGCACGTCCTGATGCTCGCAAAGCAGGGAATCATCTCGCGCGACACGGCGAAGAAGATCCTCCTCGCGACCCGCGAGATCGCGAAGGACCGCACGGTGCCGGACTTCATCGCGAACCCGAGGCTCGAGGACCTGTACACGACGCTTGAGCGGAACCTGATCCGGATCACGGGGCTTGAGGTCGGCGGCCAGCAGCACACCGCGCGCTCCCGGAACGACCTCGGGGCCTGTGCGCTCCGCATGGACGCGAGGAAGAGCTTCCTCCGGATTTGCCGCTTCTACAACAAGCTCCGCCGCACGATGCTCGACTATGCGAGGGGATCCTTCGACGCCGTGTTCTCGGGCTACACCCACATGCAACCTTCCGAGCCGATCACCTTCGCGCACTACCTCTCTGGCGTCCTCTCCGGGATCGAGCGAGACTACGAGCGCTACGCGCACTCCTGGAAGTCGATCAACATCAACCCGCTCGGCGGCTGCTCCATGGGCTCGACCTCCTTCCCGATCGACAGGCTTTACACCTCGGAGCTCCTCGGGTTCGACGGCCCTGTCCAGAATTCCCTCGACTGCACCGCGAGCCGCGACTACGCGCTTGAAGCCGTGTCGACACTTGCCGAAGGAGCTGACACGCTCTCCCGCCTCGCCTTCGACCTTTACGTCTGGGCGACTCCCGAATATGGCTACGTCGAGGTGGACGACAGCTGCGCCGTCTGCTCCTCGATCATGCCGCAGAAGAAAAACGCCTTCACCCTCGAGCACATCAAGTAGAAAGATCCCAATTTTTGGAACTAAACATCCGGAGTGACGTTGTTTTTGCGCGGCCTGCCGCGAGGCCGCTTCGGCCCGACGA
>CADBTW010000104.1 GCA_902797695.1 uncultured Sutterellaceae bacterium
AGAGAAATGGCCATACTCTTCGGTGACAGGCTTACAGCGTATATTGACTAGGGAAGGGGTCAACCCACAAGAATCTTTACACCCTCGCGGCCCCGCGACAGGAACGGCGCCCTCTGAACTAAACTCGAAAGAGCGCCTCCGCGTTTCAGGCGCGGCTCCCGGAGTTGGAAAGAAGCAGAAAGAGAAAGGACCTCCCGCAATGATGTCAGGCCAAGACTTCAAATCCGTTATTGAGAATTCCTCCTTTGTCCGCAGATCCCTCATCAGCATGTTCCCCGGCGTTCCTGAAACGGAGCTTCCCGGAAGGCTTGCTGAGATAGCCGCAACCGCCCTGGACCGGGCATCGATCCGGAAGGGCATCCTTTCGGGCGCGGAAAGCGAGGAGTCTCTCGGGATCGCGATGCGCGAAGTCCGGCGCCGGGTGCTGGTCGGCCTTGCGGCTCGGGACGCGGTTGGCCTCGGAGGCTACCCTGAGGTGGTTCGCGTGATGACCGAGCTCGCCGAGGAATCCATACAGGCGGCCGTTTCCTTTGAGGTGAAGTCGCTCGCCTCGCGCTTCGGGGTGCCGATGAGCCCGGAAGGAGTGCCGCAGGATCTCCTCGTGGTCGGCATGGGAAAGCTGGGGGGCGGGGAGCTCAATGTCTCCTCTGACATCGACCTCATCTACCTGTACGACGAGGACGGCGAGACGCGGCCGACGGAGGAGTACCCGGCGCGGCGTTCCCTTACTAATAGGGAATTCTTCGAGCGCGTGGGGAAGCGGGTGATCACGCTTCTCTCCGACATCCGAGGCTGCGGCTTCGTGTTCAGGGTCGACATGAGGCTGAGGCCCGACGGAACCTCTGGACCGCTTGCCTGCTCAAGCGGAATGCTCGAGGAATACCTCTACACCCAGGGCAGGGACTGGGAACGCTTCGCCTGGCTGAAGGGGCGCATCGTTTCTTCCCCCGTGTTCTCTTCCGAGGAAGAGTTCCGGTCCCAGTGCCGCTCGGTCCGGATCCTGGTCCAGCCCTTCGTCTACCGGAAGTACGTGGACTTCAGCGCCATCTCTTCCCTTGCGTCGCTTCACGCGATGATCCGTGCGGAAACGAACCGCCGTGAGCTGAAGCACCTCGGCCGGGGCGTCAACGTGAAGCTCGGGAGCGGAGGGATCCGCGAGATCGAGTTCATTGCCCAGACCTACCAGCTGATCCGTGGAGGACGGGATCCGAACCTCAGGAGCCGCAGCACCCTGCAGACGCTCAGCTACCTGTCCGAATGCGGTGTGCTGACGGGGGATGTTTCCGAGCGTCTGAAAAGAAGCTACGTCACGCTGCGGAACATCGAGCACGCGATCCAGTATGTCGATGACCAGCAGACGCAGCTCTGGCCCACGGACCCCGTGGCCCGTGGGCACGTTGCGGCGCTCTACGGCAAGGCGCCTGACGCCCTCGACCAGGAGCTCGGAGAGATCCGGAACTTCGTGAAGGAGACCTTCGACTCCATCTTCAATGCGCAGGAGAAGGAGACGCCTACTGGATGGCCCGAAGGCTGGGAGACGGGGGCCCCGGGGACCGACCGGCTTCTCGAGGCGCGGATCGCGGATCTCGGCTATGAGCACCCGGAACAGCTTGCCGCCCGGGTCCTCGCGCTTGTCGGCTCGCGGGGTACGGGGCGGAGCAACGGTGCTCTCGACCGACTCGCCAGGGTGATCATGACGGTGTTCGAGCACTGCCGCGAATGGGTGAAGGACGACCTCTGCCGGGCGACACCGGAGGAGGCGCTTGACCGTGGCATCAGCCTTCTCGAAGTGATCGCCGGCAGGCCGACGTACGTCGCGCTGCTCTACCAGTACCCGGAACTATTGAAGCGGGTCGGAAGGATCCTCGCTTCCAGCCGCTGGGCCGCCGGCTACCTCGTCGAACACCCGATCATCCTCGACGAGCTCCTCGACCACCGGTCGGAAGAGTTCGGGAACGACACCCCTGTCGACTGGAGCGGCTGGAAGGACTCGCTTCTCTCGGATTTGGAGGCGTCCTCGGACGATCAGGAGCGGCAGCTGAATCTCATCCGGGATGCGCACCACGGGGCGGTGTTCCGCCTTCTCATGGCGGACCTCGACCGACGGCTGACGACCGAGCGGCTCGCCGACCATCTTTCCGCCCTTGCCGATGCCGTGATCGAAATTGTGATGCGGCTCGCATGGGGGTCGATCGCGAGGAAGCCCGAGGGGGATCCGCGGTTCGCGGTGATCGCCTACGGAAAGCTTGGCGGCAAGGAGCTCGAGTATGCGTCCGACCTCGACCTGATCTACCTCTATGACGACGACCGTCCGGATTCGGACGTCGCCTACACCCGGCTCATGCGCCGGATGATGAACTGGCTCACGATGCAGACCTCGTCCGGACGGCTCTTCGAGGTGGATCTCAGGCTGCGGCCGAACGGCGCCGACGGCCTGCTGGTCTCGCCGTTCGAAGCCTGGAGGAAGTACGAGCTGAACGAGGACGGCAAGGGAGCGTGGACCTGGGAGCATCAGGCGCTCACCCGGGCGCGTTTCTGTGCGGGCGACCGCTCGATCGGCGAACGGTTCGAGGAGGAACGCAGGCGGATCCTGCAGCTTCCGCGCGATCCCGTGAAGCTCGCGTCCGAAATCGTCGAAATGCGCTCGAAGATGCTCGCGGGCCATGAGAACCGCTCCGGGTTGTTCGACATCAAGCAGGACCGGGGCGGCATGGTCGACATCGAGTTCATCGTCCAGTACCTGGTCCTCTCGCACTCCGCGGACCACCCGACGCTCCTCGGGAACCTCGGAAACATCAGGCTCCTTTCGATCGCGGCGGATTCAGGGCTCATCCCCCGGGAAGCGGCGGAAGCCTGCTCCGGCGCGTACAGGAAGTACCGTGAGATCCAGCGCGAGTCGCGCCTCGCGAACGGCGACGGTCCGGTCCGGGTGGAGCCCGGGATCGTCTCGAAGGAAACGGCCGCGGTTCGCTCCCTCTGGCGCTCTGTTCTCGGAACCGACGGGCCAGAGCGCGAGATGAAGCAGGAAGAGCATTGAGGAAGGAGCGGAAGCCTTGCCAGTAATACAGAGCGACTACAGGGCACCCTCCTGGGCGGTTGGCGCCCACGTCCAGACGATCGTTCCCGCACGGATTTCCCCTCGCCCGGCTGTCCGCTACAGGCGCGAGCACTGGGACACGCCGGACGGCGACTTCATGCTTTTCGACTGGGCGGAACCAGGGCCGGCCGATCCGACGGCGCCTATCCTCATCCATTTCCACGGGCTCGAGGGCTCGAGCGAGAGCCACTACGCGGTCGCCCTGATGGCTGAGGCCGTGCGGCACGGGTGGCGCGGGTGCGTTCCGCACTACCGGAGCTGCGGCGGAGAGCTGAACAGGCTCCCGAGAGCGTATTTCGCGGGCGACTCCGAGGACTGCGACTGGGTCGTCCGGAGCATCCACGGACGCTACCCGAACGCCCCGATCGTGCTTGCCGGTATGTCGCTCGGCGGGAACTACGTGGCGAAGTACGCGGGCGACATGGGTGCCGCGATGCATCCTTACGTCCGGGCCGCGGCTGCGGTCGGCGCGCCGCTCGACCTTGTGGCGGGGTCCGAGATCGTGAGCCACGGCGCGAACACGCTCTACGCGAAAATGTTCCTCGCGACGCTTCGCGAGAAGGTGGAGCGCAAGATCGAGGTGTTCGGGGACTTCATAGACGTCGCCGCGTTCCGGAAGGTAAGCACGCTTAGCGAATTCGACGAGGTCTACACCGCTCCGGTGCACGGCTTCAAGAACGGCATGGACTACTGGAACCGGTGCAGCGCGAAGTACGTGCTTCCCGACGTTCGCGTGCCGCTTCTTCTCCTCAATCCCCTGAACGATCCCTTCCAGCCCGTGTGGGCCCTTCCCGCAGAGAAGGACGTTTCGGACTTCGTGTTCCTCGAGCAGCCGCAGGAGGGCGGGCACATCGGCTTTCCAACCGGAAAATGGCCGGGCGTGATCTCCTGGCTGCCCGAGCGGCTTTTTAAGTTTTTCCTCAGCGTTATCCGCTAGCATTCTGCTCGCCGTGAGAAGCGGAGGGATCTTAAAATCTCCCTTTTCGGCCATATTGGTTTCAAGGCTGCTCAGGGAGACCATCCCTCTCGCGGCCGGGAGAAAGCGGATATGAAACGTATCCTGCAGACGCCGGGAAGAGCGTGGAATCTTCCTGCCCGCCGCATGGCGGGCCTTGCGTTCCTGTTCCTCTATGTGATGACGATTCCGTTCGGGAACTGGATTGTGATGAACGTCGGGCTCGTGTGCCCGAGAGCGGGGGATCCGTGCCTCGTGCCGGTGCTCCCCGGAATGTGGGCGCCGTCCGGCGTCCTCGTCGCAGGCCTCGCGCTCGTGCTTCGGGATGCGGTCCAAAGCTACCTCGGGGCGAAGGCAGCGTTCGTGTCGATATTGCTCGGCGCAGCTCTCTCAGGGCTCCTTTCCCCGGTGTCCCTTGTCGTGGCCTCGGCCGTCGCTTTTCTTTTTTCAGAGACGGCGGACCTCGTGGTCTACACGCCCCTGAGGCGCCGCTCGGCCCCGCTCGCGGTGCTCCTGTCCGGGGTCGCGGGAGCGATGGCGGACTCTGCGCTCTTTTTGTCGCTCGCCTTCGGAAGCCTCGAGTTCTTCTGGGGGCAGGTTGTTGGAAAACTCTGGATGTCGGTCTTCGCGGCAGGCGCGCTCTTCCTCCTGAGGCAGCGTTCCGGCAGGATCCCCGCCGCGACCTCCGTCTCTATTTAGGATGCAAGTACATGGAAAACACGCCACGAGTCGCCGTGCTGCTCGCGAACACCGGATCCCCGGACGCGCCGACGCCGGAAGCTGTCAGGCGCTACCTGAAGAGCTTCCTCGGTGACCCGTGCGTGGTGGAGATGCCGCGGCTTGTCTGGACGTGCATCCTCTACGGCGTCATCCTTCCCCTCAGGCCCCGGCGTTCCGCGGCGAAGTACCGGAAGGTCTGGACCGGCCGCGGGTCTCCCCTTGTTTTCCATACCGAGGATATCGCCTCGGGCCTGAACGCGAGGTTCAGGGAGGCGGGACTGCCGATCGAAGCTGCGGCGGCCATGAATTACGGGAACCCGTTCTTCGACGACCAGATGCGGAAGTACGCTACGTCCGGCGTCGAACGGATCCTCATCCTGCCCCTTTTCCCGCTTTTCACCCCGCAGACCGTTGGTCCCGTCATGGCGGCCGCCGGCCGGGTGCTCGGCTCGCTTCGCGACGCGCCCGCGGTCCGCACCGTGAAGCGGTACTGGGACCGGGAAGGGTGGGTGTCCTGCATGGCGGGCCACATCAGGTCCTACTGGGACAGGAACGGCGACCCGTTTGCCTCCGGAGGCCGGCTCTTCTTCAGTTTCCACGGGATCCCGAAGGAGTGCGTCGAGGTGAAGGGGGACCGGTACCAGGCCGAGTGCATTGAGTGCGCTTCCCGAATCGCGTCGGCGCTCGGGCTTCGCGAGGGCACGTGGGAAACGACCTTCCAGTCCCGTTTCGGCCCGCACGAGTGGCTCCAGCCCTATACGCAGGTTCGTGCCGAGGAAGCAGGGAAGGCCGGCGTCCCGAGGCTCGACATCGTGACGCCGGGATTCTCCTGCGACTGCCTCGAAACCCTGGAGGAAATAGGAATGGAAGTCCGCGACGGATTCCTCGCCGGGAACCCGAAGGGCGAATTCCACCACATCCCCTGCCTGAACAGCGCTCCCCGGGCGCTTGGCTTCTATGAGGAGCTCATCCGGAAGGAGACCTCCGGATGGCTCGAATGAGAGGGATAACCCTCATGTGAAATTCCGTATTTCGTCCCCATATAGGCAAGGACAGCTTTTCTTTGCAGGATTTGGAGAACGAAATGACGGAAAAAGCAGCACAGGCCGAAGAGAAGAAAGCGCAGCCCGAGGCCGCGCCCGCGCGCGGCGCTGCGGAGAAGGCGCCTGAGGCGGCTTCCTGCGATTGCGGCGCGAAGGAGGAGCAGAAGGGCGGCGAACCCCCCTGCGAGGAAGTTTCTCCTGAGGAACTCTCTTCCCGGCTGGCGGCGGCCGAGCAGAAGGTGGCGGAGCTCACCGCGAAGCTTGAGGCCTCCGAGAAGAAGGTTGCCTCCAACTACGACCTGTATGTCAGGGCGAAGGCCGAACTTGAAAATACGCGCAAGCGCGCCGACGCCGACGTTCTCAAGGCTCACAAGTTCGGCAACGAGAAGTTCGCGACGAACCTCCTCCCTGTCGTCGATTCCCTCGAGAAGGCGCTGGACCACGCGAAGGACATGGACGGCCCCCTGAAGGACGGCCTTGAGGCGATCAACCGCCAGCTCCTCCACGCGATGGAGGTTTCCGGCATGAAGCCCTTTGACCCGAAGGGCGAGAAATTCGACCCGAACCTGCAACAGGCGGTCACCGTGGTGCCAAAGTCCGAGGGGCTTGAGCCCGGAATGGTCGCCGCCGTCTTCCAGAAGGGCTGGATGATCCAGGAGCGTGTGCTCCGCCCGGCGATGGTCGCCGTGGTGCAGGGTTGAAAAAATCCAAACCGTCCCCATATAGGGAGTACGAGCGCGCAGGGGCTCTGCGCGCAGGCAGTCAGGTTTTCCAAACAATCTCATTCGGCCGGAGCGCTTTCCCGAACCGGCCGCAGTTAAAGGACTTCTAGACAAATGGGCAAGATCATTGGCATTGACCTTGGCACGACCAACTCCGCAGTTGCTGTGATGGAAGGCGACAAGGTCCGGGTGATTGAGAACAGCGAAGGCGCCCGCACGACGCCTTCCGTCGTGGCGTACATGGACAGCGGCGAAGTTGTCGTCGGCGTGCCGGCGAAGCGCCAGGCTGTCACGAACGCCCAGAACACGATTTTCGAGGTGAAGCGCCTGATCGGCCGCCGTTATGACGACACCGCCGTGCAGACCGCGATGACCCACCTTCCCTACAAGATCATCCGCGCCGACAACGGCGACGCCTGGGTGCAGGTGAAGGGCGACCGCAAGCTCGCTCCGCAACAGGTTTCCGCGGAAGTGCTTCGCAAGATGAAGAAGACCGCCGAGGACTACCTTGGCGAGCCCGTGACCGAAGCCGTGATCACGGTGCCGGCCTACTTCAACGACAGCCAGCGCCAGGCGACGAAGGACGCGGGCAGGATCGCAGGGCTCGAAGTGAAGCGGATCATCAACGAACCGACTGCTTCCGCTCTCGCCTTCGGTCTTGACAAGGGCGGAAAGGGCGACCGGAAGATCGCCGTGTACGACCTTGGCGGCGGCACGTTCGATATTTCGATCGTCGAGCTCGCCGACGTCGACGGCGACAAGCAGTTCGAGGTTCTTTCCACGAACGGCGACACGTTCCTCGGCGGCGCGGACTTCGACCGCCGGATCATGGAATACCTGATCAGCGAGTTCAAGCGCGACACCGGGATCGACCTTTCGAAGGATTCCCTCGCTCTGCAGCGCCTGAAGGACGCCGCCGAATCCGCGAAGATCGAGCTCTCGAGCCGTCAGGAAACGGAAATCAACATTCCGTACATCACGGCTGACGCGACCGGCCCGAAGCACCTCAACGTGACGCTCACCCGCGCGAAGTTCGAGAGCCTCGTCGAGGACCTCGTGCAGCGCTCGATCGAGCCCTGCCGCAAGGCGCTGAAGGACGCCGGGCTTTCCCCTTCCGACATCTCCGACGTGATCCTTGTCGGCGGCCAGTCCCGCATGCCCCGCGTTCAGGAAGTCGTTAAGGAATTCTTCGGCCAGGAGCCGCGGAAGGACGTGAACCCGGACGAGGCCGTCGCGATCGGCGCCGCGGTTCAGGGTTCGGTTCTTTCCGGCGAGACCCGCGACGTGCTGCTCCTCGACGTCACCCCGCTCACGCTCGGCATTGAAACTCTCGGCGGCGTGATGACGCCGATGATCAAGCGCAACACCACGATTCCGACCAAGCACCAGCAGGTGTTCTCCACTGCCGAGGACAACCAGCCGGCCGTGACGATCAAGGTCTATCAGGGCGAGCGCCAGATGGCCGAAGGCAACAAGCTCCTCGGCGAATTCAACCTCGAGGGGATTCCTCCTTCTCCGCGCGGACTGCCGCAGATCGAGGTGACCTTCGACATCGACGCGAACGGCATCCTGCACGTGAGCGCGAAGGACAAGGCGACCGGCAAGGCGAACCACATCGAGATCAGGGCGAGCTCCGGCCTTTCGGACGCCGAGATCGACCGCATGGTGAAGGAAGCCGAGGCGAACAAGGCCGAGGACCAGAAGCGCTACGACCTCGCCCAGGCCCGCAACCAGGCTGACGCCGCGATCGCCCAGGTCCAGAAGACCCTGAAGGACCTTGGTGACAAGGTCGATCCCGCCGACCGTGCGGCGTGCGAGTCCGGCATCAAGGATGTCGAGGCAGCGCAGCGCGGCGACAACAAGGATGCGATCAACAAGGCGGTCGAGAACCTGATGTCCGCCGCGCAGAAGATCGGCGAAAAGCTGAACAAGGCCGCCCAGCAGCAGGGCGCTGCACAGCAGCAGGCCCAGCAGCAGGCGAAGCCCCAGGGCGGCGCTTCCGCAGGCGGCAAGCCGGACGACGTGGTCGATGCGGACTTCAAGGAAGTGAAGCACTGATCCGGCCCCGCAGGCTGATGCGGAGCGATGAGAGCGGTGGCTGGCCGTGACGGCTTCGCATGACAGGGTCGATTCCCTCCTTCAGGGAGGGAACCGGCCCTTTTGCGGTTACAGTAAGGGATTCTTTTTTTGGGAGCCTGAAGTGCTGGGAAGCGCCTTTCCCGCACTCGCGGCATGAACTAAATGGCTGACAAAGACTATTACGAAGTGCTCGGCGTCTCGCGGGACGCCTCTGCCGAAGACATAAAGAAGGCATATCGGCGCCTGGCCATGAAATACCATCCCGACCGGAACCCGGGGGACGAGACCGCGAAGGAAAAGTTCGAGGAAGTGGGCGAAGCCTATGCCGTGCTTTCCGACTCCCAGAAGCGCGCGGCCTATGACCGGTTCGGCAAGCAGGGGCTGAACGGCGCCGCAGGCGGCCCGGACATGGGCGGAATGGGCGGCATGAACGGCGCCGACATCTTCGGCAGCGTCTTCGGGGACATTTTCGGCGACATGTTCAGGGGACAGGGAGCAACAGGACACGCGGGACCCCAGGCCTATCAGGGCGAGGACCTTCAGTACGAGCTCTCGATTTCGCTTGAGGAAGCCGCGAGCGGCGTGAAGCCTGAAATCCGCGTCCCGGTCTGGGAAACCTGCGGAACCTGCCACGGCACCGGCTGCAGGCCCGGCACTTCGAAGACCCGCTGCCCGCACTGCGGCGGCCGCGGCACCGTCCGGATGAGCCAGGGGTTCTTCGCGGTCGAGCAGACCTGCCCGAACTGCCACGGAACCGGCGAAGTGATCAAGGATCCTTGCCCGGACTGCGGCGGCACGGGACATGTCCGCAAGACGAAGACCCTGCAGGTCAACATTCCCGCTGGCATCGACAACGGCCAGCGCATCCGCCTTTCCGGAATGGGCGGCCCGGGCGTGAACGGCGGTGCCTCCGGAGACCTCTACGTCGTGGTTCACGTGAAGCAGCACGAGATCTTCCGCCGCGATGGCGCGAACCTCTACGTGGACCAGCCGATTTCCTTCGCTCTCGCGGCACTCGGCGGCGAGCTCTCCGTCCCCAGCCTCACGGGCGAGTCGAAGATCACGATTCCGGAAGGAACCCAGACCGGACAGGTCTTCAGGCTTCGCGGCAAGGGCGTGAAGAGCCTCCGCACGGGTGCGATGGGCGACCTGTACTGCCGAGTTTACGTGGAGACCCCGGTGAACCTCACTTCGACCCAGAAGAAGCTGCTCCGTGAATTCAGCGACGCGGTTTCCTCGAATGAGGCGAAGCATTCCCCGAAGAGGCAGGGATTCCTTGACCGCGTGAAGAAGCTCTTCTCAGACTGAATCGGATTGTTCCTGCGGTGGATCAGGAACTGAAAAACGGCTAAGCCACAAAAAAAGCGGCGCCCTTTCCTGCAGGCGGAAAAGGCGCCGCTTTTTCGCCCCTGGATGGGAAAGCGGCCGAACCGGATCAGAGCCGGAGCGGCTCCCCTTCGGGAGAAGCAGGTTCGGACCTGATAAATCGTTCCACAAGGACGCTCGCAGCAAAAGCGAGCACTCCTGAGGAGGCGAGGGCAATTGCGGTAGAAATCCTGATATCCCCGAAGCCGACGAGAGGTGAAACGATTCCCCCCGAAAAGAATCCCGCGGCGCCGAGAATGGCTGACGCTGCCCCAGCCTGTTTCCTTTGCCGCGACATGGCGAGGGTCGCCGCGGTCGGGAAAGTGAAGCCAAGTGTAACGAGGCCTCCGGAAAGAAGCGCTTCGAAAAGCCAGAACGGGGCACCGAGGACCAAGGCGGTCCCGGCGAGGATTGAAAAGGCGAGGAGAACCAACGAACTGCGGCGGAGGACCTTCTCCGGGCGAGTCATTCTGGAAGCCAAAGCCGCTCCGATCCCGATCCCGCAGGCGTTCAGTCCGAAGCAGATCCCGAAGCCAAGCCCGGTAAGGCCATAGATTTTCTGGAAAATGAAGGGCGAGGAAGAAATGTAGGCGAAAAGGACGCAGAACGCAAAGCACTGCTGCAGGATGATGAGCGCGAAACCATGGTCCGAAAACACCTTCGGAAGGGAGGCGACGGCGGCGAGAGGGCTTCTGGGGTTCCGGCGGACGGGGTCCAGCGTTTCCGGAATCCTCACGCTCATCACAAGGAGTGCGGCACCGATCAGCGTCAGGAGAACGAAGATGCCCCGCCAGTCCGTCACAGTGATGAGAAGCGCTCCGATCACCGGGGCCGTGGCGGGGGCGATTCCGTTCACGGCGCCCATCGTTCCCATCGCGGACATCAGCTCCTTTCCGGAAAAGAGATCGGTCGCGATTGAGCGCGAAAGCACGATGCCGCTTGCTCCGGCAACGCCCTGTAGAAAGCGGAGAACGAGGAACGACTCAATGTTCGGGGAAAAGATCGCGGTTGCCGTGATGACGACGAACGCGACAAGTGACAGGAGCAGTGGTTTCTTCCTTCCGCAGTGGTCGGATACGGGGCCGATGAGGAGCTGCCCCACCGCGAGCCCCGCCATGCTAGCTGTGAGCCCAAGCTGGACCAGGGAAGCGCTTGTGGCGAAATACTCTGCCTGGTCCGGAAGCGATGCGAGGTAAAGGTCAGTGACATACGGGCCGAAGGCGGTCAGCAGCCCGAGAGTCCACAACAGGTAAGTTTTCGAGATGCCCATGGCGAGCATTATAGGTAGCGGACTTGCCTGCTTTGCCTGTCAGGACTCCGGGGTGCCCCTTCCCGCGCCAAGGGCGAGGTTAAGCGAGATGAAGCTTTCGAGCGTTGCGAGCTTTGCGGACTCGTGGGCGACGGAGGCATCGTTCAGAGCCCTTTGGGCTGTGAGGAGCGCGAGGAAGCTTCCGCTTCCGTGCTGGTATCGGCTTTGGGCGTTTTTGACCGCACTGCGGGCCGAGTTGAGCGCGGCAAGCCTGCTTCGCTCCGCTTCCCTTGAGTACTGGATTGAGGAAAGGGCGTCCCGGACGTCGGCGTACGCAGTTTCCGCCGCGAGCCGATAGGCTTCGAGCGCACCGGCTTCAACCGCCTTCGAACGGTCGTATTCGGCGCTTCGCCTTCCGGCATCGAATATCGGGAGGTCGAGGCTGATTCCGGCGGACCAGATCCCCTTCGAGAAGAGGGCGCCGAGGGTGCGGGACTGGGTTCCGGCAGAGCCGGTGAGGGAAATGGATGGGAAAAACGCCGCATAGGCGACGGCGACCGACGCGTGCGCCGACTGGAGCGTCGAAGCTGCGGCCCTCACGTCAGGACGGTTCTGGAGAAGTTCGCTCGGGATTCCCGGCCGTACGGACGGAGCAGAGGGAAGAGGACCGTTCGCTTCAGGAAGAGCGAGTTCGGGATCCGCGGTGAGAAGCGCGAGCGCGTGCAGGGCGAGGTCCGCGGCCAGTTTCCGGTTTGCGAGGGCGGCCTCTGCGGTCGCCACGTCGGATCGTGCCGTCTCGGCGTCTGTCGGAGTTGCCGTCCCGGCGGAGAGCTTCGCGTCGGTGATCTCGGATGTTTTCCGCATGATTTCGAGGTTGCTTTCCGAAATCCGGATCATTTCCCTCGCGTTGAGCAGTGCGAGGTACTGTCGCGCGATGCTGCCGGAGAGCGAGAGCCGTACGGCGCGGGACGCCCAAAGCTTCGAGTCGGCGGCCGCGATGGCGGCTTCCCTCTCATTCCGGTTCCTGCCCCAGAAGTCGAGTTCCCAGGACGCGGCGGCAGCGATTTTCGCCGTGCGTGAGGTTTGGCTTTTGCCGCTTGTCGAGCTCACTGTCCGGCCCCAAGAATAGCCGGCGCCGAGGTCCACGTACGGATACAGGTCGGCGCCGACCGCACGGGCTTCCGCACGTGCCGCTTCCAGCGCCGCAAGCGCGGACCGCATGCTGTGCGAGCGGCTGAAGCCCTTCTCAATAAGAGTGGTCAGCTCCGGGATTCCGAGGTCGACCCACCAGTTGTCCCGGGCCGAAGCGGCGCTGCCGGTGATGTCCGGTGCGTTCCACGCGGCGGGGAGAGACGCTCTTTCCCTGGGAAGCGTTTCAGGAAGTCCCGGAGGATTTGTCATGCAGGAGGGAAGGCCGAAGGCGGCGGCTGCCGCGAGGATCAGAGTGCGCCTTTTCATTTCCCGATCTCCTCTTTTCCCGGAGCGGCCTTCGGCCCTGCCTTGTTCCCTTTCCGCCATGCGGCAAACCACGTGAAGAAGACCGGGACGAAGACCGTCGCAACGAAGGTCGACGCGATCATGCCCCCGAACACGCCGGTTCCCATCGACTGCCGGGCCATGGCGCCCGCTCCCGTCGCGATGACGAGCGGGAAGATGCCGAGAACGAAGGCGAGCGACGTCATGACGATCGGCCGCAGGCGTATCCGGGCGGCGAAGAGCGCGGCTTCGACAGGCGGCACGCCCTGTGCCATTTTCTGGAGGGCGAACTCGATGATGAGGATCGCGTTTTTCGCTGAGAGCCCGATCAGGACAAGGAGGCCGATCTGGAAATAGATGTCGTTGCTGAAGCCCCGGCACTCGAGCGAAGCGAAGGCGCCGAGCAGGGCGAACGGAAGCGCGAAGACCACGGCGATCGGCATCGACCAGCGCTCGTAGAGCGCGGCGAGGATCAGGAAGACGACGAGGATTCCGAAGGCGAAGGCGGTTGTGGAGGAGCTTCCGATCCTCTTCTCCTGCCACGCCTGGTCCACCCAGGAGACCGCGTACCCTTCGGGGAGCACTTTCTCTGCCGTCTCCTCCACGATCCGGATCGCTTCTCCGGAGCTCACACCCTGGGAGGCGGCTCCCATGAACCGCGCCGCGAGGAATCCGTTCAGGCGGTTCATGCTGATCGGGCCTGCGGTCCGCTTGACGGAAATGAGGGTGGAAAGCGGAACCATGGATCCGTCCGACGCACGGACCCAGGCCCGTCCGAGATCTTCGGGCGTCATCCTGTAGGACTCGTCCGCCTGCACGATCACCCGGAGCAACTTCGAATTCCGCGGGAAGTCGTTCACATAGGTGCTTCCCATCAGCGTGCTCAGCGTGTTGTAAACCTGAGCGACCCCGACACCCATGGCGACCGCCTTTTCCTCATCGACGCTTACGGAAAGCTGCGGGGATTCGGCCTGCAGGAATCCCCTGATCGAGGTGAGTTCGGGCCTCGCGCGAAGCGCGGCGACGAATTCATCCGACACGGCCTGCAGGGCCTTGGGGTCGTCGTTCCCGCGGGCTTCGATGTAGCCCGTGAAGCCGTTCGCGCTTCCGAGCCCCGGGATCGCCGCCGGCAGGTTGGCCGTGCCTACCGCATCCGTCCGGGAGGCCGCAATCTTCTGCATCATCCCGCGGATTTCCTGCGCGGAGACGGTCCGGTCTTCCCAAAGCTTCAGCTTCGCAGTGACGGAGCCAACGTCAGGCCGGAAATCGCTCGTCATCGCGTCGCGGCCGGATTCGGTCAGCACGGACTCCATTCCGGGTAGCTTCTCCACCTTCTTCCCAACCGCCTCGATCAGGCGTTCGGTCCGGGGAAAGGCCGCGCCGTCAGGAAGCCTCAGCACCATGCGGACCAGCCCCTGGTCCTCGGTTGGCACGAATGATGTCGGGGTGATCCGGGAGAGTTCCCAAGCCCCTGCGCTCACGAGCACGAGGATCACCGCGCAGACGGCGCCGTGCGAAAGCGTGAGGCAGACGATTCGCGTGAAGAGGTCGGTGAAGCGCTGGAATCCCTTGTTGAAGAACTGGAAGACGAGGGGTTTTCCCTTCCGTTCCGAGACTGGCCTCAGGAAGAGAGCGCAGAGGGCGGGCGTGAGAGTGAGGGCGTTGAACCCCGAGATCACGACAGCCATCGCGACCGTCACGGCGAACTGTCGGTAGAGTTCGCCCGCCATGCCGCCGAGGAACGCGACCGGAATGAAGACCGAGGAGAGGACGAGGACGATCGCGACGAGCGCCCCGGCCACTTCCTTCATCGCCGCCACGGCGGCTTCACGCGGCGCCATGCCCTTTGTCGTCATCAGGCGGTCGACGTTCTCGAGGACCACGATCGCGTCGTCCACCACGATGCCGATCGAGAGGGTCATCGCGAAGAGCGTGAGCGTGTTGATCGAGAACCCGCAGAGCCAGAGGCCAGCCGTGCAGCCGATCAGGGACACTGGAACCGAAATCATCGGGATCAGCGTCGCGCGCCATGACTGCAGGAAGAGGAATACGACGGCGAGGACGAGGAGGAACGCTTCCCCGATTGTCGTCACGACTTCGCGAAGCGAGGCCTTCACGAAGACCGTGGTGTCGTCCGTGATGCTGTAGGTGAGCTTTCCCTTTGGGAAATGCGCCTTCAGCTCTTCCATTTTCGCCTTGACGGCGTTCGCGGCTGCAAGCGCGTTCCCGCCCGACTGCAGGAAGACGCCGATGTTCGCGGCAGGCGCGCCGCTCATTTCGGTATGGAACTCGTAGTTCCGCCGTCCGACCTCGACCCGGGCGACGTCCCTCAGGTGGATCACGCCGAGCTCGGGGTCGCTCCGAATCACTATCCTCCCGAACTGTTCCGGGTTCACGAGCTGCCCGCGGCCGGTCACGGTGTAGAAGAGCTGCTGGGAGTCAGGGGTTGGAGCCGTGCCGGTCCGGCCGACGCCGTACTGCGTGTTCTGGGCCGAGATCGCGCTCGTAATGTCAGTGGTTGTCACGCGGAGCTTCGCCATCCGGAGGGGATCCACCCAAACCCGCATGGCGGACTCGACGTTGCCGAAGATCATCACGTCGCCGATGTCCGGAACGCGCTTCAGGTCATCAAGGATGTTCACGTTCGCGTAGTCCGCCATGTCAAGCGGGGACATGCTGCGGTCAGGCGAGGTGAGGATCACGCGGAGCAGGTTGTCGCTGCTTCTCTTCCTCACCGAAACGCCGACATTTCGCACGGCCTGTGGGAGCTTTCGTTCGGCGGTTCGCACCCGGTTGTTGATCTCGAGGACGGCATCGTTCGGGTCGGTGCCGACTTCGAACGTGCACCGGATGCGGACTTCACCGCTCGAACGAAGCGTCGTCGTGTAGTAGAGGAGCCCCTGGATGCCGGAAAGCTGCGCCTCGATCGGCTGCGCCACCGTGCGCGACAGGGTCTGGATGTCGGCACCGTCGTAGGACGCGCTGATCATCACGGACGGGGGCGTGATGTTCGGGTACTGGGATACCGGTAGCACGCGAATGGAAATGATGCCGCTAAGCACGATCAGGATCGCCATGACGGTGGCGAAGATCGGCCTCTTGATGCAGAACTGGGACAGCATGGCGAATGGCTCTCCCCGTGGCTACGCGGCTGGGGCCGAGGCTGAGGCGGCGGAGCCGGACGTTGTCGTCGGTTTGCTTCCGGACTCCCTTTCCTTCGCGGCTTTCCCGTCCTGAAGCCGCAGGATCTGGTCCGTGATCACCAGGTCCCCGGGCTTGAGTCCGCTTCTCACGATCCAGTCCGTATCGTTCCAGGGGCCAACCGTCACGGCGGTTCTCTTCGCCTTTCCGTCCTTCAGGACATAGACGGCGTAGGTGCCGTCTGAAAGCTGCAGGACGGCGGACTGCGGAACGCGGAACACCTGCTTCTCGGTCCCCGTCTGGAGCCTCACGCGGACGTATTGCCCTGAGAGCAGCCTTTCGGGCTGGTCGAGCTTCGCTCGGAACTGCCGGGTTCCGAGATCCGGGTCCACCGACTGGGACACGTAGTCGAGATGCGCCTTGAGCCTTGAGCCCGACGCATTCACGACTTCGACTCTGCTCGCGCGGGTGATTGCCGCGTCCTTCAGGTCGCGGTCGCTCATGGAGAAGACCACCTTGAGGTCGCCTTTCTGCGTCAGCGTCGCAAGCAGCGTCGACTGGGCCGAGACAAGCGCCCCCGGGTTCACGAGGGAAATGCCGGCGACGCCTGCGGAAGGCGCCGTGATCCTCGTGTGCGAAAGGGCGACCCGGGAGGATTCGACCCGAGCATCCGCGCTCTGGAGCGCGGCGCGGGCGACCTTTTCAGCGCTCACCGCGTCGTCAAGCTCCTTCTGGGGGACAGCTTGGGAAGCGGAAAGGCGCCTGGTGCGCTCAAGCTCCCGCTCGCTCTGCTCAAGCTGCGCGAACGCCTGGGCCCTTGCGGCCGTGGCCGCCCTCAGGTCCGCTTCGAATGGTGCGGGGTCGATCAGGAACAACAGCTGACCGGGCTTCACGGAAGCGCCTTCCGAGTAGGCGAGTTTTTTCAGGATTCCGGAAACCTGGGAACGGATTTCGACCTGGGAAGAGCCTTCCGTCCGCCCCATCACCTCGCGCCATTCAGGAACATCCTCAGGGGTTGCCGCGATGGTGCTGACGACAACCGGCTTCTGGGCCGGGTTTTTCTGTTCGGCCTTTTTCGTGCAGCCTGCGGCGATGATCGCCGAGAGTGCCGCGATGAGTACTGTGCTGATGATCTTGTGGGGCATGACAGACCTTTGGAGGTCTCCGGAGGGGTGGAGGCGCCGCAGCTTGAATTGTACTGGCGCCGGGAGCGGCCTTCCTGCAGCGCCGACTGCTTTGCTTTTCTTTACAGTCGGTGCCGTGAAGAGAACGTCTAGAAAACAGCAGTGTTCCGGATGAGCCAGTTCTTCGCTTCGCCGTCCACCGCGGGAAGGAGCTTCTCGCGGACATGCCTGTGGTATTCGTTAAGCTTCGCGATTTCCCAGGACTTCATCATCCGGGGAACGATGAGCGAAGTGTCGATGGGGCAGAGCGTAAGGGGGCGGAACGCCATGAAGCGTCCGAATTCGCTCGAAGCCTGCGGAACAGGGGTGACGAGGCTCTCGATCCGGATGCCCCAGCGGCCCGGGCGGTAGAGGCCGGGTTCGTCCGACACGACGATCCCTTCGACGGTCCTCGTTCCCTCGGAAGGAAGGGAGCGTGGGGAAATGCTGTAGGGGCGCTCGTGGACGTTGAGGAAGAAACCGACCCCGTGTCCCGTGCCGTGTCCGAAGTCGGCGTCGACCTCCCAGAGCGGCGCGCGCGCGAAAGTGTCGAGCTGCGAAGCGTAGGCGCCTTCGGGGAAATAGGCGTCAAGCAGTGCGAGATGCGCCCGGAGCACCGCCGTGTAGTCGCGCTTCAGCGCTTCAGGCGGATTGTGGATCCGGGTGACGCGCGTGATGTCGGTCGTGCCCGTCTGGTACTGCGCGCCGGAGTCGATGAGGAGAATGGTGTCTCCCGAAAGCGGCGCGCAGGAGCTCTCGGAGGGCTCGTAGTGCGGCAGGGCGGCGTTCGGGCCGACCGCGGCGATGGTCCCGAAGGATTCGCTCACGTAATCCTTTCCCTTCGCGCGTTCATCATGCAGCTTCCGCACGACGTCCATTTCCGTAAGTGGCTCCCTCGCGGCAAGGGCCTTCTCGAGCCATGCGTAGAACCTGCAGAGCGCGGCGCCGTCCTCCACCATGGCTTCGTCGATCAGCCGGAGCTCGGCCTGGGTCTTCCTGGTTTTCAGGAGCGCGACGGGCGAGAGCCCTTCGATTGTCCTGACGGTGGACGGAACGAGATTCCTCGTGCTTACCGAAGTGGTGGCGGGGTCAATGAGAAGGCTGCTTCCGGCGGGGAGCCCGGAAACCGCGCGGGCGAAGTCTTCGTAAGGCCGCACCTGGATTCCTTCCGAACCGAGGAAGGCTCGGATCTCGTCTGAAAGCCGGGAAGAGTCCGTGAACAGCACGGCTTCCTGCGGGGTGAGGATGAAGTGCGAGAGGAAAACCGGATTGTACGGAACGTCAGAACCGCGGAGATTCGTGATCCAGCAGGGCTCGTCGAGGGAAGACGTGATGAAGGAATCCGCTCCTTCGCGCTCGAGTTCGCTCCGGAGCCGCAGGATCTTCTCATGCGGCGATTCGGGGGCGGCCGTGTTCCGATAGGCGGCTGAGGACGGAACCGCGGGCCGGCCTTCCTTCCAGGCACGGCCAATGATGTCGATGTCGGTCCGGAGGCCTACGCCGTGGAAGCGGAATATCCTTTCCGCCCTTTCCCCGGAACGGACTGAAAGGCACCGGCCGTCAAGCGCAGCAGTGCTCCCGGGCTTGAGCGCGGAGGCAGTCCATTCCTCCCAGGACGGCACTCCCGGGGCGCCGTCCTTCATGAGGCTGATGCCGGACCCCCTGAGCTCGTTCGCTGCCTGCACCCAGTAGCGGCTGTCAGTCCAGAGCCTCGCTTCCGATCCGGTTACCACGAGGACACCGTTGTCACCTGAAAAGCCCGAGGCCCATGCGAGGGCTGCCCAGTGGGCGGGAACGTATTCGGAAGCGTGCGGGTCCGAAGGAAGCGTTATCCAGCAGTCGATGCCTTCCGCCTTCATGAGCGAGCGAATGGTCCCGATGCTTTTCCGAGTGTCTGACATTAGTGCCTCCAAGGCAAAAAACTTCCCTTTTCCGCTCCCCGTCGTTCCGGCTTAGAAAAGCTTCCTCAGGCTTACGCTGAAGGGGATTGCGAAGGCGCCTTCCGGAGTCTTCGATTCGCTCATCCGGATCTCCTCGATGCGCCATCCGGCATCGCGGAATTCGGTGATCGTCGCCGTCACGCGAAGGCTGTGGCAGAGGAGCCGCACGTCGCCGAATTTTTCCCCCGCTACGAGGGGTTCCTCGGCATCGCACCGGATGAGGGTCCTGTACGGTGCGTCGATCAGGGGATCAGTGGGTTCGCTGATGAGCGAAGCCGGAGGCAGGGCGCCTTTCCGCCGGGGAGCTTTTGCTGGCTGGGCCGGCTGGTCCTGCCGAACGGTCGCGGCATGCGGCTCGGCCGGGGCGGGGTCCGGGGACGATGACGCGCATCCCGCGAGGACTGCGGCGGCGAATGAGCAAAGTACGAGGCGATAGCGCAAGTCTGTCTCTCCGGCGCCGCGTCTCAGGCGGCGATTGGAATGGGAAACAATGAGTGCATTTTAGTTTTGCCCGCGCGGGGAATCTCTCCTCCCCGCTTCCCCAGGGGGGAAAGCGGGCGGAGGGAACCCTTCTTCAGGGGAAGAGCAAAAGGGGTCTTCCCTTCTCAGCGGCCGCGGGAGCGGTTCCGCCTCGGGGCGATCCCGGGCGGAAGGTTGCTTCGCGTGAGGCTGTTCGAGTAGCGCGAGTTCTGCTCGAAGTAGTCCGTGCTCCGGGCGGCCCGAGGGCCGCGCTGGTTCTTCCGGCGCGGATTCTGGCGCCGCCGTCCTGCGGGACCGGCTTCGTACGGCCTTTCGCCAGGCATGCTCTGAGGAAGGAAGAGCGCCTGTTCTTCCGGGGCGAAGGGATCCTTCGGCTCGTAGCGGGCGATTTCCCCGTTCCTCTGTCCCTTGGACGCGCTGCGGCGGGGCCTGTAGTTGATCGAGTTCCCGAAGTCATCCGGGTCGATCGCCTCGGGGGCCGGGCGGCGGTTCTGGTTCCTGCGGGCCGCGGGCCGCTTTGCGCCGCGCTTCTTCTGCGTGGCGCGGCGGGCGGGAGCCGCGGTGTCGCGGTCCGAAGCAGAGTCGGAAGGAGACGTTTCCGGACGGGATTCGGCTTCGCACTCGTCCGCGGCGGCCTGTGCCACCGCGGTCTTCCGGCGGCGAGGCTGCTGGCGGGCGCCCGACGCGGGCTTCCGGGAGGCTTTCCTCTCAGAGGCCTCCTCCTTCCGCTCCTCTTCCGCAAGGTCGTCCGCCATCGGGCCGTCGTAGCCGTCCGGCGTGATGAGCTCGATCTTCTCCTTGAGAAGCTTCTCGATCTGCGCGAGAAGCGGGCGGTCCTCCGGAGAGACGAGGCTCACCGCATGGCCTTCGACGCCCGCGCGGCCAGTCCTGCCGATCCGGTGCACGTAGTCCTCGGGAACGTCAGGGAGGTCGTAGTTCACGACGTGGGGAAGCTGCTCGATGTCAAGGCCTCGAGCGGCGATATCGGTCGCGACGAGCACCCGGACGCGCTTCGCCTTGAAGTCCGCGAGAGCCTTTGTTCTCGCGTTCTGGCTTTTGTTTCCGTGGATCGCTGCGGCGGAAATCCCGTCGCGGACGAGCTGCTGGCAGAGGCGGTTCGCGGCGTGCTTCATGCGTGTGAAGACGAGCACCTGGCTCCACTGGCCATCGACGATCAGGTCGCGGAGCAGTTCGCGCTTCCTTTTCTTGGGGATCGCGTAGGCCTGCTGCCGGATGAGGGCCGACTCCTTGTTCGGGGAGATCTCCACGGAAACGGGATTCCTGAGGAAAGAGTCGGCGAGCTTCCGGATGTCCGGGCTGAAGGTCGCGGAGAAAAGCAGGCTCTGGCGGTCCTCCGGAATGAGCCGGATGATTTTCCGGATGTCATGGATGAATCCCATGTCGAGCATCCGGTCGGCCTCGTCGAGGACGAGGAACCGGACAGAACCCAGCGTGACGTTCTTCTGGCCGACGTGGTCGAGAAGGCGGCCCGGGGTCGCGACGAGGATGTCCACGCCGCGCGCGAGCGCCTGGGTCTGCGGCTTGATGTTCACGCCTCCGAAGACGAGCGAAGAACGGATGTCGAGGTGCTTCGAGTAGGAAACGATGTTCTCGTGGATCTGGGCCGCGAGCTCGCGGGTTGGGGCGAGGATCAGCGCCGTCACTTCCTTCGGCCCGGGGTGCGAGCCCGACGCGGCGATCTTCTGGATAATCGGCAGGCTGTAGGCGGCGGTCTTTCCGGTGCCGGTCTGGGCGGCCGCGAGCATGTCGCGTCCGTCAAGGAGAGGGGGAATCGCCTTTACCTGAACCGGGGTCGGCTCGGTGTAGTTCATTTCATCGACCGCGAGAAGGAGCGGCTCGATGAGCCCGAGGGAGGCAAATGCTTCGTTCACTTGTGAAGAAACCTGAAGGAGTGCGCCGAAGGCGGCCGGAAGCAAGGCTTCAGGCCCAGGCGTGCGCGGGCGGACTCCAGTTAATGTATAAATGACAGGCGGCTCCGCTCTCAGCGGCTGCAGGACATGCGGCGGGAAGGGCGGTCCTTTGCGCGTCCGGCGACATGGAAGGGCGGAAGGATGCCACCCCGGTGCCGGAGCTCCGCGCGGCGGGCCTGGATTGCCGCGCGGCATGACTGTCTGTGGTTGCCGGGGAAGCTGCGGATTCGCACGCTCTCCCAGGTCGGCAGAGCGTGCATTGTACCCGATTTCAATCGGGCGGCTTTTCTTTTTTTTGGCGGGCCGCGAGCCCCGGGAGCACCATGAGCGAACTGAAAATTGAGGAAATTCTTGTCGGAACGGGAGACGAGGCGAAGCCCGGAGACTTTGTTTCCGTCCATTACACGGGACGGCTTCAGGACGGGACGAAATTCGACTCGAGCCTTGACCGCGGGGAACCGATCGAGTTCCAGCTCGGGGCCGGCATGGTGATCCCGGGCTGGGAAGAGGGAATCCGGGGCCTGCGGGTCGGCGGAAAGAGGAAGCTCGTCATTCCGCCCGAACTCGGGTACGGGGAAGCGGGAGCCGGGGAGGCGATTCCTCCTGGGGCGACCCTCGTCTTCGACGTGGAGCTCGTCGGCGTCCGCCCGAAGCCCGAGGTAAAGGTCGAAGTGCTTCGCGAGGGCACCGGCCGCGAGGCCCAGGACGGCGACACGGTTTCCGTCCACTACACGGGGAAGCTTGACGACGGGACGAAGTTCGACTCGAGCCTTGAGCGCGGGGAGCCGATCACGTTCCCGCTCGGTGCCGGCATGGTGATTCCGGGCTGGGAAGAGGGGATCCGGGGCATGCGCGTTGGCGAGAAACGGAACCTTACGATTCCGCCCGAACTCGGGTACGGGGAATACGGTGCCGGGGATGCCATCCCGCCGAACGCCACGCTGCACTTCGAGGTGGAGCTCGTCGATGCGCGTCCGAAGGGCGAGCTGAAGATCGAGGACATTGAGGAGGGAACCGGCCGCGAGGCAAAGGACGGGGATTCGGTTTCCGTCCACTATACGGGGTGGCTTGAGAATGGCACGAAGTTTGATTCGAGCCTCGACCGGAACGAGCCGTTCGAATTCGTGCTCGGTGCCGGCATGGTGATCCCGGGCTGGGACCAGGGCGTTCTCGGCATGAAGGAAGGAGGCGTCAGGCGCCTCACGATCCCGTCCGACCTCGCCTACGGTGCGTCGGGAGCGGGTGGAGTGATCCCGCCCTTCGCGACCCTCGTGTTCGAGGTGAGGCTGCTCAAGGTTTCCGACTAGTCCGAGAGCGCGGGGACCGGCGCTCCAAACCGTGCGAGGAGTCCGGCCGACTCCCGGAGCGGAAGACCCATGATCCCGGAGTATGAGCCGTCGATCCGGGTGATGAAGGCGGCGGCGAGTCCCTGGACCGCATAGCCGCCCGCCTTGTCGTAGGGCTCTGAGGTCCTCGCGTACGCTTCCATTTCCTCCTCGGAAAGCGAGGCGAAGGTTACCCGGGATTCCGAGACGACGGTTTCGAGGTTCTCCTCGGACGTCCCCGCGACGACCGCCGTGCGGACGACATGCGTCGCGCCTGAGAGGAGCCGGAGGAACTTCCGCTCTTCTTCCATGGAAGCGGGTTTCCCGAGGATCGCTTCCCCGAGCACTACTGTCGTGTCTGCCGCGATGACGGGGAGCAGGGGGAGCCCTTCCTCCCGGATGCGCTTCACGGCGTGGAGCGCTTTTTCACGGGCGGTCCGTGTGACGTAGCTTCGGGCCGATTCGCCGGGAAGCCTTTCCTCGTCCCCCGGGAAGGCTCTTCCTCCTGCCGGTCCCTTCGGAAGGAGGACGGGCTCATAGCCGAGACGCGCCAGCAGCTCAAGACGCCTCGGGCTCTTGCTCGCGAGGTAAATCCGGGTTCCCATTTTTCCTTCCTTCCTTTCAGGCCCTGTGGTACGGGTGGCCGTTCAGCACGGACCATGCCCGGTAGATCTGCTCGGAGAGCATTACCCGGGCAAGCGCGTGCGGAAGAGTCATCGAGGAAAGCCTGATCATCATTCGGCTTTCACGCTTGAGGTCCGGGTCAATGCCGTCGGTTCCTCCGATCACGAAGGTAACGGAATCCCCTCCGCGCTCCCAGGCAGAGAGCTGCCTTGCGAATTCCACCGTCGTCAGGTCCCGTCCATGTTCGTCCAAAGTGACGAGGAGCGAGCCCTTCGGGATCGACTTCCGGATGCGCTCGGCCTCGGCCGCCATCAGTTTTTCCTTAGGGTGCCCGCGCCGGGGTTCTTCCTTCACGGTTTTCAGCTCCACCTTCCAGTCGCGTGGAAAGCGGCCGAGGTAGTCCGAGACGGCCTCGGCCGCCCAGCCGGGCGAGCGGAGGTCAACCGCGACAATCGTGATTTTCATTCTTCCGCGTTGCTGCCGGCAGCGGCCGCTGCGGCGGCCTTTGCCCGGAGAGAGCGGCTCGGGAGGGCGTATTCCGGGTCGATTTTCATGTTGACGCGCTTCGCGCCCCAGAGTTCCTCGAGGTTGTAGTAGTCGCGGATCTGGGGCTGCATCACGTGGACGATGGCGGCGCCGCAGTCGACCAGCACCCATTCGCCGGTCTCGCGGCCTTCCATGCTGACCACCTCGCCCCCGGCTTTCTTCACCATCTCCTTCACGTTTTCCGCGAGGGCGACGGTGTGGCGGTTCGAGGTTCCGGACGCGATCACGACGCGTGCGAACTGGTCGCTCAGCTTTTCGGTGTTGTAGACAACGATGTCCTTGCCCTTGAGGTCGATGAGGGCGTCGACGATGGTGCGCTGAAGCTTGCGAATATCCATATGTGGTTTGAGAAAATTAAAAGCTATTGCCTCGGGCGGTACAGCCCGTGCTGGTTGATGTAGCGAAGCACCCCGGCAGGGAGCCACCCTTCAAGTTTAGCCGTGCCGGAGGCGGTGCTGGCGCCTGAAAGAATCGCGCGGATCTCGGTTGAGCTTGCCGCGTGCGGCGCCATCGGGAAGAAGCTCACGAGCCCGCAGGGGGCCGAGGTGCAGAGCTCAGGCGAAACTACTCGGCCGTCGCTCCATGCCCTGAGCGCGGCGGGCTCGGCCCCGGCTCTCCCGCGGCCCGTGCGGGTAAAGACCGCGATGTCCGCGTAGTCCCCGAGCAGTTCCCAGGAACGCCATGTGGTGAGGTTCGTCCACTGGTCGAACCCCATCAGCAGGACGAGCGGCATGTACGGCCCGGCTTTCTTCCGGAGCGAAACGAGGGTGTCGATCGTGTAGGTAAGCCCGGGGCGGTAGACCTCCTCCAGGTTCACGCGCAGCCTCGGCCTGCCTGCGATGGCCACTTCTATCATCCTTACCCGGTCGGTGACCGAGGTGAGGACGGATTTCTGCCACGGGCGGGAAGCGGGAAGGAAATCCACTTCCAGGAGCCCGAGCGAACCGAGCGCCTCTTCCGCTATGGCGAGGTGCCCGTTGTGGATGGGATCGAAGGTTCCTCCGAGGAGGCCGATCCCTCGCCGGTAGGGAAGGGGAACTCCTGTCACGGGCTGGTCACCTGGCTGGAGAAGATGCGTTCCGCACGTCCGTTCTTCATTTGGACGCCGGTCCAGTTCATGCGGACCCGGCTGCTGCTGATTTCCTCCACGGAGCGTCTCGTCGACCAGAAGTACCAGCCGTCGCCGGCCGCGTAGGTCGGTTTCCCAAGCTTGGAAAAGACGTCCTTTTCAGTCATGCCGGGCGCCGTCCCGCCGATCGAGACAGGAAGCGCGGACTCCGAAAGCAGCACGCAGTCGCCTTTTCCGCGCGGAACGGACGAGGCCGCCATCTGCACTTCTGTCACGGCGGGAGACCCCGACGCGACGAGCCAGATCGAAAAGCCGCCGTGCTTCGCGTCTGTCCTGAGGCAGGTCCAGTCGCGCGTATAGTCGCCGGCCCCTTCGCGCATCAGCGGGAAGTGGTGTCTTGAGGCGAGCTCGCGGATGGAGGTTTCCTCAAGCGTCACGCGGTCCTGTCCGATTTCGATCCCCGTGGTTGCCGGCTCGCCGGTGACGGGAAGGCCTGTGACGAGGCTTTCCGGATAGTCGAAGGGCTCCGCGACCGCTCCCGCAAGGGCGGGCAGGGCGGCGGCCGAGGCCGCTGCGGCGAGAATCAGCTTCTGAATGAGAAATTTCTGCATGTTTTCTTCAGGAGGGGAGGAAGAAATCCCCGGTTTCTCTTCAGAGAGGAAAGCTACCACAGAATGGCCGTGCGGGAATCCCGGGTGAAAAGAAAGGCGGTCCCTTGCGGGGCCGCCATCCGGTGAGAGGGCTTCCCTTCCGGCTGGCAGTCAGCCGCAGCCGGAAGGACTGCCGCTACTTCAGCGCGCGCCAGCCGATGTCGGAACGATGCTGCATCCCGTTCCACCTGACGCCCTTCACGCCTTCGTACGCGCGCGACTGGGCTTCCCGGAGCGTAGCGCCGAGTCCGACCACGCAGAGCACGCGGCCGCCGTTCACGACCATGCGGTGCTCGGAGTCCCAGGCGGTTCCTGCGTGGAACACCTTGAGGGATTCCTCGTTTTCCGGGAGCGATTCGATCACTGCCCCCTTCTTCGGGCTTTCCGGATAGCCTTCCGCGGCGCATACGACGCCGAGGGCGCTCCTCGCGTCCCAGTCGACCGAGGCCTTGTCGAGCGTTCCGGCGATGGCGTTCTCGTAGACCTGCGAGACGTCGCTGCGGATGCGGCTCATGATGGGCTGGGTCTCTGGGTCGCCCATGCGGCAGTTGAACTCGAGGACCCGGACGTCAGGCTTTCCGTCCGGCTTCTTTCCGATCATGAGGCCCGCGTAGAGGAAGCCCGTGAAGGGATTGCCCTCCGCCGCCATGCCGTCGATCACCGGGCGGATCACCTGCTCCATCACGATCCCGTATACCTCGTCCGTCACCACCGGGGCGGGCGAATAGGCTCCCATTCCGCCGGTGTTAGGGCCGCGGTCGTGGTCAAGAAGGCGCTTGTGGTCCTGGCTGGTCGCCATCGGAAGCACGTGGCAGCCGTCACATGCGACGATGAAGGAAGCCTCCTCGCCTTCAAGGTAGTCCTCGATCACGACACGGGCGCCGGCCGCCCCGAACTTGTTGCCTTCGAGCATGTCGTCCACGGCCTTCAGCGCTTCCTCGACCGTCATCGCGACGACGACGCCCTTGCCCGCGGCGAGCCCGTCTGCCTTGACGACGATCGGGGCGCCGTGCTTCGCGATGTAGTCGCGGGCCGCGCGGTCGTCGGTGAAGGTCTCATAGGCCGCGGTCGGAATTCCGTGCCTCTTCATGAAGGCCTTCGCGAAGTCCTTGGAGGACTCAAGCTGCGCCGCGGCCTTCGTCGGTCCGAAGATCCTCTCGCCTGCCGCGCGGAAAACATCGACGATGCCCGCGGCAAGGGGGGCCTCGGGCCCGACCACCGTGTAGTCGACCGAGTTCTCCTTCGCGAACTTCAGAAGCCCTTCGAGATCCGTCGCCTTCACGGGCACGTTGGTGAGAAGAGGATCGGCGTCAGTCCCCGCATTGCCCGGGGCGACGTAGACAGTCCGTCCCTCGCCGCCCTTCGCGATTCTCCAGGCGAGCGCGTGCTCGCGTCCGCCGCTGCCGACAACCAGAACTTTCATGGTTTTCTCCGTAGTGCGCCCCGGGCGCGGCCTGCGCCGGGAAGGGGCTCTTCCCTTTCGCCTGCAGGCCCGTGGGCGATGGTGAATCGAATTCCTGACTCAGGCCGCCAGCCCGGCCGTCCGGGAAGGCGGGTACGAAAAAAGGAGCCGCTCTGAGGAGATCTTTGCAGACTTCTCCAAGGAGGGGCTCCTCTGTTGCCTTAAAGCTTACTCGGCGTCTTCGGGAAGGTCGAGGGTCGCGGAGCAGTAGACCTTGCTCACGTCGTCGTTGTCCTCAAGTTCGTCGATGATCCGCTGCATGCGGACGGCATCGTCCCCGGAGAGCACCGTTTCATTCACGGGCTTCATCGTGATTTCCGCGAATTCGGGCGTCAGGCCTGCGCCTTCAAGGGCCTTCTGGACGGCTTCGAATTCCTGGATCGTCGGCGGCGTCACGACCTCGATCGTGCCGTCCTCGTTCGAGACGACGTCCTCCGCGCCCGCGTCGAGGGCGACTTCCATCACCTTGTCCTCGTCGGTCCCGGAGGGCAGGACGATCAGTCCGCAGTGCTTGAACATGAACGTGACGGAGCCTTCGGTGCCGAGGGAGCCGCCGTTCGAAGTGAGGATGTGGCGGACGTCGGAAACCGTGCGGACCTTGTTGTCCGTCGTGCAGTCGATGATGAGGGCGGCTCCGGCGACGCCGTATCCTTCATAGCGGACTTCCTCGTAGTTCACGCCTTCGAGCTGGCCGGTGCCCTTCAGGATCGCGTTCTTGATCGTGTCCTTCGGAACATTGGCGGCGCGGGCCTTGACGAGGGAAAGGCGAAGCCTCGGGTTCATGTCGGGGTCTCCGCCGCCGCCCACACGGGCGGCGATGATGATTTCACGGACGATCTTCGTCCAGATGTTGGAACGCTTGGCATCCTGGCGGCCCTTGCGGTGCTGGATGTTGGCCCACTTTGAATGACCGGACATGCTTGTAACCCTAATTAAATAGAACAGACTGGAGCGGGGGCGGGACGGCGGCTTTTGGCTGCCGCGGGGTGCGCCCGTGCGAGGCCCCTGGATCAAAAAGAAACTGTATTTTAGCTGTGGCGCATGATCCCGGAAAGCCTTTCCCCGGGCTTTGCTGGTCGGACTATCCCTCAGTGGGGAGAAAGCCACCGGATGGAAGGCCTTCTTTGGCGTTAGTGTTTTCCCGTAAAAAACGAAGGAAATGGGTAGCAATGTGCGCCTTAAGGCTCACCTCCTTGCAGGAAGAGGCCATAATCCTTTTGTAGTATGGAGAGCGTACTAAAAAAGATAAATGCGAGAGGGTGGGCATCCTGCGGGGGATTCAGCGCCCGCAGGCGGTGCCGCGCACCTCTCTAGGGGCGAGGATAAGGGGGCGTGTATGACCGAAGAACAAGGTCAGAAAACACTGCTGGTTGTCGACGAGAGCCCGATATTCCGTCAGGCTCTGTCCCAGGTGCTGAAGCAGAAGGGAATATTTTCCACGGCGATAGACACGGGCTCGGCGGAAAAGGCGAGCAGCGAGATTGCCTCCCGGAGGCTCGCGATGGTGATACTCGACCTCGCGCTGCCGAACCACAAGGCGCTTGAGCTCCTGCGGGAAGTGAAGGAGCTGCAGCCCCAGTGCAAGGGAATCATCCTCCTGCAGGGCGCCCACAATGACGAGCTGATGGCGGCGATACGGCTCGAGGCGGACGGCTTCCTCACGAAGAAGCATACGGTGGAGGAGATGGTCTCCATGGTCGAGCGGGTGCTCTCGGGCCAGATGGTGATCAGCGACAGCCTGACGAACGTCCTCGCCCTCACGCTCCGGAATGGGGGCGTCGAGGAGGAGAAGAACGTCGACTGCCTCACCTCGCGCGAGCAGGAGGTCCTCGGGTACATCGCGTCCGGCCTCAGCAACAAGGCGATCGCCTCCCGTCTCTCCATCACGGACGGTACCGTCAAGGTGCACGTGAAGCACATGCTGAAGAAGCTCGGGTTCCGTTCCCGGGTCGAGGCCGCCGTATGGGCGAGCGAACGAGGGTTCAGGACTCCCGGCAGCGAGCCAAAGAAGGGGGCCTGAGCGTCGGGTTTCTCAGGCAAACATCAACCATACCTTTACATTTAGGAAGAGAAAAATGGCAGTTCGGCAATATGACTTCGCCTACGGGCGCGGGCGGATGAAGTTCTCGCTTGAGGAAGATGACGTCGCGATGGAGGTCCGCACCGAGGCCTTCCCTCCCATGAAGGACATCAAGGCCGGGGTGCTCGAGGCCGTCCGGCATCCGATCGGCTGCCCGTCGCTTGACGAGATCGTGAAGCCCGGGGACACCGTCGCCTTCATCTGCAACGATCTCACGCGCGTTGCGAACACGTACGACTTCATGCCGGTCCTCGTCGACGAGCTGAACCGGCTCGGCGTTCCCGATGAAAACATGCGGATCGTCTTTTCGCTCGGCACGCACCGCTGCATGACGAAGGAAGAGATGACCCAGGCAGTCGGGGAGAATGTCGCTTCCCGGCTGCAGATGTACAACTCGGACTGCCACATCGACGAGGACTTCCTCTACTTCGGGCAGACCTCCCGCGGCACGCCGGTCCTCATCAACAAGCGGATCTGCGACGTCGACCACGTGATCCTCACGGGCTCCATCGTCTACCACTATTTCTCCGGCTACGGCGGCGGGAGGAAGGCGATTCTCCCGGGCTGCGCCGCGATGGAAACGGTCCGCAAGAACCACAGCTTCATGCTGGACCCGCACTCCGGCCTCGGCCTTACCACGGGGAATCCCGTGTACGAGGACCAGATGGAAGGCGTCGCGCGGTTCGCGAAGGGCCGCTCCCTGTTCCTCTTCAACGGGGTGCTGAACGCGAAGCACGAGTTCCTCAAGATGTTTGCGGGCGACTACATCGCGGCCCACAAGGAAGCGTGCCGCTTCGTGGACGAGGTCTACGGCGCCGTGATTCCGAGGGAGGCCGACCTCGTGGTCGCTTCCTGCGGCGGCTATCCGAAGGACATCAACGTCTACCAGATGCAGAAGACGATGGACAACGCGGCGCTCGCCGTGCGGGAAGGCGGCGTCGTGGTCCTGCTCGCTGACTGCGAGGAGGGAAGCGGGTCCAAGGTCCTCGAGGAGACCTTCCAGCGGCTGAAGACGCCGGAAGCGATCGAGAAGGATCTTGAGGACCACTTCGTGATCGGGGCGAACAAGGCCTACGCGGTGACCCGCCCGATGAAGAAGGCGAAGTTCATCCTCGTGACGAGCCTCGACCGCGGGATGGCGGCGAGCATGCACTTCGCCGGCGCGGTCAGCACGGCTGACGAGGCAATCGCCATGGCGAAGAAGTTCCTCGGAACCGAGCATCCCTGCACGATCCTGATGCCCGAGGGGTCTCTCACGGTCCCGCGCGTCGCGAAGTAGTTCCTTAAGGAGTGCCTTTGCGCGATATGTCGGGCCGGATCCTGTTCGATATGGCGCGGGAGGCCCGCATCGGCCTCCCGGAAGCGGTCTACTGCGAAGGGAAGGACTTCGAGAGCCTGAGGGATCTGATGGGGCGCTTCGTCCGCGGGAGCGGGAAGAGAATCCTCTTCACTCGCCTCAGGCCGGAAACCTTCGAGAGGATGCCGGAAGGCGTCCGGGCGGGGTACGACTACGATCCCCTTTCGCGGACCGCTGTGGGGGAATCGTTTCCGGACCGCGGGGAAAAGGCAGGAGTCGTCGCCGTTGTCTCGGCCGGCACGTCGGACGCGTTCGTCGTTCACGAGGCTGCCCGCACGCTTGCGTACCTCGGGTTCCGGACAAGGCTTTTCGAGGACTGCGGGGTAGCCGGGCTCTGGCGGGTCGAGCAGAACCTGCCGGAAATCCGGAAGGCTGATGTCGTCATTGTCTGCGCAGGGCTCGACGCAGCGCTCGCAAGCGTTCTCGGGGGACTCGTCTCATGCCCCGTCCTCGCCGTGCCGACTTCCGTCGGCTACGGAGTGGCCTCAGGCGGCGGCACGGCCCTGCGCTCAATGCTTTCCTCGTGCGCTCCGGGAATTGCGGTCTTCAACATAGACAATGGCTACGGGGCCGCCTGCGCGGCGGCGAGGATCCTTTCCCTGAAAGCGGGCGGCTGAGGCGGCGCGGAGCTCTTTCGGGGTTGCCCGTCCGGGCATCCGGATGCGAAAAAAGAAATCCCGCGCGGCGCAGGACCGTGCGGGATGAATTTTGGTGCCGGTGAAGAGAGTCGAACTCCCGACCTTCGCATTACGAATGCGCTGCTCTACCAACTGAGCTACACCGGCATCGTGGCCGTCTGATTTTCATCGGACTGGCAAAATAGACTTCACATTATATTGGAAAATGCGAAAATAGCAAGAGTTTTCTGAGAAGAAATTGGAACAGCAGGAAGCGCTGCGAAGGTTTCAGGCTTTTCAGTGTTTTGCCGAGGCAGGGAAACTTGTTCACGGCTGGTTTGGAGATGAAAGTGGGTGATGTCCCGTACGACGTTGTTTCCATTGAACTGCCTGATGAGGCGGCGACCGAGGCGCTCGGAAAATGCCTTGCAGGGGCAGTGAAGAAGCTCGCCGGAGGGATCCGGGACGAAGGGCTGAATTTCAGGCTTGAGGGAACGCTCGGCGCCGGGAAGACAACCCTGACCCGTGCCTTTCTCCGGAACCTAGGCGTGACCGGACGGGTCCGGAGCCCGACTTTCACGCTGGTCGAAACATATTCGGCCCTTGGTCTCACGATCAATCATTTCGACTTTTATCGGTTTGAATCGCCGGAGGAATTCGATGACGCGGGGTTCCGGGACCTGTTCGGGGCCGGTCGCGTCACGCTTTGCGAGTGGCCGGAAAAGGCGGGAGAGTTCCTTCCGGCTTCTGACGTTGACGTGCAAATCGAGCTTTCGGGCGATGGAAGGAAAATTTTCCTGAGGCCCCGGACGGAGCGGGGCCGGAAAGTTGCAGAAGAGGTTGGACGGGAATGGAAATGAGGCGGCGGAATCTTCTCGCGGGAGGTGGCGGGGTCCTTCTCCTTTCGCTTTTGCCGTGGGAAATTGCCGAAGGGGCGGAACTTGTCGACGTCAGGATCTGGCCCGCGGACGAATACACGAGGATCACGATCGAGCATGACGGTGCGCTGAAGTACCGCACGAGGGTCGCTCAGGGGCAGCTGCTGATTGACCTTGAAGGGCTTTCCCTTGATGAGCGGCTCCGGGGTTTCGTGAAGAAAGTGCAGGCTGACGATCCCTACATAAGGTCGATCCGCGTGGGCCAGGGATCGCCTAAGGCGGTCCGCATGACGGTCGACCTGAAGGCGCCCGTCAAGCCCCAGGTGTTCGAACTCGCTCCGGTCGCGGGCTATAAGCGGCGCCTTGTAGTGGACCTCTACGGGGCGGCTCCTGCAGCGTCCGACGATCCGCTTCTGCAGGCGATCCGGGACGAATCCTCGGCCCGGCCCTCCGCGGGCTCCGCCGGGCCTTCGAGCGGCAAGGTGCTTGTCATGATCGATCCGGGGCATGGCGGCGAGGATCCCGGAGCGAGCGGCGTCATGGGCACGCACGAGAAGGACATCGTTCTGTCGATCGGAGAGCGCCTCTGCGACCTGATCTCCCAGGATTCCCAGATAGAGGCGAGAATGACCCGGCGGCGCGACTATTTCATTCCTCTAGCCGAGCGCGTGAGGCTCGCCCAGAAGGCCGGGGCCAAGCTTTTCGTCAGCGTCCACGCGGACGGCTGGATTTCCCCCTCCGCCCGCGGCTCGTCGGTCTTCGCCCTGTCGGAAAAGGGGGCGACGTCCGCCGCCGCCAAGTGGCTTGCCCAGCAGCAGAACAACGCGGACAGGATCGGCGGAATCAACGTGAAGGGCGTCGCGAAGGAAGTGCAGAGCGTCCTGGTCGACATGTCGAACACCTGGAAGATCAACTACAGCCTCGCCCTCGGCGCCTCGGTGCTCCGGGAGATCGGCCAGGTGAACCGGCTGCACAAGAACCGCGTGGAACAGGCGGGCTTTGCTGTCCTCAAGGGGCAGGGCATCCCGTCGATTCTTGTCGAAACGGCGTTCATTTCGAACCCCGACGAGGAGCAGAAGCTCCGGAACGACGCCTATCAGGAGGACATGGCAAAGGGGATCCTTGCCGGGATCCGCCGGCAGCTGAGCCGCGACAAGTCCGTGCTTGCCGGCTGAGGGGCCCGAGAAACCGGGCGGGCCCGGCTACCGCTTTGCTAAAATATCCCGTACTTCCGGGAAGGGAGCAGGCTTCCTCCGTAGGGGTCCTCCCGAACGAAAATTCCTTTTAGCGGAGTTTGCATTCATGGCTCTTGTCGCTATGCGCCAGCTTCTCGACCATGCCGCCGAGAATGGCTATGGCATTCCTGCCTTCAACGTCAACAATCTCGAACAGGTCCAGGCGATCATGTCGGCCGCGGCCGAGGTGGGCGCTCCTGTCATCCTCCAGGCTTCCGCCGGAGCCCGCAAGTACGCGGGCGAGCTTTTCCTCGAGCACCTCATCCGCGCAGCCGTCGAGTCCTATCCTGACATTCCCGTCGCCATGCACCTCGACCACGGCCGCAGCCCGGCTTCCTGCGTGAGCGCCATGCGCTACGGCTTCACTTCCGTCATGATGGACGGCTCCCTGATGCCTGACGGGAAGACGGTCGCAACCTACGAGTACAACGTCGAGACGACCCGCCGGATCGTCGAGACCGCGCACTGCATCGGTGTTTCCGTCGAAGGCGAGCTTGGCTGCATCGGTTCCCTTGAAACTCTGCAGAGCGAAAAGGAGGACGGTCAGGGCGCCGAGGGGAAGCTCACCCGCGATCAGCTTCTCACCGATCCGGACCAGGCTGTCGACTTCGTGCGCCGGACGCAGCTTGACGCCCTCGCCATCGCGATCGGCACGAGCCACGGCGCGTACAAGTTCACCCGCGAGCCCACCGGGGAAATCCTTTCGATTGACCGTGTTAAGGAAATCCACGCCCGTCTCCCGAACACCCACCTCGTGATGCACGGTTCCTCTTCGGTTCCCCAGGAGTTCCTCGCCGAGATCCGCAAGTATGGCGGCGAGATGCGCGAGACCTACGGCGTTCCGGTGAAGGAGATCCAGACCGCGATCAAGCACGGCGTGCGCAAGGTGAATGTCGACACCGATATCCGACTCGCCATGACTGCCGCCATTCGCCGCCACCTCGTCGAGAATCCGAGCGACTTCGATCCCCGCAGCTTCATGAAGGACGCGCGCAAAGCCGAACAGGAGATGTGCAAGTCCCGTTACCTTGCCTTCGGCTGCGAAGGGCAGGGCGCGAAGATCCATCCGATTCCGCTTGACAAGTTCGCCCGCGGGTACGCGGACGGCACAATCACCCAAAAGGTTCTTTAGGACCAGAGCATCGAAGAGGGGAGAACGGTCCAGCCGTTCTTCCCTTTGTTATTGCGCAATCCGCAGGGAAACAAACATGGCGAAGACTGACGCACGGGACCTGAAGGGGAAGAGCGGTCCCACGAGGCTGATGAACGCATTCCATTACTCCTGCGACGGCTTCAGGAGCGCCTGGGCGACCGAGGAGGCGTTCCGGCAGGAAGTGGTCCTTGCGGTGATCCTGGTGCCCGTTGCCCTACTGCTCCCGGCGAGCGGCACCCAGAAGGGAATCCTGATTCTCACCGCCCTTCTTCTCATCGTCGTGGAAACCCTGAACTCCGCGATCGAGGCTGTCGTCGACCGCATCGGTCCGGAACTCCATCCGCTCTCCAAGAAGGCCAAGGACCTCGGGAGCCTCGCGGTTCTCGTCACGATTTTTGCCGAGGTCTGCGTCTGGGCGGGGGTTCTAGTGGATCTCTTCCTCTAGCCGCTTCCTACGGAAAACAGCCAAGGGGAAAACGCTTTTTCCGCCGGCGCCTGAAAACACGGCCGCTCGGGCATCAGGCGCTAGAATTGATCCGTCAGGTCCTTATCACTTCTGTCAGGAGATCACCCACTATGAAGGGTCTACTGAAAACCAGCCTGAAGTCGCTTCCGCTTGTCTACAGCGGCAAGGTGCGCGACAGCTACGCGGTGGGGGACGACAAGCTCCTCATCGTCGCCACTGACCGCATCTCGGCCTTTGACTTCATCCTCGCGGCTCCTGTGCCTTACAAGGGGCAGGTCCTTACCGCGCTCACGAACTTCTGGTTCGAAAAGCTGAAGGGAGTCCTCCCGAACCACCTTACCGGAATCGATCCCCTCTCCGTGGTTGATCCATCCGAGGCGGACCAGGTCCGCGGCCGTTCCGTCGTCGCGATGAAGCTGAAGCCGATTCTCGTGGAATGCGTCGCCCGCGGCTACCTGACGGGTGGCGGCTGGAAGGAATACCTCGCGAGCGGCTCTGTTTCCGGGATAAAGCTCCCCGCAGGGCTGCAGATGTCGCAGAAGCTCGACGAGCCGATCTTCACGCCGTCCGCGAAGTCCCCCGTCGGAACCCACGATGAGCCGATCAGCTACGAGGAGTGCGTGAAGCGCTACGGCGGCGACGTTGCAAAGACGATCCGCGACGCCACTCTTACGCTCTACAAGCGCGCGGCGGAGTACGCCGCGACCAAGGGCATCATCATCGCTGACACGAAGTTCGAGTTTGGGATCGACAGCGAGGGCAACATTCGCCTGATGGACGAAGTGCTTACGCCTGACTCCTCCCGCTTCTGGCCTGCTGACCAGTACAATGTCGGCATTTCGCCGCCCTCCTATGACAAGCAGTACGTCCGCGACTGGCTCGAGTCGACCGGCTGGAACAAGACGGCTCCGGCTCCGGTGCCTCCCGAGGACGTGCTTGAGCGCACGAGCGAAAAGTACCGCGAGGCGCTTTACAGGCTCGCCGGTGTGAAGCTTGCCTAGGGAAAAGGCTGGGCAGGAAGCTGGGATCTCCGGCCAGGGTGCCGGGGATTCCTTCGCGCGCGAACGGAGACGGGAGGGAAACTTCCTGCCTCCGTCATTTTCTTTTCAGCAGAAAAATCGGAAATTCAGGAAGAATCATGGCTAATGAAAGGAAACCGCTTGTAGGCGTGGTAATGGGGTCTTCATCCGACTGGGACGTGATGAGCAACGCCTGCAGGATCCTTGAGCAGTTCGGCATTCCCTTTGAGGCTAAGGTCGTGTCCGCGCACCGCATGCCTGACGAGATGTTCGCCTATGCGGAGAGCGCGAAGAGCCGTGGCCTTCGCGCGATCATCGCTGGCGCCGGCGGCGCAGCCCATCTCCCCGGCATGCTTGCCGCGAAGACGACGGTGCCCGTGCTCGGCGTTCCCTGTGTCTCCAAGTACCTCCGGGGTGTCGATTCCCTGCATTCGATCGTCCAGATGCCGAAGGGGGTTCCTGTCGCAACGTTCGCGATCGGCGAGGCGGGAGCCGCCAACGCGGCGATCTTTGCCGTGAAGATGCTCGCGACGACTGACGAGGCGCTTTCCGGGAAGGTTTCCGAGTACATGAAGAGCCTGAACGAGGCGGCCCGCTCTATGACGCTTCCGACCGAAGAATTCAAAGAGGCTGTCTGATGGATAAGCGCGAAGAGCTCCTGCCAGGCACGACCCTCGGCATGATGGGGGGCGGCCAGCTCGGCCGCATGTTCAGCGAGGCGGCCGCACGCCTCGGCTACCATGTCCTTGTCCTCGATCCGGGCGAGGTGAGCCCCGCGGGAGAGGTTTCCTCCCGCCGCATCAAGGCGGGCTACAAGGACCGGGCGGCGCTGGACGACATGGCCGCGTCCTGCCCTGCCGTGAGTACGGAGTTCGAGAACGTTCCGGCAGCTTCCCTCGCGTATCTTGCGGAAAAGGGCTGCCATACGGCTCCCATGGCCCGTGCGGTTTCGATTTCCCAGGACCGCAATGTCGAGAAGGCGTTCCTTGTCTCTTCGGGCGTCCCCGTGGCGCCCCATGCCGCTGTGCTTTCCGCAGAGGACTGCCAGGGGGCGGACGAGTCCCTCTTCCCCGCGATCCTGAAGACGGCGCGGCTCGGCTACGACGGGAAGGGGCAGGTCCAGGTGAAGTCTCCAGCGGAACTCCCGGCCGCCTGGCAAAGCCTTGGCGCCGTTGACTGCATCCTTGAGAAAAAGCTCCCTCTCAGGACCGAGTGCTCGGTGATCGTCTGCCGCGGGTTCGATGGCGAAACCGCCACGTTCCCCGTGTTCGAGAACCATCACCGCAACGGTATCCTCGCGGAAACCGTCCTGCCTGCCCGCATTCCTGACGATACCGAATCCGCTGCCCGCGCCTACGCGATCCGCGTCGCGGACGAGATGAAGTATGTCGGCGTTCTCTGCATCGAATTCTTTGTCCTGGAGGACGGATCCGTCGTCGCGAATGAAACCGCGCCCCGTCCGCACAATTCCGGCCACGCGACGATCGAAGCCTGCATGACGAGCCAGTTCGAGGAGCAGGTGAGGGCGATGGCAGGGCTGCCGCTTGGGAACACGACCCTTCTTTCGCCCGCCGTCATGCTGAACATCCTCGGGGATGCCTGGGAGACGGATGAAGGGCTCAAGGATCCGGACTGGGGAAGGGCGCTCGCGATTCCGGGCGTGAAATTGCATCTCTACGGGAAGTCCGAGGTGAGGCATGGGCGCAAGATGGGGCACGTGACATGTCTCGGAAAGACGCCTGAGGAAGCGCTGGAAAGGGCGAAGAAGGTCGCCCGGATCCTGAGGCTCCCGGAGCCCGTCTGAGGGTGGCCGGCAAGGGAAGCGAAATGATCCTGACAAAGGAAGAAGAAGCGCGTGTTGCCCGCGCGGTCGAGGTCCTGGAGCGTGGCGGCCTCGTCGCGTTCCCGACAGAAACCGTCTACGGGCTCGGCGCCGATGCTGACAACGAGGAGGCGGTCGGGAAGGTTTTCGCGGCCAAGCACCGGCCGACCTGGCACCCGCTGATTGTTCATTTGCCGAGCGCGGAAAGCATTTCCTGGTGGGCTGACCCCGTTCCGGAACTCGCGGGCGTTCTCGCCGAGAAGTTTTGGCCCGGCCCCCTCACGATGGTGGTCCCGAGGGCGGCCCGCTGCGGCGCCTGGGTAACGGGCGGCCAGGCCTCGGTCGGCCTTCGCTGTCCTTCCCATCGGCTGGGGCACGCGCTTTTCGAGGCTTTCTCCGGTCCCCGGCACAGGGGTGTTGTCGGCCCTTCAGCGAACAGCTTTGGCCGCATTTCGCCCACCACGGCGCAGCACGTGATTGACGATCTCGGGCTGAAGCCCTTTGGGCAGGTTGACATGGTGCTTGACGGGGGGGCCTGCACGGTGGGGGTCGAGTCGACGATCATCAACCTCGCAAGCCCTGAGCCTGAACTCCTCCGGTTCGGCGCGATCACCCGCGAAATGCTCGAGGAGGCGATCGGCCGTCCGGTGCGCAATCCGACCCCGAAGTCCCCGAAGGTTTCGGGCCAGCTGAAGAGCCATTACGCGCCCCGGACCCCAGTGACGCTCGCTGACGCGGACGAGATTCCCGAACTCATTTCGAAGGAGCCGGGAACGCCCTGCGCGGTTCTCGCCCCGCGGGAAGTCCTTGGAAAATGCCCTTCCAATGCTGTCTGCCGGATCGAAGCGCCCGAAAAGGAGCCGGAATACGCTGCCTCGCTCTACGCGAACCTGCACGCCCTGGATGCCGCGGGGGCTGAAAGGATCTTCATCGCGAGGCCGCCAAGGGGCTCTGCCTGGGCCGCGGTGAATGACCGGCTTGGAAGGGCTTCCGCTCCGAGGAGCCCCCTGAAATGATTTCCCTTGCATACGACTGGCGGGATCCAGCCCTTCCGATTGGCGCGCTCGATTCCGGACTAGGCGGACTCTCCGTACTGAGGGAAGTGAGAATGGCGCTTCCCCGGGAGGATCTGCTTTTCGCCTGCGACTGCGGCAAGGCTCCTTGGGGAGACAGGTCCCAGGGCTGGATCGTGGAGAGGGTGAGGAAGATTGCCGCTTTCCTCGTCTCGAAGCGGGTGAAGGCCATCACGGTCGCCTGCAACACGGCAACGGCCGCCGCGATTGAAGTGCTGAGGTCGGAACTTCCGTTTCCAATCATCGGCATTGAGCCAGCCGTGAAGCCTGCGGCGAGGCTTACGCGGAACGGAACGATCGGAATCCTTGCGACCACCGGGACCATTTCGTCCCCGAGGCTGCAGGGCCTGATCGACCGTTATGGAAAGGGGTGCAATGTCCTTCGGATGGCCTGTCCCGGCCTCATGAACCGGGTGGAGGCAGGCGACTTCCATTCCCCCGAGACCCGGGAAGTGCTTCATCAGTTCATCGACCCCCTGATAAGGGAAGGGGCGGACACGCTTGTCCTCGGCTGCACGCATTACCCGTTCCTCGCGAGCGAAATCCGTCAGATCGCGGGAAGCGCGGTTACCGTGATCGACCCCAGCCGGGCGGTCGCGCATTTCCTCGTCGAGCGGCTTGAGGAGGAGGGGCTGATCCGCGGGATACGCGGCGAAGAGCCGGTGGAACGCTTCTGGTGCACCGGGGAAACAGTTCAGAAGACCACAGTCCTTCGCCACCTGTGGAACGACCGGGCCGAAATGGAAAGCCTCGACGAGGCCTGGCCCTCCCTCAGTGCCCAGGCATGAGGCGGTCGGCCGCCATCCTGTCGCGTTCGGCTGATAGCCGGTCCGCTACGCGTTCAGCAAGGGCTGCCATTGATAGCGGCGCGCAGCCTTCCGCCTTGTTGTTCGCGACGACGTAGGAAGGAACTCCGCTTCGGACGGCGGCGAGCACGAGGGACGCCACCACTTCCCGAGTAACGGGGTCCGGGCGCTGGATCCGCGAGAATGGCTCGTAGCGGCGCCTCGCGTCGTCGAACCTGTCTCCCATTCCCAGCGTCCAGCGGACCACAAGGGGACCCTTCAGCCTCAGCCTTGCCGGGTCGCCTTCCGGGTCGTCCATCGCGCGGAGGGCGTTTGCCTGGCGGGAAGCGTCAGGCATAGAGGGATGCAGTCCTATCGTGAGCCTCGCGCCGGCAGCGGAAAGCGCGGCGACGAACCTTGGCGTGTAGATTTGCGGGGTCCTGATTTCCACGGCGTAGAAAGCGGCTGGCGCCGCATCCCTGTCAATCGCGGGGAGTGACGAGAGGAAGTCGCCGAGCCGTTCGATCAGCCGGATCCTGGATTCCTGGGTCGCGACCCACTCGGCAGGGGAAGCCGCGAATTCGAAGACGAGGGGGCCTGCCTTTTTCCCCAGGCCTTCGAGGACGGGGCCCACGAATTCCTCCGCAGCCTTGTCCGGATTAAGGAAAAAGTGATTTTCCCGCAGGGGCCTGCCGCCCGGTCCCCGGACCATGCAGTCCGTGACTGAGGCCGGGGCCTTCACGAGAAAGCGGAAGTCTTCCGGAACCTGTTCCGCGAAATGCCAGTACTGTCCGACGGACAGCGGCTTGTAATAGGCGCGGTCAACGCCGACGGTCCTGAGGAGAGGGTGGCGGCTGTAGGCCGAGAGTCCCTCGTTCGCGAGGTTGCGGATGCCGCTCCTGCGGCTCCATACGATGCCTTTCCAACCGGGAAAGGCCCAAGAGCAGGAGCCTAGCCTCACGGATCGGGGAAGTATTCTCGCGAGCCGCTGGATGCTGTCCGGCGGAATCTGGGGAAGGATCGGGCTGTCCTCGGGGACATCCCCGAAGAGGTCCGAGTCCCAGCCTCCTGCGTGGCGGCTCGGTTTCCTCGCGCTGCGAAGTTCTTCTTTCTCGCCCATGTCTGGTAAGGCGCCTCCTTTCGCGCAGGTGAAAGAGCCTTTCCGAGGCACAGGCCTTCGGCGGACCCGGGGCCGGAAAACGCAGGATTCCTGCCCGCTCTTTCCCCATATAAGGAATGATCCGTTCTTTTCCGCCGGGTTTCAAATCCCCGTGCCGGCAGGTCATCCGGAAACAAGCCTGCATGCGCACTGGCGGGCTTCAGCAGCCGCTTCGACTGCTAAAATTACCTGATTGCAGCAGCCCCGGAATGCTGCCGGGGTTCTCCTTTTCAATTTTCCTTTCTGGACCAGAACAAAATGGATTTCTCGCCCCTCACTGCTCTCAGCCCTCTCGACGGCCGCTATGCCCGCCAGGCTGACGCGTTGCGCAGCATTTTTTCCGAATACGCCCTCATGAAGGCTCGCGTGAAGGTGGAAACCGAGTGGCTCATCGCCCTTTCCGAATTCGGTCTGCCCGAGCTCGCCGAGATCTCGGACCACGGCAAGGCGTTCCTGCGCGGTCTTGCGGCGGACTTCTCTCTTGAGGACTGTGCCCAGATCAAGGAAATCGAGAAGACGACCAACCACGACGTCAAGGCGGTCGAGTACTGGATCAAGGGGCAGGTGGCGCATGACGCCGAACTCGCCAAGGCTTCTGAGTTCGTCCATTTCGCCTGCACGTCCGAAGACATCAACAACACGAGCCACGGCATCATGCTGACCGAGGGCCGGAAGGAGCTTGCCGACTATCTCGAGGAAGTCCGCGGAAAACTCGTGGCCTTCGCCCACGAATGGGCCGACGTTCCGATGCTTGCCCGCACGCACGGGCAGCACGCTTCCCCCACCACGGTCGGGAAGGAATTCGCGGTGTTCGCGGTCCGCCTCCAGAGGGCGATCGAATCGATCCGAGGAGTGAAGATCCTCGCGAAGATGAACGGCGCCGTCGGAAACTTCAACGCCCACCTCATTGCCTACCCCGAGAAAGACTGGGAGGCCTTCGCGAAGAACGTGGTCGAGAACCGCCTCGGGCTGAGCTTCGACACGCACACGATCCAGATCCAGCCGCACGACTACATGGCTGAGCTTTTCCAGGCCGTGACCCGCGCGAACACGATCCTGATCGACCTTGACCGCGACGTCTGGGGCTACATCTCGCTCGGCTATTTCCACCAGAAGCTGAAGGCGGGCGAAGTGGGCTCTTCCACGATGCCGCACAAGGTGAATCCGATCGATTTCGAGAACTCCGAAGGCAATCTCGGAATGGCGAACGCCTTCCTGAACCACCTTGCCGGAAAGCTCCCGATCTCCCGCTGGCAGCGAGACCTCACCGACTCCACCGTGCTCCGCAACATGGGGGTCGCCTTCGGGTACTGCTTCGTAGGCTACAACGCCCTCGAGCGAGGCCTCGGGAAGCTCCAGATCAACCTTCCGGCGATCGCGAAGGACATCGACAGCGCATGGGAGGTGCTCGCCGAGGCGATCCAGACCGTGATGCGGCGCTACGGCGTTCCGAAGCCCTATGAGCAGCTGAAGGCACTCACCCGCGGCAAGGACGGGATTACCGAAAAGGTGCTTGCGGACTTCATCGTGAAGCTCGAGATCCCGCAGGAAGCGAAGGACCGGCTCCTGAAGCTCACGCCCGCGACCTATGTCGGGAAGGCAGCGGAGCTCGCCCGCAGGGCGTAGGTTCCGGAAGCTGTTCTCTTTAAAACAGGCTCCCTGCCGCTCGTGCGGCAGGGAGCCTGAAATTTTTATGGAAAGATACGAATCCCGTCTTCGGGCAATGGGCCTGCCTGCTGAAGGAGCAGTGCTCAGGGCTTGATTGCAGCAGACTTCAGCTGGGCAAAGACCGGGAGTCCGACCTTGAGCTCAAGCTTGTCGCAGGAGCGGCGGGTGATGCGGGAGGCGAGGACCTGATCCCCGGCGCGGAGCGTCACCCGTACCTGAGACACAGAAACCCCTTCGATTGACTCGATCACTGCAGGAATGGTGTTCTGGATGCTGGTCGCCTCGGGAGGGATCACCGCGAGCGACACGTCGCGCTCCAAAACCGTGACCCGGACAGGGGATCCCGTGGGAAGGCCTTTATCCTGAACCCAAAGGCTCCCGACGCCTCCCGGAAGCCCAACCTTCGCGAGGCCGTACTTTTCATCTCGCTCCGTGACCGAGCCCTTCACCAGGAATTCCGGCTCCTCGGTGAGGGTGAGCGGCGAGCGGACGAGCGGAAGCATTTTCTCCACAGACCCCGACGCCCGGACCTTTCCCTGCTCGATCAGCACGACTTCGTTCGCGAGCTTTGCGAGCTCGTCAGCGGAGTGCGTGACGTAAAGGATCGGGAGACTCTGCTCGTCGCGGATCCGGGCGATCCACGGAATGATCTCGGCCCTCCGTTCCCAGTCGAGGGCGGAGAGAGGTTCGTCCATCAGGAGGATCTTCGGATTCAGGACCAGCGCCCGGGCAATGGCGACACGCTGCTGCTCGCCGCCCGAGAGTTCGGAGGGGCGGTGATCAAGAAGCTTCCCGAGGCCGAGAAGCTCGACCGCTTCTGAAATCCTCTCCTCGGTCGTCCCGCGGCCGCGGGCATATCGGAGGCCAAAGCGGATGTTCTCGTCCGCCGTCATGTGCGGGAAGAGGCTTGCGCCCTGGAAGACATACCCGAGCGGCCGCTTCCATGTAGGAACGAAGATCTTCCGGGAATCATCCTGCCAGGTTTCGCCCGCGATTCGCACTTCTCCCTTCGCCCGCTCAAGGCCGGCGACCGAACGTAGGATTGTCGTTTTACCGCAGCCTGACGGTCCGAAGAGCACCGTGACGCCAGACGGTGCCGGCGTGATGTCCACGTCAAGCGCGAAATCCTGAGAACGCTTCAGGGTGAGCCGGACGTGGCTCAGGTTGTTTTTTTCTTCGGTCAAAGCGCCCTCCCGCCTTTTTTATTGAGGAGCGACAGCGCGAGAAGCACCGCGAACGAGAAGATGAGCATTCCGAGCGCGAGCGTGTGCGCTTTCCCGTACTCCATGGCTTCCACAAACGAATAGATTTCGGTCGATACCACCTGGGTCTTTCCGGGCACGTTGCCGCCGATCATCAGCACGACGCCGAATTCGCCGATCGTATGGGCAAAGGTGAGGACGATGCCAGTGAGGAATCCGGGCTTCGAGAGCGGGAGAATCACGCGGAAGAAGGCGCCGAGCGGGGTTGCGCCAAGCGTTGCCGCGACTTCCGATGGCCTCCGCCCCAGGGCTTCGAACGCTCCCTGGAGCGGCTGCACCATGAAGGGGAGCGAGTAGACGATCGATCCCACGAGAAGCCCGGGGAAAGTGAACGTGAGAAGCCCGAGGCCGAGCGCCCCGGTGAGCTTCCCGAGCGGGCCGTTCGGGCCCATGAAGACCAGCATGTAGAAGCCGAGCACCGAGGGCGGCAGAACGAGGGGGAGGGTGACGATCGAGCTGATCACGGACCGTGCCGTTGTCCTTTTCCTCGACAGCCACCAGGCGATCGGCGTGGAGACGAGGAGGAGAAAGATCGTGGTGAGTACCGCGAGCTCAAGGCTCACCCAGACGGGCTCAAGCTCCTCGAGCGTGAAATCCAGGGCTTCTGGCATGCTTCTTCAGGGCCTTATTCTCAAGTTCGGAATGCGGGAATCAGCGGATGCCGTATCCGTAGGATTCCTTAAGCTTATTCGCTTCCGGGGACTGGAGGAACTTCAGGAAGGCCTTCGCGGCGTCGCTCTTCGCGCCGTGGTTGAGGAGCACGGCGTCCTGACGGATCGGCTTGTAATACTTCGCGGGAACGATCCAGCCGGAACCGGAGGTGAACTTGCCGTTCCTGAAGACCTGCGAGAGGGCGACGAAGCCCACTTCGGCGTTTCCGGTCTTCACGAACTGGAAGGTCTTGCCGATGTTGTTGCCGGTCACGAACTTCGGCTCATAGGCCTTGAGGAGATTGAAGGACTCGAGCGTCTGGTAGGAGGCTTCGCCGTAGGGGGCGAGCTTCGGGTCCGCGACGGCGCACTTCGCGAACTTCATTTTCTTCAGGGCGTTCCCGTTCGAATCGACCTTCGCGGGGTCGGAGGACCAGAAGACGAGCTTCCCGAGAGCGTAGGTGAAGGACGAGCCCCTCACGCCAAGCCCCTTCTGCTCGATCTTCGCAGGGGTCTTCGCGTCGGCGGCGAGCAGGATGTCAAAGGGAGCCCCGTTCTCGATTTGCGCGTAGAACGCGCCGGTGCCGCCAAAGGAAAGCTTTACCTTGTGGCCCGTCTGCTTTTCGAACACCGGAGCGAGGTCCTTCGCCGGAGCGGTGAAGTTCGCGGCGACGGCGACCTGGATTTCCTCGGCGACGGCCGAGAGGGAGAAAGCGCTGCAAAGCGTTGCGGAAACGGCGGCAAGGCAAATTGTCTTAAACTTGGTCATGAGGCACCATTAAAATCGAAGCCAATGTTTTTAGCTGGCGTTATTACTGTTTCGTTATTCTATCATTGAATTTCGAAAATCGCCACGGAAAACGCCTTTCGTTCAGTTTTCGGCAGCTGATTTCGCTTTTTTTGGGGAAAGTCGATGAAAAAGAAAACCTTGCCTTCTGCTCCGGCACGGGAGGCTGATCCCGTCGAGTTCACGCGCACGCTGGCAACCCTTGCCGACAGGAGAATCGACATCCTGAGGCGAATCGAGGAAACGGGTTCCATATCCGAGGCTGCCAGGGCGGCAGGGGTTTCCTACAAGGCTGCCTGGCAGGCGATCGAGACGCTGGAGAACCTCGCGGGCGGGAAGCTCGTCGAGAAATCCGTCGGCGGAAGCCGGGGCGGCGGAACCCACCTTACGGAGACGGGCCGCACGGCCCTGCTGATCGCGGATCGCATCGCGGAGGCGAGGAGCCGGGTACTGAAGGGCTTCACCAAGGAGGAGATGTCGCTTGCCGGAAGCATTTCACCGGCCGCAAGCGTCCTCACCAGCATGCGGAACAATCTTCCCTGCACGGTCGAGGATGTCCGGCACGGGCCGGCGCTCGTCCGCGTCACGCTTAAGCTCGATGAAGAGAACAGCCTCAGGGCTTCCGTCACGCAGGAAAGCGCTCAGCTCCTTGGCCTCGAGCCCGGCGCTCGCATGATCGCCGCCGCCAAGGCGACCGCGGTCGAGGTATCCCGCGGCTTTTCCTCTTTTTCCGAGTCGAATGTCTTTCGCGGGACCGTGATTCGTTGCGCGAGGAGCGAAAAGGGCGGAGAAGTCGCGCTCAGGCTTCCGTCCGGAATCGTGGTTGTCGGGTTCGCCCGCCATAACCACGGCCTTCGGGTCGGAATGCCGGCCGAGGCGAGCATCCCTCCGAATGCCGTGGTGATCGCCCGGGTGAGCTGATCACCGTCTCCTCCTGAAGGAGGACTCCTTAACACATTCTTAAGAGATTTGACGGATGTCAAGTCTTTTGCCTCTCTCGGAATCCTCCTTGCGCCTATGATTTCGGCATGTCCGGATGAGGAGAGGTCCGGATTTCCGGTATATCAACAATAAATAAAGAAGCCTTGCCGGCCGTTTTCCTGACTGGCGGCAGAAGGCTTCAGATAAAGAATCCTGTAGGAACAGAGTCATGAAAAACTGCAAAAAGGGCGCCATTCTGGTCGGCCTCGTCGGTGCCGTGATCGGCATCGTCGCCTTCGGCATCTTCAATTCCGTCGTGCACTGGGCCGGCTCCACCCAGTTCTGCGGCACGTTCTGCCACTCGATGGACTATGTGTACGCGGCCTACCATCAGGGCCAGCATGCGGCGACTCCGTCCGGCTATACCGCTGGCTGCTCCGACTGCCACCTGAAGTACGGCTCCCATCACTCGATCAACGGCTTCCAGTACGTCGGCATGCTCGTCCACAAGGCCCAGTCCGGCTCCAAGTCCTTCTTCGGCCAGGTTGCCGGCCACCTGAACACGTTCGACAAGCAGAAGGAACTCGCTCCTGAGCTTTCGAAGGAAGTCCATGAGTGGATGAAGAGCACCGGCTTCGCGAACTGCCGCGCCTGCCATGACCTCAACAAGATGAAGAACGCGAAGAATCCGGACGTCGCCACCTTCCACAAGGTGTTCGCGAACGACATGAAGGCTGACTGCCTCGAGTGCCACAAGACCGCCGGCCACGACTACAAGGGCATCAACACCCAGGCTGACGCCGACCTGCTGATCGCCGGCAAGTCCCTGCCGACCGCCGCCTCTTCCGAGGCTGCCGCCTCTGAAGCTGCCTCTTCCGAGGCCGCCGCTTCTGAAGCCGCCGCTTCCTCGAGCGCCGCCGCGAAGTAATACTGCCGGCGACGGACAAAAGGGCCCGGGAAATCCGGGCCCTTTATTCAGAGAAAAAAGCCCGATGTTTCATCGCATCGGGCTTTTTATTTGCCCGGGGCCGTCATTTCCCCATGCACCGGGGCTTCGTCCAATTAGAATGATGAGATCAACTGAAGGAGCCTTTTCTGTCATGAGTTCTGCTGTGACCTACCGGCTTGACTACAAGGAGCCGGCGTTCCGCATCGAGTCGACGAATCTCGTCTTCGACCTCGACCCCGCAACCACTACGGTCTACAACACGATGCGGGTCGTGCCGGTATCGGATGCCCCCGGGGACCTCGTACTGAACGCGAGCGGGCTCGAACTGGTCTCGGTGTATGAAAACGGAAGCCCGCTGTCCGAAGGCCGCTACGAACTCACGCCCGACGCCCTTGTGATCCGCGGGATCCGCGAGCCGTCCACGCTTGCGATCATCAACAAGTTCCATCCCGCCGCGAACACGCTGCTCTCCGGAATCTACATGTCGCACGGGAACTTCATGTCCCAGTGTGAGTCGGAGGGCTTCCGGAGGATTACGTATTTTCCGGACCATCCCGACATGCTCACGCGGTTCAGGGTCGAAATCCGCGCGGACCGCGCGGAGTATCCCGTTCTTCTTTCGAACGGCAACCTTAAGGACCACGGAGAGCTCGACAATGGCCGCCATTACGCGGTGTGGGAGGACCCCTCGCTCAAGCCCTGCTACCTGTTCGCGCTTGTCGCCGGGAAGCTCGTGAAGCGGGAGGACACGATCAAGCTCGCGAACGGGAAGGACTGCCTGCTCCAGGTCTGGGTCGAGCCCCAGAACGGCGACAAGACGCAGCACACCATGGACTGCATCAAGAAGGCGATCCGCTGGGACGAGGAGCGCTGGGGACTTGAGTACGACCTCGACCGTTTCATGCTCGTCGCGACGGACGACTTCAATTTCGGCGCGATGGAGAACAAGGGCCTCAACGTCTTCAATACGCGCTACGTGCTCGCCACGCCCGAGATGGCGACGGACCGCGACTACTTCAATATAGAGGGCGTTGTCGGCCACGAGTACTTCCACAACTGGACCGGGGACAGGATCACGCTCCGCGACTGGTTCCAGCTCACGCTGAAGGAAGGGCTCACGGTCTTCCGCGACCAGGAGTTCTCTCGCGACATGCTCGGCACTGCCGCGGCGATCAAGAGGATCGACGACGTGAAGTTCCTCCGCAGCCGCCAGTTTCCTGAGGACGCAGGTCCGATGGCGCACCCGATCCGCCCGGAAAGCTACCGGCAGATCAACAACTTCTACACGACCACCGTTTACGAGAAGGGGGCCGAGGTCTACAGGATGCTGCAGACGATGCTCGGCAAGGAAGGCTTCAAGAAGGGCCTTTCGCTCTACGTGGAGAGGAACGACGGTCGTGCCGCAACCTGCGAGGACTTCATCAACGCCATGGCGGAGGCGAACGGCCGGGACCTGAAGCAGTTCTTCCTCTGGTACAGCCAGGCGGGGACGCCCCGCGTCACCGTGAAGACCTACTGGGACCCGGAAGCGAGCACCTACACGGTGGTCGCGAGCCAGAGCACGCCTCCGACCCCGGGGCAGCCGGTGAAGCGCCCGTTCGTGATCCCGCTCGCGGTAGGGCTCCTCGACTCCTCCGGAAAGGACATTCCGCTGCAGCTTGAGGGCGAGCCGGCCCCCGACGGGACAACCCGGGTGCTGGAGCTGAAGGACGAGGAGAACGAGTGGACGTTCGTGAACATCGGCGCCCGCCCTGTTCCATCGCTTCTCCGCGACTTCTCCGCCCCGGTTGTCCTCGACTACGCCTATACGAAGGACGAGCTCGCGTTCCTTGCCCGTTCCGACAGCGATCCCTTCAATCGCTGGGACGCGATGAACAGGCTTCTCACCGGAGCGCTTGAGGACGCGGCCGACGCGATCGAGGCGGGCGAGAAGCCCGAGGTCGAACGTAATGTCTTCACGGCGTTCGAGCAGATGCTCGCTGACGAAAGGCTCGCCCCGGCGTTCCGCGCGGCTGCGCTCACGCTTCCGGACGAGAAGTCGCTTGCCGAGCGCCGGGTCCTCATCGACCCGGATGCCGTGCGGGCCGCGAGGAACGAGCTGAAGGCCGCGATCGGCCGCCGCTATTCGTCGCTTCTGATGAAGACCGCCGAGACGAACCAGACGCCGGGAGCCTATTCCCCGGACACTGAGCCCGCGGGCAGGCGCGCCCTGAAGAACCTCGCCTACGATTACCTGCTTTCAGGCGGAAACACAAAGGCGCTGCTTGCCCTTCGCAGCCAGTTCGAGCACGCGACGAACCTTACCGACAAGCTTGCGGCTCTCACGATTGTCGTGAATTCCCCGAGCCCGGCAAAGCTCGGGATGCTCGTGGATGCGGCGAAGTCCTGGCAGGGCAATCCGATTCTCATCAACAAGTGGCTTACCGTGCAGGCAACGGCTGCGGCGCAGCCTGGCGAAGTCCCGGTGCTCGAGCGCGTGCGGCAGCTGATGCAGTGCGGGGCCTTCTCGATCAAGAACCCGAACAACGTCTATGCCCTCATCGTAGCCTTCTGCGGCAACGAGCCTGAGTTCCACAAACGGGACGGCTCCGGATACCGCTTCTGGCTCGAGGCGCTCCAGGCCCTTTGCGGAGTGAACGAGTACGTCGCCGCGCGGGTCGCGCGCTCCCTCGACCACTGGAAGCGTTACACGCCGGACCGCGCGAAGCTCATGTACGAGGCCCTGCAGCGCGCGAAGCGGATTCCCAATATCCCGGAGGGCGTCGAGGAGATCCTCGACAAGGCTCTCGGAACTGAAGGCTGAACAGTTTTTCTTGACGACAACAGTTTGACGGCAAAGGATTAAAAAGATGGCACTTCTTACGCTGAACCAGTACCTCGCCCGTGAGGAGCGGGAGAACGGAGTTCCTGCCGAGCTCTCGAAGCTTCTCCTCTCTGTGGCCGATGCGGCAAAGAACATTCGCGGCAAGGTATCCAAGGGGGCGCTCGCCGGCGTGCTTGGCCTTGCGGGCACCGAAAACGTCCAGGGCGAGGACCAGAAGAAGCTCGACGTGATCAGCAACGAGATCATGTGCACGGCGAATGAGCCGTGCGGGATGCTTTCCGGCCTCGCGAGCGAAGAAATGACCGAGGTACTCCGGGTTTCCGGCGAATACGCGGTCGGCCCCTACCTCATCCTTTTTGATCCGCTCGACGGTTCCAGCAACATCGACATCGACGCTCCGATCGGCACGATCTTCTCGATCCTTCCGTGCCCGGGCGGCGCGAAGCGGGAGGTAACGGAGGCTGATTTCCTGCAGCCTGGCGTCAACCAGGCGGCTGCCGGCTACGCGCTCTACGGCACCCAGACCCAGTTCGTCATCACGACCGGGCACGGCGTAGCGGCCTTCACGCTCGATCCTGAAAGCGGAATCTTCTTCCTTGTGAAGGAGGGGATCCGGATAGCGCCCGACGCGAGCGAATTCGCCATCAACTGCTCGAACAGCCGTCACTGGCTCGCCCCCGTGAAGCAGTATGTTTCCGAACTTCTCGCCGGGGCCGACGGTCCGCGCGGGAGGAACTTCAACATGCGCTGGATCGCCTGCTTCGTGGCCGAAGTCCATCGCATCCTCTGCCGCGGCGGAATCTTCACCTATCCCAAGGATGACCGGAATCCCGCCCGCCCGGGGAAGCTTCGCCTCATGTACGAGGCAAATCCGATGGCGTTCCTCGTCGAGCAGGCGGGCGGCCGGGCGACGAACGGCTTCAGGCGGATCATGGAGATTCAGCCTGAGAAGGTTCACCAGCGAGTGGCGGTCTTTCTCGGGGCTGCGAACGAGGTGGACTACGTGACCGACCTCCACAGGAAGTCAGGCCTTGCGGAATAACTGGAGAAAGAGGAAAGCCCAAAGCTTTCCCTGAAGAAATGAAGAACGGGGTTCCATTTTTTTTGTGGAACCCCGCTTTTTTGGACTCCGCGCGGTCTTTCGGCTTCAGATCAGCCGCTCGGAAAGCTTCTCCTCGATCCGGGCAAGCGCGGCGTTCGCCTTTTCAAGCTCCGCCTTCAGCTCGGCCGCTTCCTTCCTCATGTCCTCGGCGGACTGGGGGACGGCGGGGAGGGCTTCGTTGCTGCCAAGTGAAGCCGAGGGTTGTGCCTGGGACGCCTGTTCTAGCTTCGCGAAGCCTTCCTTCATCGCCTCCTCAAGCTTTGCGACTCGGGAGTTTTCCGCGCTTTCCGCGGTAGCCCTCGCTTCCCTCGCCTCGCGGTTCGCCTTCTGCAGGTCGACCAGCGAACGGGCTTCCTTCCAAAGCATCCACAGCAGGCTGAGCAGGAAGACGAGTCCTCCGCCGACGATGAGGAGGAGTCCGAACGGGGCGTTCACCGTGAACAGGATGAAGCTCACCGGCATCGGGGCCATGACAGAGCCCCAGTTCACGATGGTGAAGAGAATGGACGCAAGGAAGAGGATTAGTACGCCGATCGAGCGGAAAGTCATTTGGTGGCTCCTGATAGAGAACGGTTGCCGGTAGGCGGGCCGGCGCCTCACTTAATGGTAGTGTCTCACAGAGCGGGCTGTCGCGCTTCTTGGAATGCGGAAGCGCCGGGATTAGAATCTCGGCGGCCCCATAGGGCCGCAGCGCAAAAGGCGCAATTTTCCGCAGGAGCAATATCGTGAAAACTGATCCCCGCTATCCCCGCCTCCACATCGTCGACCATCCTCTCGTGCAGCACAAGCTTTCACTGATGCGCGAGAAGAACTGCTCCACGAAGGATTTCCGCACGCTGCTTCACGAACTCACGATGCTGATGGGCTACGAGCTCACGAGGGACCTGCCGCTTGAATACCACCCGATCGAGACTCCGGTCGCCCCGATGAACGCTCCCTTCATTGCGGGCAAGAAGCCTGTGGTCATTCCCGTGCTTCGGGCGGGGCTTGGCATGTCGGACGGGATCCTCGAGCTGATGCCTTCTGCCCGGGTCGGGCACATCGGGCTTTACCGAGACGAGAACAAGCACCCGGTCGAATACCTTGTCCGGATGCCCCAGGAGCTCACGGACCGCCTCTGCATCATCACGGACCCGATGGTCGCGACCGGGAATTCCTCGGTTTACGCGGTGGACGTCCTCGTGCGCCGCGGCGTGAAGGAGGAGAACATCAAGTTTCTTTCCCTCGTCTCGGCCCCCGAGGGGATCGAGGTCTTCTTCAAGGCCCACCCGAATGTCGACCTCTATACGGCTTCGGTCGATGAGCGGCTGAACGAGAACGCCTACATCGTCCCGGGGCTTGGGGACGCAGGCGACCGGATTTTCGGCACGAAAATCTAGGCAAGAGAATTTTTTCTTGTTTTAAGGGATAACCCTTAAAATTGATCAAAAAACAGTCAATTGTTTAGGGTTATCACTTATTTTTAACCGCCGGCAAGCCTGTTCACCCCAAGTTTATTTGATATAGGTTAAATGTTGGGTGGGGGCCGGGGTGCAAAATGACGGCGACGGGCGGAAGCCCGGATGACTATAAGACAAGCGGAAGAGGAGAGAGGTCCGACTGCTCCGTTCCTCCGCATATGGAGATCTTCATGCAACTCCCAGACAACGTACTCCGCGCCCATACTCCGTCCGCGGAAGACAACATCAACGGCGCCATCAACCTGAAGGACGCTCCCCGCCGCTCCAGGTGGACTGCCTGGTGCGACATTGCCCAGTCCGTGACCGGCGGCCTGCTCGCGATCTTCCTCTTCTGCCACATGGCGTTCACGAGCTCGATCCAGGTTTCCGAGGATCTCTTCTGGAACCTCGTCGCGACCTCCGGCCTCACCTTCATTGGCGGCACGCCGCATGAATGGGCCCACGTGGTGTTCATCGGCGCGATCGGCCTCCTCGTCTGCATCCACGGGCTGTGCGCTCTTCGCCGCTTCCCGAGCAGCTATCACCAGTGCCGTGACATGGCAAAGCACGTTCGCCTCGTCCATCACTTCGACACCTCTCTGTGGGCCGTGCAGATTGTCACCGCCGTGATCCTCCTCATCTGCGTCTTCCCGCACATCATCTCGATGCTGACGAGCCCGTCCAACATCGGCCCGTGGCTCTCCGGGCTGCACGCCTATCATGACGGCCTGCTCTACACCCTGATCTTCCTGATCGCCGCGGAAGTGCACGGCCTTGTCGGCCTCTACCGCGTCCTCGTGAAGTGGGGCGTCTGGAGCGGTGAGCGCGAAGGCCTCCGCCGCGTGATGCTCGTGATCACCGTCCTCATGATCTGCTGCGGCGCTGCCACCGCCTGGAAGTACTACAGCATCGGTGCCGCCCGTGCCGTGAGCGAGAATCCGTCCGCGCACTACACCCCGGTGCACCCCTGGTACGATCTTGACCAGATGAAGAACTAAGAGCCGAAGTCCGGTTCTGTGGTTTGAAGAAGCCCCGCGAAAGCGGGGCTTTTTTGATATGTGCCTTGCGTGCGACCAAGGGGCGATGGAACCAAACGCGGACGACGGTGCGCAGGCGCGCGGCCGGGGCGAAGAGTGCCCGCCGCGTGGATGAATTCGCTGAAGACCCGAGCGGGCACGGGGGAGGCCTTATGTAATTCCGGGCAGTTGACAGGATGTTGGCAGGATGCCTATCCGCGCCTTCAGTTTGCAGGCAGTTTTCCCTAGGCGAAAAAACAGAAAAGTAATACCTGTAAATAGGTATTTACAGACCTGATTTTGGATGGCCATTCCGGTTTCTGATAGCTCAAAATAACTAGCCGCAACCGGCGTTATTAACAAACTTCTACCGACATCAGGGGAAAAGAGGAAGAGCCTGATGCCAGCCGAACGATTCAGATACGGTATAGACCCTATAAAAAATGATTTGTATCAAAAGAATTGCCGAAATACCCGGGTAATCCCGGAATTTATGTCAACGACTAGTCAATTTTCGTTACATAAGGATACCTCTTTGTGATAAAACAGCTCCGTCCTAATCATCTCGAAGTAGAGAGAGACAAAAATGATCCCAACTGTATTCTGGATAGAACTACTGGTCATCCTGATCTGCTTGTTCTATGGTGCGAGAAAGGGCGGCATGGCCCTGGGCCTCGTTTCTGGTATTGGCCTTCTGGTCCTCACCTTCGTCTTCCATGTGAAGCCGGGCACTCCGCCGGTCTCCGTGATTCTGACGATTCTCGCCGTGGTCATGGGTTCCGCCACGCTTCAGGCTTCCGGCGGTCTCGACTGCCTGCTGCAGATCGCTGAAAAGGCGCTCCGCTCCCGTCCCCGCCTCGTGGTGTACATCGCTCCGTACTGCGCCTGGATCCTGACGATCCTCTGCGGCACGGGCCACACCGTTTACACCCTTCTCCCGATTATTTACGACGTCGCGATCAAGACCGGCATTCGTCCGGAACGCCCGATGGCCGCTTCCACCATCGCTTCCCAGATGGGCGTCATCTGCTCGCCGGCTTCCGTTGCCGTCGTGTCCGCTGTCGCGATTCTCGAAGGCCATGTCCTTCCGAACGGCTCTCCGGTCGACCTGCTCACGATCCTCGGCATCACGATCCCTGCGGGCTTTGTCGGCATCTTCGCTGAGGCCACCTTCTCGCTCTTCCGCGGCAAGGATCTGGACAAGGATCCCGAGTTCCAGAAGCTGATCTCCGACCCCGAGCAGAAGCAGTACGTCTACGGCGACAGCATGACGCTGATCGGCAAGAAGTTCGCTGCGTCCCAGTGGCTCGCGCTCTGGATCTTCCTCGGCTCCGTTGCGATCGTTGCCGTTTTCGGCGCCTTCCCGGAACTCCGCCCGGTCTTCGGCAAGAAGTCCCTCTCGATGACCCTCGTCATCCAGATGATGATGCTCTGCGCCGGCGCCCTGATGGTGATCTTCTGCCGCACCCGTGCTGCTGACGTTGGCAAGAGCTCGGTGTTCCGCTCCGGTGCCGTGGCAATCGCCGCCGTGTACGGCGTCGCGTGGATGTCCGACTCCCTCTTCCAGGCTCACCTCCCCGCCCTGAAGGCGTCCCTCACCGGCGCTGTCCAGGCTTACCCCTGGCTCTACGCTGTGGTGATCCTGATCGTGTCCAAGTTCGTGAACTCCCAGGCTGCCGCCGTGGCGATCATTCTCCCGGTCGCCATTCAGGTGGGCGTTCCGACCGGCATCGCGGTGTCCATGATCTCCGCCTGCTACGGCTACTACATCCTGCCGACCTATCCGTCTGACCTTGCGGCTCTCCAGTTCGACCGCTCCGGCACGACCCACATCGGCAAGTTCGTGATCAACCACTCCTTCATCATTCCGGGCCTGATCGGCGTCATCACGGCGACCGTTGTCGGTACGCTTCTCGGCTTCGTCTACGGCTACATCTAGTCCGTGGCTGAAAGCTGACAGGAAGGCGGTGCCGGAACTGCTCCGGTGCCGCTTCAGTTGAAGGCATAATCAGGGCTGCTTCCGAAAAAAGGAAGCAGCCCTGATTTTTTTATTGCCCGGACGGCTGCCGGAATGCGCAACCGGGAATCCGGAATGAAAGGAAAGGCGAAGGGACATGAGAATCCTTTATCTCCAGTGCGGAATGGGCGCCTCGGGCGACATGCTGACATCAGCTCTCGCCGGGCTGCTGACGGAGGAAGAACGAGCCGAATTTCTTCAAGCGGTGAACGGCATGGGGCTTCCGGGGACGAGGACCGAGCTCGTTCCCGCGTCTTCCCTCGGCATGGCGGGGCTCGGCGCCCGCGTCACGGTGGATGGTGTGGAGGAGGGGCACGAAGGCCACGTTCATGGCTCGGATCAGCATCAGCACCATCATCACGTGCACCATTCTCTTTCAGATATCCTCGGCGTGATCTCCGGGCTACGCCTGGATGACGAAGTCAGGCGCCGGGCGGCGGGGGTCTACCGGCTGATCGCTGAGGCTGAGGGCGCGGCCCACGGGCGTCCTGTCGGGGAAGTCCATTTCCACGAGGTCGGGGCGAAGGACGCGGTGAGCGACATCGTCTCGGTCTGTCTTCTCATGAAGATGGTGGGGGTTGGCAGGGTCGTTTCGTCCCCGGTCTGCGTAGGAAGCGGAACCGTGAGAACCGGGCACGGGATCCTCGGCGTTCCCGTGCCGGCAGTGGCGAAGCTCCTTGAAGGCGTACCCTGCTTCGGAAGCGCTTTCCCGGGCGAGCTCTGCACGCCAACCGGAGCGGCGCTGATAAGAACGTTTGCGGACGACTTCGGGCCGATGCCTGTCATGAGGCCCCTGAAGGAAGGCTGCGGCGTCGGCTCCCGGGTTTTCCCTGAACCGAACTGCCTGCGGGCGATTCTGGGGGAATCCGGGGAAGCACCGCAGGCGGACGAGGTGCTGGAGCTCGAGGCAAACATCGATGACATGACGCCCGAGGACCTTGGATTCGCCCGGGACAGCCTCCTGCGGGCCGGGGCGCTCGACGCCTGGCTCACCCCGATCGTGATGAAGAAGGGGAGGGCGGCGGAAATGCTTTCCTGCCTGTGCCGCAGGGAGGACTTCGCGGCGGTGCGGGACGTTTTCTTCCGAAATACCTCTACGCTCGGGATCCGGTACTCCGCAAAGCCGCGGTTCCTGCTCAGCAGGCGAGTCGAGGAACGGCAGACTTCGGCCGGCACTGTCCGGGTGAAGGTGTCCGAAGGGTTTGGTGTAAGGCGCGAGAAAGTGGAATTTGACGATCTCGCGGCCGCAGCCGAACAGACCGGGAGGTCCCTCTTCGAACTCAGGGCTGAGGCGAAGGGAAAGCCCTGAGTTTTATCCGGCCCGCACGGGGAGCTCTCTAGGAGCTTCCAAGCCGGGAGGCAATGTCCTCCATGCAGTCAAAGGCGGGAACGGGGTCGGGCGGCGTCATTTCCACTACGCGGAACCCAAATGATTCCGCCTTTTCACGGATTCTCGGATGGATGACGGCGGCGCCTCCGGAAAGGATCCACTCCCAGGCGCCCTGCACGCAGGACACCGCGCTGCGGATCACCTCGAACGCTTCCGAGCTCGCGGCGAAGAGGACCGGGGACGGTCCCCCGATCGCTTCCCGGAGCTTAGCTTTGTCATCTTCCGAAAGACTGTAGGGGACGCGCTCGTAGCACGCGAGCTTTTCAACGTGAACGCCCTTTGCGGCGAGCTTTTCCGAGAGCCATTCCCGGCCCTTGTCCCCTCGGCAGATCAGCAGGCGGCGGGGGAGCCCCCGCGATTCCAGGAGGCTGAGGAGCGCTTCGCTTCCGGAGTGCGCCGTGTCTCCCTCCGGGCTGATGACGGAGAGGCTTTCCCCCCAGGCTTCATGAGCAGCCCGTGCCGTTCCGGATCCGGCTGCGGAAATCAGGATTCCGGCTGGCCACTTCTTCACCCAGTGGGAAAGTGAGCGGACCGTCGCGGGGCTGACGAGGTGGACGAGGTCGAAATCCCGGATCCCCGCGAGCGTTTCCCGGATCCGGGTGTCGTCCTCAGGAAGGCGGATGGAGAAGGCAGGCCAGAGGAATGCGGGAACGCTTCTTTTCGACGCTTCCGCGGCGAGAAGGGTGTTCGCGGTCCCGGTCCGGGTGAGGATGACGGGGCGGGGGCTTGGTTCGCTCATTCCCCGAGGATCTCTGAGAGGATCCGCTCGGCCCCCTTCGATCGGAGTTCCGCGAGGGCTTTGCGCGCGGCTTCAAGCGGTTTCCCGATCGAACCATGGACTTCGGCGAAGACCGCTTCGCCGGTGTGGTGGTTTCCTACCATGGCGCGAAGCCAAAGCCCGTCAGTTCCTTCGGGAACAGCGTATGCCGCGAGCGGAACCTGGCAGGAGCCGCCAAGCGCGCGCGACACCTCGCGCTCTGCCGCCGTGCAGGCGCGGACCTTGGGATCATTGATGAATGAGACGAGGCGAAGCGTTTCCTCGTCGCCCGCGAGCACCTCGATCCCGAGCGCTCCCTGGCCGGGTGAGGGCAGACTTACAGAAGCGTCGATCACCTGGCGGATGCGTTCTTCGAAGCCGAGCCGCTTCAGGCCGGCGGAAGCCATGATCAGGGCGTCGTATTCCCCTGAGTCGAGCTTGCGGAGCCGCGTTCCCACGTTTCCGCGCACCGGCTTCACGACGAGCTTCGGGAAGCGGCTGCGAACCATGAGCTCCCGCCTGAGGGATGCCGTGCCGACCACGGCGCCGTCAGGCATTTCCTCGAGGCTCCGGTACTTCGGGCTCACGAAGGCGTCACGCGGATCCTCACGGGAGGAAACCGCGCCGAGCATGAATCCTGGGGAAAGCTCCATCGGAACATCCTTCAGGGAGTGGACCGCGAGGTGGGCCTTCCTCTGGCGGATCGTTTCCTCGAGCTCCACGACGAAAAGCCCCTTCCCGCCGATTTTCGAAAGGGTCTTGTTGAGGATCTTGTCACCCTTCGTGGTCATGCCGAGGAGGTCGACCTGTAGGCCGGCGTAGCGGCTTTCAAGGAGCGCCTTCACATGCTCCGCCTGCCACAGTGCTAGCGGGCTTTCTCGAGTGGCAATCACGCAGTTCGTCATTTCGGGCATCTTTTCCCCAGATCCTTTTGTAGCTTGAAAGCGGGAGTGGGCAGGAACAGGGCAGGCGGTGCGCCTCCGGGAAGCGAACCCCGCCGTCCTGTCGCTTCTTGAACTTGGGAAGCCATTCTAGCAACGGGCTCTTTCCCGGCGCTTAAGGGAAAAGCAAAAACGCCCTGCAACTCTCAAGTTCGTCTCAAGCCGCTGTAAAATCAAGCCTCCATTCATCCAGCAGGTGGGTTCTCACATGGCAGACACCAACGATTCCCTCGATCCCCTCCACGCAAAAAACAAGGCCTGGTCTGGCCGGTTCTCCGAGCCGGTTGCGGATTTCGTGCTCCGTTACACGGCTTCGGTCGGCTTTGACAAGCGCATGGCGAAAGCCGACATCGACGGATCCCTCGCCCATGCGGCGATGCTCGCGAAGGCAGGCGTCATTTCCCAGAAGGACCTTGAGGACATTCGCCGCGGGATGGCCCAGATCCGCGAGGAAATCCGCTCGGGGAAGTTCGAGTGGAAGCTTGAGCTCGAGGACGTGCACCTCAACATCGAAGCGCGCCTCACGGCGCTGATCGGCGACGCCGGGAAGCGCCTCCACACCGGCCGCTCGCGGAACGACCAGGTTGCGACCGACCTGAGGCTCTACCTCCGGGACGAAATCGACGTGATCACATTCCAGCTGAACGAGCTTCAGAAGGTGCTCGTGCGTCTCGCGGAAAACGAGGCCGACACCGCGATGCCGGGCTTCACCCACATGCAGGTCGCCCAGCCGGTGACCTTCGGGCATCACATGCTCGCCTATGCCGAAATGTTCGAGCGCGACCATGAGCGGATGCTCGACCTCCGGCATCGCGTGAATCGCTCGCCGCTCGGCGCGGCGGCACTTGCCGGCACCACCTACCCGATTGACCGCGAATATTCGGCGAAGCTCCTCGGGTTCGAGGGCGTCATGCAGAACTCTCTTGACAGCGTTTCCGACCGCGACTACGGCGTTGAATTCCTTGCCGCGGCGAGCCTCATCATGATCCATATCTCGAGGCTTTCCGAGGAACTCGTCTACTGGATGAGCCAGCGCTTCAACTTCATCCATCTTCCGGACCGCTTCACGACCGGCTCGTCCATCATGCCGCAGAAGAAGAACCCGGACGTTCCCGAAACCGCCCGCGGCAAGGCCGCGCGCGTGATCGGCGAGCTCGCCCAGTTCTGCGTCCTCGTGAAGGGGCTTCCGCTCGCTTACAACAAGGACCTTCAGGAAGACAAGGAGCCGGTGTTCGACGCGATCGACACGGTCCGCGACACGCTTCACGCCTTCATCGAGATGATGCCCGGGGTCGAGCCCCAGAGGGACGAGCTTCGGGCGGCCTGCCACGCGGGCTACCCGACCGCGACCGACCTCGCCGACTATCTGGTCCGTAAGGGCGTTCCTTTCCGTTCCGCCCACGACATCGTCGGGCGCGTCGTTCGCCGCGCGGTGGAGATGAAGGTCGGGCTCCACGAGATGCCGCTTGACGTCCTCCGTTCGTTCAGCGACAAGATCGGGGAGGACGTGTACGAGAGCCTGACGCTTGAAGGCGCCCTGAACGCGAGGAACCACACGGGCGGAACCGCGCCGGCCCAGGTCCGTCGTCAGGTTGGGCTCTGGAAGGAGCTCTTCGCGCGGCGCGAGAAGGATCCTTCCGCGGGCGAGTACGCGAGGTAGCCTGAAGCGGGGAGACTTCTGGCGCGCGGGGTCCCGGCGCCGGAAGGCCCTGAAGGCACCGTCCGCGGGAGCCGGAAGCTTCCCGCCCTCGGTGCCTTTCCTTTTTGCAACACAGGTTTTTTGAGGTACTTTTATGCAGATCATGGTTCGCGACGCCTACGCGTTCGGCGATGACGGCGGCGAAGACGAGGACCTTGGCCCGAGCAAGTCCGAGGTGAAGCGCCGGATGCTGGCGCTTCAGGCGCTCGGGAAGGAGCTCACCGGGCTCTCGGAGGAAGTGCTAGGGAAGCTTCCGCTTTCCGAGGAAGTGCTGGAGGCCGTCCGCAGCTACCAGAAGATCCGGACGTTCAAGGCAAGGCAGCGCGAGGTGCAGCACATCGGAAAGCTCCTGAGGCAGGCGGACGCCGACGCGATCCGCAAGGCGATCGCGGACGCGGAGGGGACGAGTTCCGACATGGTTGCGATCCAGCACCAGTGTGAACGGCTGCGGGACGAGCTCCTTGCCTCCGACGCTCCTCTCACGGATCTCATGAACCGGTTCCCCGGGATCGATCTCCAGAAGATCCGCCAGTCGGTCCGTTCGGCCCGCCGCGAGGCCGCGAAGGAAGATCCCGCGAAACGGAATCCTAAGTTCTCCCGCGAGATCTACAGGATGCTGCACGAAGCCCTGGTCGAGGATTACCGGAACCGGCAGGGCGCAGGAAAGGAAATGGGGGAAGAGGAATGACCGAAGGCGAAGAAGGAATCCGGATCGGGCTGGTTTCCGTTTCCGACCGCGCGAGCAGCGGCGTCTATGAGGACAAGGGGATCCCCGCGCTCAGGGACTGGTGCCTCAGGGCGATCGCGACCCCGGTCGAGACGGTCGAGCGCCTGATTCCGGACGATCGTTTCACGATCGAGAAGACCCTGCGGGAACTGGTTGACGACGAACGGTGCGACCTCGTCCTTACGACAGGCGGCACGGGGCCGTCGCGGCGCGACGTGACGCCAGAGGCGACCCTCGCGGTGTCGACTCGGGAGCTTCCCGGCTTCGGCGAGCAGATGAGGGCGATTTCGCTCCGCTTCGTCCCGACCGCGATCCTTTCCAGGCAGGTGGGAGCCCTTCGGGAAATTCCTGACCACGCCGCGCTCATCATCAACCTTCCTGGGCAGCCGAAGGCAATCGCGGAAACGCTCGGGGGGCTGAGGAACGCCGAGGGCCGGGTCGAGGTGCCCGGGATTTTTGCCGCCGTTCCCTACTGCATCGACCTGATTGGGGGCCCCTACATCGAAACGAACCCGGACGTCTGCAAGGCGTTCCGTCCGAAGTCCGCGAGGCGGAAGCCTGAAGCCCAGGCGGGGAACAAGGGCCGTGACGACAAGTCAGTGGATAAGCCTGCCTCCGAGCCTCTTGCCGAAAACGCGCCCCGCGAGCCTGAGCCCGCCCGGAAGCCCTTTGTCGACCCGGCGCCGGTGAGGATCCCATCCGGCCGCCCGGTTGAGGTGGAGAAGGACGAGGAGCCCCTCGAAACCTTTGAAATCGCCTCGGTCGAATCGAGCCTGCCTCCGCCCTGCACCGTCATCTGGCTGGGAAGCATGGCGATGGACGTGCACGCCTTCACGGAGCTTCCGTCGCAGGTCCTCTCATTCGGGGGGCCTGCCGCGCGGTACGTCATGGTGAACGCCCCGATGGGCGAGCTTTCAGCCGATCCCGGGAAGCCCGTCCGTGCCTGGTACGACTTTCCGGGGAACGGACTTGTCGACACCGAGGATCTCCCGGGGATACGCCGGAGCGCGAAGCGGATCAGCCGTCTTATTGACCGGATTTCCGCGAAAGGCATGCCGAGGCAGCGGATTTTCCTCGCAGGATTCTCCCAGGGAGCTGCGATGGCGCTCTACACGGGGCTCCACGAAGACCTGTCGCTTGCCGGCATCGTCGCGCTTTCGGGCTATCTGCCGCTTGCCCGGTCCCTTCCTCAGGAAATCGGGCTCGGGGGCCGCGCTACACCGGTCTTCATGGGGCACGGGGCCTTCGATGACGTTGTCCCCCTGCCTTACGCCCGGCAGTCTGCCGAGATCATCAGCCGCTGCGGTTCGGAGGTTTTCTGGCGCGAATACAACGCCGAGCACGATTTCGGGGACGATGCCGTGCGCGACATGGCGCGCTTCATGAGGAACGCGGTCGCGAAGGGGGCGTAGAGGATCGCGGGCTTTCGTTCCTCTCGAGGGAGAAGAAGCCCCAGGGCTCCGATGCGCGCACCGGAGCCCGTCTTTTGGGACTGCTCGGGAAACGAAAAAACCCGGAACCGTCATGCGGTTCCGGGTTTTTGGAATTTTGGTGGAGAAGAGGAGGATCGAACT